>WOZP01000096.1:2928-6855 GCA_011620215.1 Rugosibacter sp.
ATAAGCACTGGAAATTTGCCAGCCATGTTCATGGCACAGCGTCAGCAGCTGGGCATGCACATCGCGCCACTCGCGCATGCGCAGCCAGGAGAGAAAATTCTGCCGGCACCATTGGCGCTGCTTGTTCGATGTTTCATGTTTCCAGACCACATCCGCCGCCTGCCAGAGTTTGAGATAGGCAAGAAACTCGGACTTTTCATCTTTCCACTTCGCATGCGCCTGATCGGCTGAACCGGCCTGCTCCTGCGGCCGGTCACGCGGATCTTGCACCGACAAGGCAGACGCGATGATCAGCATTTCATGCAGGCAGCCCTGCTCTCGTGCGGCAATGATCATGCGGCCAATTTTTGGGTCCAATGGCAGTTTCGCCAGTTCAACGCCGACCTTGGTTAACGCCTTCGTGGTCTCGTCAATCGCGCCTAATTCGGCGAGCAACTGATAACCATCAGCAATCATTCGCGGCACGGGCGCTTCGAGGAAAGGGAAACTCTCCACATCGCCCAGATGCAGCGACTTCATGCGCAGAATCACCCCGGCCAGGCTGGAGCGCAGAATTTCCGGCTCGGTGTAGGCGGCGCGCTTGTTGAAATCATCTTCGGCATACAGCCGGAAACAGATACCGGCAGACACCCGGCCACAGCGCCCGGCACGCTGATTGGCTGCGGCGCGGGCGATGGGCTCGACCTGCAACTGCTCGATCTTGTTGCGATGCGAGTAACGCTTGACGCGCGCCAACCCGGTGTCGATCACATAGCGTATGCCCGGCACGGTGAGTGAGGTCTCGGCCACATTGGTCGCCAGCACCACGCGGCGGCCTTGATGCGCAGCGAACACCCGCGCCTGTTCGGGTGCTGACTGGCGGGCAAACAAGGGCAGAATTTCCAGCCCGGACGCCATGGTGGAAAACGAGTGTTTGCGCAACGCTTCGGCCGCCTCGCGGATCTCGCGTTCGCCGGGCAAAAATACCAGCACATCGCCCGGCCCTGCCCGATGCGCCTCGGCCACCGCATCGACAATCGCCTCATTGATGTCGCGGTCCGCCGCGCCCTTTCCGCCGGGCATTTGATTCGCAAGCGATGCAACCGGCGTCTCGGCCAGCGGCCGATAGCGCGTCTCGATCGGATACAGCCGCCCGGAAACCTCGATCACCGGCGCGCCTTTGCCGTTGTCCGAAAAATGCTGGCTGAAGCGCTCCGCATCCAGCGTGGCCGAAGTCACGATCACTTTCAGATCAGGCCGCCGGGGCAGCAACTGCTTCAAGTAACCCAGCATGAAGTCGATGTTCAAACTGCGCTCGTGCGCCTCATCGATGATGAGGGTGTCGTACTGGCGCAGCAACGGGTCGGTTTGTGTCTCGGCCAGCAAAATGCCGTCGGTCATCAGCTTGATGTAAGTCTCGGGCGAGACGCGGTCGGTAAAGCGTATCTTGAAGCCGACATACCGCCCCAGCTCGGACTTCAACTCCTGCGCAATGCGCGTCGCCGTGGCGCGTGCGGCAATGCGGCGCGGTTGGGTGTGGCCGATCAGCCCCGTCAGGCCACGGCCGAGTTCGAGACAGATTTTGGGCAGTTGCGTGGTCTTGCCCGAGCCGGTTTCGCCACAGACGATGACCACTTGATGTTGAAGAATGGCAGCAGCGATTTCTTCCCGTCGCAAGGTAACTGGCAGCGACTCGTCATAGACGATTGTCGGCCGTGCAGCGCGGCGCGCCTCGGCGTCGAACCTCATTGCACCTGCCTCATTGCGCTAATTTTTGTATGGTCAAAATCCCCAAGCCCGTCATCAACAAAGAACCGAACAAATGGATTGAGGCCACACCCACTGCCCAGCCATATTCGGCGCGTTGAATCAGCGCCACAACTTCTGCCGAAAACGTGGAAAACGTCGTCAGAGCACCCAGCACACCCGTGATAAAAAACAAGCGTAACTCAGGCGAAAGATCGAGATTCAGGTGAAACAACGTAACCGCCGCGCCCACCAGATAGCCGCCGAGCAGGTTCGCCGCCAACGTGCCCAGCGGCATGGTTGGAAACAAGGGGTTCAGCCACAGGCCCAACGCCCAACGCAGCCATGCACCCAGCATGGCGCCAACGCCAATCGAGAAAAGACTTGTCCAATTCATCGTGGTCATTTTACGCCTGCATTTCATGCCTGCCAGTAGAATCACTTCTTTGCTTTCGTTTGGCGCACTCCACTCATGTCTGACACCGAAAAAATTTCTAATTTCATCCGGCATATCATCGACGCCGATCTCGCCGCCGGAAAATATGCCGCGCGTACCTGGTCCGGCAAGCCCGGCCCTGCAGCGCAACAAAAAGTTCCCACAGGGACGCAGAGCGCTGGCGCTGGTGACACGGCGCGAATCCGCACCCGCTTCCCGCCGGAACCGAACGGTTACCTGCATTTCGGCCACGCCAAGTCGATTTGCCTGAATTTCGGCCTGGCCAGGGATTACGGCGGCGCCTGCCACCTGCGTTTCGACGATACCAATCCGGAAAAGGAAGAACAGGAATACGCCGATTCGATTATCGATGCGGTGCGCTGGCTCGGCTTTGACTGGCATTTTGGCGAAGAAAACAATCTCTACCAGGCCTCGAATTATTTCCAGTGGATGTATGAGTTTGCCGAAAAGCTGATCGAAGCAAACCATGCTTATGTCGACTCGCAATCGGCGGAAGACATGCGGATGAACCGTGGCACACTCACCGAAGCTGGGAAAAACTCACCCTTCCGCAGCCGCACACCAGCCGAAAACCTTGCCCTGTTTCGCGCCATGCGCGCCGGTGAATTTTCCGATGGCACACACGTGCTGCGCGCTAGGATCGACATGGCCTCGCCCAACATCAACCTGCGCGACCCGGCCATCTACCGCATCCGCCACGCCACGCACCACAACACGGGCGACGCCTGGTGCATCTATCCGATGTACACCTACGCCCACCCCATCGAAGATGCGCTGGAAAACATCACGCATTCCATCTGCACGCTGGAATTCGAAGATCAGCGCCCGTTCTACGACTGGCTGCTGGCGCGGCTGGCCGAGCTCGGCTGCGTGAATACGCCGCTGCCGCAGCAAATTGAATTCTCGCGGCTCAACCTTTCCTACGTCGTGCTCTCCAAGCGCAAACTGATTCAGCTCGTCGAAGAAAAACACGTCAGCGGCTGGGACGACCCGCGCCTGCCCACGCTCGTTGGCGCGCGCCGACGCGGCTATACACCCGAAGCAT
Organism: Rugosibacter sp.; assembly: GCA_011620215.1. Lineage (GTDB taxonomy): Bacteria > Pseudomonadota > Gammaproteobacteria > Burkholderiales > Rhodocyclaceae > Rugosibacter. The sequence continues at coordinate 6,156 of WOZP01000096.1, forward strand.
TTCGCCACTTCATGGAGATGGTTGGCGTCAGCAAGTCCGATTCATGGATCGACTTTGGCGTGTTTGAGGAATGCCAGCGCCAGCACCTGAACGACATCGCCCCGCGCCGCATCGCCGTGCTCGACCCGGTCAAGCTGATCATCGACAACTATCCGGACGGGCAGGAAGAAATCTGCGAAGCACCCAACCATCCGCAAAAACCCGAGTGGGGCAAGCGGCCCGTGCCCTTCTCGAAAGAACTCTGGATAGAGCGCGAAGACTTCATGGAAACGCCCGGGAAAGGCTATTTCCGCCTGTTCCCCGGCAACACCGTGCGCCTGCGCTATGGCTTTGTCATCAAATGCATCGGCTGCGACAAGAACGCCGCCGGCAACATCATCGCCGTGCATGCCGAGTATCTGCCCGATTCAAAATCCGGCACGCCCGGTGCAGACACCTACAAGGTCAAGGGCAACATTCACTGGTTATCAGCCAAACACGCTTATACCGCCGAAGTGCGGCTCTACGACCGCCTGTTTTCCTGCCCGGCGCCGGGCGCTGGCGACCGTGATTTCATCGCCGACCTCAACCCCGCATCGTTGACCCTGATTCAGGCGCAACTCGAACCCGCATTGCAAAATGCCAACGCCGAAGACCGCTTCCAGTTCGAACGCCACGGCTATTTTGCCGCGGACCGCATTGATTCAAAACCCGGTGCGCC
>WOZP01000064.1 GCA_011620215.1 Rugosibacter sp.
ACAGCATACCTCCCGGAGGCGCTCGCCATGTTCCCAAGCAAACTTTTCCCCGGCCTCGGCCTGATCGCCATACTAGTTGTCCTGGCTAGCCTCGCGGCTCGGCGGCCCGAACTGAGCGCCCTCGGCGCCTCGCCGCTGACCTTGGCGATCATCCTCGGCGCCATGCTCGGCAATCTGAGGCCTGCACTGGCACACGGCCACTGGCAGCCTGGCCTCCGTTTTTCACAGAAGATCCTGCTGCGAGTCGGCATCGCCCTCTACGGTTTCAATCTTAATCTGCAGCAAATCGCCGAAGCCGGCCGTTCCGGCTTGTTGATCGATGGGCTGATACTGTGCTCGACCCTGGCCGTCGGTTACTTCGTCGGCACCCGCTGGCTGCGTATGGAGCGCGCATCGGCGCTGCTGATCGCTGTCGGCAGCGCTATTTGCGGCGCCGCCGCGATCGTCGCCACAGTTTCCGTACTGCGCCTGGAAGAGAATGACAGTGTCAGGAAGGCAGCTACCGCCGTGGCGACCGTGATGCTTTTCGGCACGGCAGCGATGCTCCTCTACCCGCTGCTCTTCACCTGGCTGGGCGGCAGTCGGCCGCAGTTCGGCATTTTTATCGGCTCGACGGTGCACGAGGTCGCCCAGGTTGTTGCCATCGGGAACGCCATCGGTGGCGCCGCGGCCCACAATGCGGTGATCGTCAAGATGATCCGGGTCCTGATGCTGGTTCCCTTTCTGCTCGGCCTGAGCTTTTGGCTCGCCCGTGGCGGGCAGGCTGGTCAGAAGAGACACATTGCCGTGCCATGGTTTGCCCTGATCTTCGTCCTCTTTGCCGCCATCAACTCATCGTTTGCCATGCCCGACAATCTGCTGCAGATCCTGCGCCAGACTGGCGTCATTAGTCTGAGTTTTGCCATGGCTGCCTTCGGCATGGAAACCACCTTCACCCTGATTCGCCAGGCCGGCCTGAAACCCCTGCTGCTCGGTGCCATCCTCTTTGCCTACTTGGTCATCGTCGGCGGCGGGGTCAATTTTTGGCTGGCCGGGTAAGACGCAGCTGCTACTTACGGTAAACATGCCCTAGGGGCTGTCCACAGTAGCTGATTTGTGTTTGCATCCTGAAATTTGGATGTGAGAAATGGATCGGCGAATGTTGCGCGATGCACAGTGGTCGCGAGGTGGGCTGACCACCAAATTCACGCCTGCGTCGATGCTCTGGAAAATCCGCTGCGCTTGATCCTCAGTGGCGGCCATGTGGCCGATATCGATCAGGGGCCAGCGCTGGTCGAGTCCATTACTACGTGGTTGCCGACAAGGGGTACGACAGCGAGGCGTTTGTCGAGAATATCAACGCCATGGGGACTGAGGCGATAATCCCGTCTCGTAGCAACCGCAGCACCCCGCGCACGTATGACCGCGAGCGATACAAAGCACATAACCTCGTTGAGCGCTTCTTCAATCGGCTCAAGCAGTTTCGCCGCCTCGCCACGCGCTATGACAAACTTGCTCATCGCTTCAACGCATTTTTGCATCTGGCGTGTGCCTATATCTGGCTACGGTGAACACGCTCTAGCGCTTTGTTGTTTTTCTAAAAGGTTTTTGCTATCATTATAGTTAGTAATCTAACTATTAGCCTATCTATCTATTGTGAGTACCCTCGAAGAGCGATTCTCTCGCGTTCTGCACGGCACAGCGCGTGCTTGGCGGTTGGCGTTGGATCGCCGACTCAAGTATCTCGGCGTCAGTCAGGCGAGTTGGATGACCATCGCTGTTGCGGCCAGAGCAGATCAGCCGTTGTCGCAAACCGAATTGGCGCAGCGTTTGGCGGTGGAGGGCGCGACGATGGTGGCGATGGTCGACCGGCTGGCAGAGGCCGGTCTGCTGGTGCGTGAGCCTTCAGAGACGGATCGGCGCGTGAACCTGATAGTTCTGACCAAAGCTGGCAACCAGCTCTATGGCAAGGTAAAAGCTGAAGCAGATGCTTTTAGCAAAGAGCTGCTGGCCACTGTCGATAAAGACAAACTGACTGTAGCCATTGAATTGCTGGAGCGATTGCAAATCGCGGTGGAATCCATACCGTGAACAGTGTTACTGCCGTCGGCGCTACGGTGCGTCCCCTCAACCGGGGGATGATCACGCTATCGCTCATGCTGGCCACGGTCATGCAAACGCTTGACAGCACCATTGCCAATGTCGCCTTGCCGCATATTCAGGGCAGTCTGTCAGCGTCGCAGGATCAGATCACCTGGGTGTTGACGTCATATATTGTCGCTACGGCGATTGCGACGCCACTGGCTGGCTGGTTGTCTGACAGGTTTGGTCAGAAACATGTCTTGATAGGCTCGGTGGCTGGTTTTGTGCTCTCTTCCATGATGTGTGGCTTATCCACCTCACTGACGCAACTTGTGTTTTCCCGGTTGTTGCAGGGAGCATTCGGTGCCACGCTTATTCCCCTGTCACAAGTCATCCTGATGGAGATCAATCCGAAGGAAAAACAGGGGGCGGCGATGGCGATGTGGGGTATAGGCGTGATGATCGGGCCGATTCTGGGGCCGACGCTGGGCGGTTGGCTGACTGAGAATTATGACTGGCGCTGGGTTTTCTTTGTCAATATTCCGATTGGAGTCGTCGCCCTTTATGGTGTATGGCGTTATATCGTACATGTGCCGGGTGTACGGCGCATACGTTTCGACATGTTCGGTTTTGCTACCTTGAGTATCGCACTTGGCGCGTTACAAATGCTGCTTGATCGTGGCGAGCAGAATGACTGGTTTAGTTCGTTAGAGACCTGGATCGAGGCAGCTTTGTTTGCATTGATGTTCGTCTATTTCATCGTGCATACGTTAATGCGGCCGGCAGGCAAGTCATTCTTTGATTATCGGTTATTGAAGAACCGTAATTATTCCAGCGGATTGGTATTCATTTTCATTGTCGGCGTTGTGCTCCTTACACCGCGTGCCCTGATTCCCAGTTTTTTGCAAAATATGCTGAGTTACGAAGTGATGACCGCAGGCTTTCTAACGGCGCCTACCGGTTTTGGCACGATGATATCGATGGCCATTGTCGGACGCCTGGTTGGTAAGGTTGATTTACGCATCCTGCTGACCAGCGGATTTGTGATTACGGCTTTTTCCCTGTGGCAGATGAGCTGTTACACGCTCGTGATTGCGCAAAGCGATATCGTTTGGCCAGGGGTTATCCAGGGGATAGGTATCGGGCTGACTTTCGTCCCATTGAGTGTGGCGACCTTCGCGACGCTCGCGCCGGAAATGCGTGCCGAGGGTACGGCCATCTACAGCCTGGTGCGTAATATTGGCAACAGCATCGGCATTTCTATGATACAAACTCTTATGGTGCGCAATACGCAGGCCATGCATGCCACGCTCGCGGAATCTGTGAACTATGCCAATCCGGCCTTCCAGGATCCTGCGATTGCCACGTTCTACAACCCCGCGACCCCGGCAGGGCTGCTGGCATTGAATACCGAGATTACCCGGCAAGCCGGCATGATTTCCTATCTCAACGCCTTTTGGCTGCTGTGTGTCATGGCCTTGGCGACCATTCCATTTCTATTGTTGCTGCGCCCAGCGGAAAAAAATGCGCCGACCAGTGTCGAACATATGGTGGTCGATTAAATTCATGAAATTTTTCACTATGCGATTATTGAACCTGTTTGTACTGCGAATAATTTTTCCGTGTGGTCTGCTGCTGGCGATCGGCGGATGCGCCATGATTCCTCCCGATCACGCCGTATTGCCGCAGCGGGATATGGCCAGTGCGCAGCTTGCTGCGGATATCAAACTGGCGCACGATAACTGGCCGCAAGCGCAATGGTGGACAGCGTACGGCGACGCACAGTTAGATCGGCTGATGACGCAAGCCTTGCAAGACGGGCCTTCATTGCAGATGGCCGCAGCCCGCGTTGGTTCGGCAAAGGCTGCGCTCAAGCTGGATGCTGCGGATGAAGGCGTGGATGTCAGACTCACTGCCGATGTCAATCGCCAGCGTTATTCTGGCACTGGCTTCTTCCCGGCGCCAATTGGCGGAAGTTATTACACAGAATCGACGGTAAGGATTCTTGCCAGCCATGATTTTGACTGGTGGAACAAGCGGCGCGCGCAGATTATCGCAGCCTTTGGTGAGATCAATGCCCGCCGAGCCGAACAGGCGCAAGCAGAGCAGACCCTGGCGGCTGCCGTGGCGCAAAGCTACTTCAGGTTGCAGGCTGACTGGGCGCGGCTGGTGACGCTGCAACAGCAGCGTAACAAACAAAATGAGTTGCTGGCGGACAAGACAAAACGCATGGCTCATGGCCTTGCTTCGATTGACGAGCAACGGGTTGCGGAAGCAGAGTTGCGCCGCCTGAATACCGACTATGCGGCGCTGGAGGCTGCGCTTGGCCGTGAGCGCGAAGCCTTGCGGGCGTTGCTTGGTGCTGACAGCCATGCGCTGGCGGATTTGACGCGCCAGCCGTTGCCGACATTGCCGCATGCGCTGCCCTCATCGCTCGGCATCGAGCTTTTGGCAAGGCGGCCTGACCTGCAAGCCGCACGCTGGCGCGTCGAGGCTTCATTGAGCCGCATTGAGGCGGCCAAGGCAGCGTTTTATCCAGAGATCAACCTGACGGCTTTCATTGGTCTGAATACTGTTTCAATGAGCGATTTATTCACGGCGGCCAGCCGCACACCATTCATCGGTCCGAGCCTGACTCTGCCATTGTTTAACAGTCGCCGGTTGAGCGCCAACCTTGGGCTGGTGCGTACCCAGCGTGATGAATTGATTGCCGATTACAACCAGTTGATTGTCGATGCCGTGCGCGATGTTGCCCAGGAAGGGGTGACCTTGCGTGGATTGGAGACGCAGTTGGCGGAGCAGGCCGCGGTAGCCGACGCGACCGATGCCTTGCTGCGCAGCGCGCGCGCGCGCTTTACCCAGGGCCTGGCGGATCGTGGCACGGTGCTTGGCGCAGAGTTGGCTTCGCTCAAAGAGCAGGACTTCAGCCTGCAACTGAAAAACCAGCAGCTTTTAAGTGAGGTCGCGCTGATCAAGACCTTGGGTGGTGGTTACCGTGCGGAAGCTGTAGCAGCAGATCAGGAAAAACCAAATTCGGCAGATATCGCTTTAAGGAAATAACAGCCATCATGACAACTGAAAACACAAATAAAGACAATAGCAGCAGACGCCGACGCGCATTGATTGGCACTACGCTGGCCTTCGTCGTCGTCATTGCCTTGTACAGTGCGTATTATCTGCTGGTCTTGACGCAGCGCGAGGAAACCGACAATGCCTATGTCGGCGGCAACCTGGTGGTGCTGACTTCGCAGATAGCCGGCAGCGTGCGTGAGATTCATGCCGATGAAACGCAGATGGTTGAAGCCGGTGCGGAGGTTGTCAAGCTGGATGCCGTGGATTCCGAAGTCGCGCTGAGCAAGGCCGAAGCGCAACTGGGCGCCACCGTGCGCCAATTGCGCGAGCAATATGCCAGTGTTGGACAATACGAGGCGCTGGTTCAGCAGCGCAAACTGGGCCTGCAAAAGGCCGAGGAAGATCTTGCCCGCCGCGCACCGCTGGCGGCTGACCACACGCTGTCTGCCGAAGAAGTCACCCATGCCCGCCAGGCGGTTGCCGATGCACGGGCCGCGCTGGATATCGCCAGTAAACAGGAAATGGCGGCCCGCGCCAGGCTGGCGGGTGTCGATCTGAGCAAGCATCCGGATGTGCTTGCCGCCAAGGAAGCCTGGGTGCAAGCCTGGCTGACGCTGCGGCGTACATCAATTCCCGCACCCGTTGCTGGCTACATCGCCAAGCGTAGCGCCCAAGTGGGTGTCCACGTGGAGCCTGGCACGCCGCTGCTGTCCATTGTGCCGCTGAACCAATTGTGGGTGGATGCCAACTTCAAGGAATCCGAGTTACGCAATATCCGCATTGGCCAGCCAGCTACCATCGAGGCGGATATCTATGGCAGCAAGGTTGAGTATCACGGCAAGGTGGCGGGCTTGTCCGCCGGTACCGGCAGCGCCTTCTCGCTGTTGCCGGCGCAAAATGCCACCGGCAACTGGGTCAAGGTAGTACAGCGTTTGCCAGTGCGCATTACGCTGGATGCACAAGAGTTGGCTAAGCATCCTTTGCGCATCGGCTTGTCCACCTTGGTGACGGTTGATACGCACCGGCGCGACGGCAGCATGCTGGGTACACCGATGCCGGCAGCACCGGCGTATGCTTCGCAAGTGCCGGTGTATTCGGTAGCGCAGGCTGGGGCGCTGGCCGATAAAATCATCACCAGAAATCTCGTCGAATAATTTCGCTACCGGTTGAAAGGATTAGCATGTACCGCAAAATACTGCTGGCGTATGACGGTTCCACCTTCAGCGCCGCCGCCTTGAAGCAAAGCGCCGAACTGGCGGGATTGTGCAAGGCGGAACTGCACCTGCTGAGCATCGCCGCCACTGGTGGCGGCATGGCGATTGCCGAAGCGGCAGGCGCGGCAGATGTCTGGGGGCAGGGCGAGAAAGAACTGGAACGCCTTGTCGCCAGCGCAGTAGATGAACTTCGCAACCAGCATCTGACGGTGATTACCTGCATTCAGTATGGCGATCCAGCAAGTGAAATCGCCGCGTATGCGAATCAGATACAGGCTGACCTGGTCGTACTCGGTTATGCGCATCGGGGCATTCTGTCACGCTGGTTCCAGGGCTCGGTCAGCGCCAAGCTGTTGGATCATTTGCCATGCAGCTTGCTGGTGGCGACAGGCGGGGACTGAGCACAGATCAAAAGTCGGCGCTGGTATCGGCGTTGGTGATACGCCGCAAAGCAAGTCCCTCAAAGCAAGTCCCCTTTTGGGGCAGCGTAACGCGGTTTCTC
>WOZP01000170.1 GCA_011620215.1 Rugosibacter sp.
AATCCTTGGCCTGCATGTGTTCTTGCCAGCGGCGATAAAAATAGCGCTGGTTGTGCTCGCTTACTACACCCGAGGCAATATCGCCTGGCAGACCAACACGCTTGCCTGAGCGACCCAAAGCCATATTGGTGAAGACTGGCATTTGCCGCGTGCGCCAGCCACGTGACTGCACCGTGCAGGCACTTAAATTGTCGCCATCGTCGTTATCAAACAGGCCTGCGGGGCCAAAGGTGAGCAACTCGTTATCAAGAATTTGCTGTTTTAATTCGTCTGGCATAGCCTTTTCAGCAATCGCCCAGGTCCACATCTCAATCTTGCCCGGGCCTTTGGGGTGATACACACGGAACCAGTTAAGCCCGGGCAAAAACTGCAGACTAGGAAATACGGTCAGATTCAATTGCGAACCCCAGAGCTTTTCACCGCGCAGTTTTCCCAGTCGTTCCACCGCTTTGGCGCGGTTCTCCGAGAGATACTTCAACGCCAATGTAGGGTTGGGATAAAAGGCATAACCTGAAACGCCATCCAGTGTCGCCAAGACGGAATTGCCATTGAGCCCGGCAACGGACATGCCGCCTTCAAGATCCACGCTGGAGTTACCCACCGTAAAGCCGGAGAAATCGCCGCTTTGCGTCGCTTTCAACGCACCGCCATGCGACCAGCCCAAGTGGTAGCCGTCTCCGCAAACGTTTTCAACAGACAGTTTCCAGTTGGTGTGGATGATGACTTTTTGAGTCGCACCTAATAACTCAGTCCCCCCGGGCATGGCATCCAGCGCAACGTCCAGATACCAGCGCATGTCACCCAGATAATCCGCCAAGGAAGGCGCATCCTTGTCAAAGCAACCGAAGATCAGCCCGTGATATGAATCAACCCGCTCAACCGGCACCAGCCGAAACTGATCTTTGTCGATTTCATTGAAATAAACTTCGCTTTCCAACGGCACAGTCGCCAGGCTGCCATCAATGCCAAACGCCCAGCCGTGATAGTTGCAGGAAAAAGCCCGCGCATTACCGCGATCAGCACGCGTCAGGCGATTGCCACGATGCGTGCAGGTATTCAGAAAAACCTTGATCGAACGATCATCCTGACGCACCACCACGACTTCATCCTCGCCCATATAGGTGCGGAAAAAATCACCCGGGTTCGGAACCTGCGATTCGTGAGCCAGAAACAGCCAGCACCGGCCAAAGATCCGCTCCAGCTCCTGCTCATAAATCGCTTGATCAGCGTAAATCACCCGCCGCTGCGCGCCGGTTGTCTGATCGATCAAACCATCCACATTTATCATCTCAACTCCCGATTAATTGACCGTGATCGGTCTTTTTTTTCTTCTTCCTGAAAAGAAGTTTGGCTGATTCTAGGGGGGGCGTAATCAAACCGACTTGACTTAAGTCAACCAAATACCGTTTTTTGGCGATACCCCGTGTCACCACCAACGCTATCCACGCCGACGGGAATAAGCACAAAAAAGACAGGGCGGGAAATTTAATAATTTCCCGCCCTGTCTTTCCCGTCTTTTCCTGATACATCGCCTACCCTTCAGCTTTGCCGTATCGCCAGCGCCGAGTTTCTGGCGAGCGACCTCTGACTCAAGCACCCTACTCCTCAAAGCATCAGCGAGCGCTGAAAATCGCGTGTTGCACTCTTGGCCTCTGCTGCGGCATTAGGCACTTCAAGCGTGGCCGCACAAAAGGCATCGATTATCTTGTCAGCCAAGGGTTTGCATTGCGTGGCTAGCTTGATCCAAGTCAACAAAAACCAAAAAGCCGTACTTGTCTTGATGCACTCGTCACCTGAAAGTGTTACTTTTCTTGCCGCGTCAATTCAACCTTGGAGGAAAAAATGTTGCCTTTGAATTCCCTAGTCTTGGCCTGCGGCCTGTTTCTCGGCTTGCACTGGCTGGTTGCCGGCAGCCCTTTGCGTCACGTGATTGTTGCCATCACCGGAGAAAAAATATTCCGCATCCTCTTTTCGCTGGCTGTTCTGGCAAGCCTGATCTGGATGGGATGGGCCTACGCCCATGCGCCTTATATTGAGACCTGGGGCAAAGCGGTGGCTTTAAAACCAGTGGCCAATGTCTTGATGGTTTTTGCCTTCGTATTTTTGATTGTTGGTACTTTTTCTAAAAACATCAGCGTTCTCAATCAGAACCAACCGAAAGATATCAGCGCACGAGGGTTGCTACGCATCACCCGCAACCCGGGACTGGTCGGATTTGGACTATGGGGACTGGCGCATTTCATGGTGAATGGTGATTGGGCAGGCCATCTGCTGTTTGGCAGTTTTATCTTTCAGGGATTTATCGGCCCCTTGAACATGGAACGAAAATACCGAGAAAAATTCGGCGCAACATGGGATGCGTTTGCTGCTCAAACCTCGCACGTGCCCTTTCTCGCCATTCTGAGGGGACGCAACCGCATAGTCTTGAGCGAAATCAGCAAACCCATGCTCTTGGTGAGCATGGCAGCCTATTTTATAGTGCTGTATTACCATGCCACGTGGTTCGGAGTTTCGCCACTATCCTGATCTGCCGTGATCCGCCGTGATATTTTGCCTCTGGATATCGGCGCATCCTTCCTGACCTATTTAGCGCCGTCCTGTCAGCGCCGACTTTTATCCATAACCTTTAAAACGCAAAAGCCGCTCCTGCTGGAGCGGCTTTTGCGTTTGTTTAACAGCGACAGCGTACCTTTATAACTTTACAGCGCTTTACAGCGATAACTTTACAACGTCACTTTTTTGACCAGTCATAGCGCAAGCGAAGATCCAGCCCATAACCTGGCTCTTCATTGTCATGACCCCACATGTCATACTCGTAGTATTCCGACTGGTGAGTAGCTTTACGGCCCACACCGCCCACTTCAACCAGCCAGCCAGAAGGATTGACGTGATAAAAAGTGAGCATGTGGTCATTGCTGTGCTTGCCCAGACCCAAATGAACAGGCAACTTCCTGTCTCTGACTATATCGTGCGTTAAGCCAACATCATCGATGTTGTCCACTTCAAACTTCAGGTGATTGATGCGCTTGGGTGCAGGGCCGCCCACAAAAGCCACCGTGTGATCGCGGCCATTGCAGTGCATGAATACCGGCTTGGCAATGACTCCCGGTGCCTGCGGCACTTGCAGGTGATATTCAATCGAGCCGCGCATGCCAAACACATCGGTATAAAACCGGTAGGCTTTTTGCACATCCGTTTGCCGCAGGATGAGGTGCCCCAAGCCCTCGTCTCCCGTCACAAACCGGCCATGCATCCCGCGCCCAGGATGAAACGGCTTGTGATAATCAATCAGCGGGCCATGATAAACCTCCGTGGGATTGCCACCCGGATCTAAAAACTTGATGAGATCAAGCACTCGACGCTCCTGGCATTCTGCCGCATCGCACTGGCGAAACTCAACGCCTGCCGCTTCTAGCTGACGCTTCATTTCATCGAACTCTTCAGGCCCGGCAACACGCCAGCCCAGATAATCCAGATCATCCGTACCACTGTTATGCACAATGTAACGGTGATGCTGATAATCCATGCGCATGTAAAAGCGATCCGTCTCGCCCTCATCGAACACCTGCAGCCCCAATACCTGCGCAGCATATTCGCGCCATGCTGCCATATTGGACACACCTAAACCCAAGTACCCTAATTCAGTCACGACTGCCATGATTCAATCTCCTTATGTAGTTTAAAAACCAGATTCAGACCAACTGATGTGCGCTTAACCCATACTGCGCACGCCCATAGAACATCATGTGATCGTCATACGCCTGACCAGTAACATCGCTCCCACTCCTTGAAATTATGTTTAGCTTGGCTGCTCACACCAGCGGGTGCTGACTCATCCCATATTGAGAACGGCCGTAGAACATCATGTGATCCTCATAAGCCATGCCAACGTGAATGGATATCATCATCAAGTCACGGGCGAAGACTTCCACCAGATCACCGCGATACGCAGCAGCGCCGCCAAGAAGTTCCAGCGAGCGGAAGCCAACCTGCGATGCAATCTTTGAAATATAGGCACGCCAAGCGGCCATGCGAGCTTCTTCTTCTGGTTCAATGGTTGTTTTGCCCGCTGTGCACCAGTCTTTCATCTGCTTGACATAGCGCCCATACAACGCTTCGATTGTCTCCACCTGAGTCGTCACTTCGCCAAGATTGCGCTGCGCCACGGGGGATTCCCACTCTTTCATGCCAAGTACGACACGCTGACGGGTACGAATGCGTTCGTGCAGTTCGCGCTGTAAGCGTTGCGCAGCCCCCACACAAATTGCCCCGAAGCCGATGCAAAAAGCCGGGCCAAAGGGCACGCGATAAACCGGCTCAGTGGGGTCATACTCCCCGCCGACAGGTACGGTATTCTTCTTGATAGCCCCTAGCGGCAACACCATATCCCAACGTGAAAAAACATTATTGATACGGAAGGTATTGCTCCCCGTCCCATTCAGGCCGAAGGCATTCCAGTCCTTGACAATCTCGCCTTCGGAAACCTTGACTGTCACCAGACAAGGCTGCGGACCACCAGGCTGTCCGGGAACATCCACCATGGCCCCCAGACCAATCCAGCCACAAAAATCAATACCGCTGCCCCACTTCCATTCCCCGCTGATACGTACACCGCCTTCAACGTATTCGATCTTGCCAACAGGAAAGAAAATATCCGAAACGAATTGATCAGAGGCGAAAATCTCTTCGCGCGCCTTGGGCGACAACATCGCTACCCAGGTTTCATGCAGCGGCATAAAGTAGGTCACCCAAGCACCGGAAACACTATGCTGGGCAACAGTGCGTACCACTTCAGCCATGGTGTCGTGACCCAGGCCAAACCCGCCGTATTTTTTCGGCCGCAGCAAACGATGCATTTGTGTTTCATGAATGGCGTCCTTGAGCTTGCTCGAATAGCCATTGTTTCGATCCGCCTCAAAAAGCCCCTCTTCGGCCACCTGACCAATATATTCAGCGCGCTTGATGGCTTCTTCGTGTGTTATCGCTATTTGAGTCAAAATTTTCTCCCCAGATTTGGCAACAAAACAAAAATATTTTTTGTTTTGGTCAGCCTATCAATCGACACCATGTTTCTGGTTGATCTATATCAACACAACAGAAAATTCTGAAGTTTTCATCATTTCCCGGAAAAGTCATGCCTTGTTGACCTTGATCAAAGTCTCCTTTGCCACACCATGAAAGAATCCCTATCGGTATATGGTGTGTTTGTTTTTTAACCTCTGAAATCAATCAAATAATTCAAGGAGAATGTTATGGGCGTCATGAGAATCGGTCACGTCAATATTCGCGTTATGGATATGGATGCAGCGTTGAAACATTATGAAAAAGTAGTCGGCATGAAGACGACACACAAAGATGCAGAGGGCAATGTCTATCTAAAATGCTGGGATGAGTGGGATAAATATTCCCTTATCCTCTCCCCTGCAGATAAGGCTGGCATAAACCACGTGGCATACAAAGTGGAACGTGATGCCGACCTGGATGCGTTTAAAACTCGCATTGAAGCCTATGGCATCAAAACAGAATTTCAACCCGCCAACACTTTGCCTTTCGTTGGTCGCATGTTGAAGTTCAATCTGCCCAGCGGACACGACATGCGCCTGTATGCACAAAAAGAATTTGTAAACACGGACGTGGGCTCTATCAACCCAGACCCATGGCCGGATGACATCAAAGGTACAGGCGCACACTGGCTGGATCATTGCCTGTTGATGTGCGAGATGAATCCTGAAAAAGGCATCAACATGGTGGAAGAAAATACCAAGTTCTGCATGGAAGTGCTGGATTTTTATCTCTCCGAACAGATTCTGGTCGGCCCGGAAAATGCAAAAGCAGCGACGTGGCTTTTCCGCACTTCGACACCGCATGACTTGGCTTTTGTCGGCGGCCCGATTAACGGCTTGCACCACATCGCTTTCTTTTTGGATAACTGGAACGATATTCTCAAAGCAGCCGACATCATGTCGAAAAACAAAACTACCGTCGATGTCACCCCCACGCGTCACGGCATTACCCGTGGAGAAACGATTTACTTCTTCGACCCATCGGGAAACCGCAATGAGACATTTGCCGGACTGGGTTATCTTGCGCAACCCGACCGCCCGGTCACCACATGGGACGAGTCACACCTGGGTCAGGGGATTTTCTATCACACCCGAGAGCTCACTCCATCTTTCACCACGGTCTATACCTGAAGCGAATTTTCAGCACACCCAGCTGCCCTCGGATTTGTAGCCTGAGGGCGCTTTTTAGACCGTGATCGCAATTTCAGAGGAGAAATCATGGATTACTTGCGTTATTACCTAAATACACTGCTCGTGGCAGTCGCTATTCTTGGCTTCTATCTTGGCGGACAATGGGTGTGGCTTGGTGCCTCAACCTATCTGTTTCTGTTGGTGCTGGATTTGATGTTGCCCAACGACTATAAAAACCGCCAGATCCGTCATCCGTTCTTTGTTGATTTACCGTTGTATCTGCACGTAGCGCTCATGTTGATCATGTATGGCACATTTGCCTGGCGCATTAAGACAGGCTTTGATATCACGACCAATACCAACCTTGCACTCCTTGGTTGCTTTGCCAGTCTGGTCTGGATTAGCGCCGTACCCAACCTGCCCGTCGCACACGAGCTAATGCACAGACGAGGTGCATTCGAGCGTTTTCTGGCCAACATTGCGGCTACTTTCTTTTTCGACCCGCATCGCGCCATAGGCCATGTGCATACCCATCATCTGCACTTTGATACTGAAAATGACAGCGATACGCCACAGCGTGGTGAAAAGTTTTATCAATTCATCTGGCGTGCAACCAAAGGCGCTTATATGGATACCTTTGAGCTGGAAAAGCG
>WOZP01000206.1:0-9646 GCA_011620215.1 Rugosibacter sp.
TAAAGCTGTGGTCGCCGCCGGGCAACACGGTTTGCCGCGCACCGGCGTAATACGCCACGGCCAGTTGGTAATCCAGCGTTTCATCCCCTTCTTCGAGCATCAACCAGAAACGATCCGGCTGGCTTAAGCGCGGCAATTCGAGTGCACGCAGCTCGGCAATATGTTGTGCGGTAAATTCAAACGGCTCGCCGGTGTAAAGCCAGCGGTGTGTGCCGATAAAATCGTCCATCGGTAATTGGTTGATCACGGCAGGGTTTACCAGCACGGCGTTGAGATTGAATTTTTCCGCCAGCACGGTGGCGTAAAAGCCACCGAGAGAAGAGCCGACCAGCGTTATTTTTGCGTGATTTCCCCCACTGCATGGCGTATCACCAGCGCCGACTTTTCGATGTTGTTCACGCTTTTGCTCACGATGTTGCTCAATGAGCTGCTCCGCCAACGCTATCGCCGCCGCAGGCGAAGCGGGCAGTTGCGGGCAAACGAAATCAGCCGTCAGCCCGCGCGCTGCCATGCGCTCGCCGAGTGCGCGGGCCTTGACTGATTGCGGGCCGCTGGTAAAACCGTGCAGGTAGAGAATCATGTCAGCCTTACCTCAATTAATTCAAGCGGCCCACGTCACCCAGCCCCAGTGCCATGAGGCGAGGATCAGCAAACCAAAGCCGATGCGATACCAGGCAAACGGGGTGAAATCATGATGCGCAATGAACCGCAACAGCCAGCGCACGCAGATAAAGGCAGACACAGCCGCCGTGACAAAGCCGATAATCCATAAATCAAGATCGTGCCAACTGAGCAGTGCGCGCTCGCGATACAGCTCGTACATGCTGGCCAGAATCAACGTAGGCATGGCCAGAAAGAATGAAAACTCGGTTGCCGCGCGGCGCGACAAGCCATACAGCAGGCCGCCAATAATCGTGGCGCCCGAGCGTGATGTTCCGGGAAGCAAGGCGAGTGCTTGAAACAAGCCCATCACCAGTGCATCGCGCGGGGTGAGCGCTGCCATCGTATGGATGCGCACCGTATGCGTGCGCCGCTCTGCCCACAAAATAACGAGCCCGCCCAGGATCAACAAGCTGGCGACGAACGGTGCAGTAAATAAATGCGCCTTGATGATTTTGCCAAATGCCAGGCCAAGAACAGCGAGCGGCATAAAGGCGATGGCGATATTGAGGACAAATCGCCGCGCGGCCAGGTTTGCTGCCACATCGCTTTTTTGCCACACATCGCGCCCTATCTGTGCCAGGCGCTGGCGATATTCCCAGCACACGGCGAGAATCGCGCCTGCCTGGATGACAATCTCGAACAGCTTGCCGCGCTCGTCGTTAAAATCAAGCAGTGAGCCGGCAAGAATCAGATGGCCGGTGGATGAAATGGGCAAAAACTCGGTAAGCCCTTCAATCAGCCCCAGAATCAAGGCTTGCAGGTGTGGATAAAAGTCCATGAAATAAAAGGAAACCGACGTTATAAGCGATAGAAAGTCCGGCACGAGTCTAACATGCTCAAAAACCTTCCCTGCGCCATTTGTCTATGTGATCAAATGTTGGATATCAAGGCGCAGTGGCGATTTCCAGTTGCGTTAGCCAAATGAGCGCAGCTGCGCGGGTGTCGCCACACATCTCGAAAGATGGCTGCAAACCGCCACAGCAAGCAGGGCGTTGTGGCAAGCCAAAGATGGCGCAGCGGTAATCTGCCGTCAAATGCTGGCAAGGGACATGGGCTGGTTTATTGAGCGAAGAAATGGACGGCGCAATGCAACACGCCCCACAGTCAGGCCTGCAGCTGGGGGCGTGTTTGGCGGATGCCTTCACCGCTGTTGTCACGACATTGGCGAAAATTGGCGAAAATTGACGAAAATTAGCTGGCAGCGCGTTTGTACAGTTCCGCACCACTTTTAACGAACTCGATGGCTTTAACTTCCATCCCCTTATTCAAGGCTTCCTCTTCCGAGACGCCGAGCGTGGCGGCGTAGTCGCGCACATCCTGGGTGATTTTCATGGAGCAGAAATGCGGCCCGCACATCGAGCAAAAATGCGCGGTTTTAGCACCGTCCTGGGGCAGGGTTTCATCATGGAATTCGCGCGATTTATCCGGGTCAAGGCCAAGGTTGAACTGGTCTTCCCAGCGGAATTCAAAGCGCGCCTTGGAGAGCGCGTTGTCACGCACCTGCGCGCCGGGGTGGCCCTTGGCCAGATCAGCCGCGTGGGCAGCAATCTTGTAAGCCATGATGCCGTCTTTTACGTCGTTTTTGTCTGGCAGGCCCAGGTGTTCTTTCGGTGTGACATAGCACAGCATGGCCGTGCCGTACCAACCAATCATCGCTGCGCCAATGGCACTGGTGATGTGGTCATAGCCGGGAGCAATATCCGTGGTTAATGGGCCGAGCGTGTAAAACGGGGCTTCGTGGCAAATTTTCAATTGCAGATCCATGTTCTCTTTGATCATGTGCATCGGCACGTGGCCGGGGCCTTCGATCATTACTTGCACGTCATGCTTCCACGCGATTTGCGTCAGCTCGCCGAGCGTGGCGAGTTCAGCCAGTTGTGCTTCGTCGTTGGCGTCGTAAATCGAGCCAGGACGCAGGCCATCGCCGAGACTAAACGCCACGTCATAGGCCTTCATGATCTCGCAGATGTCTTCGAAATGCGTGTAGAGGAAATTTTCCTTGTGATGCGACAAACACCACTTGGCGAGAATCGAGCCGCCACGGCTGACAATGCCGGTCATGCGCTTGGCGGTCATCGGGATATAAGCCAGGCGCACGCCCGCGTGGATGGTGAAGTAATCCACGCCTTGCTCGGCTTGCTCTATCAGGGTGTCGCGGAAGATTTCCCAAGTGAGGTCTTCAGCTTTGCCATTCACTTTTTCCAGTGCTTGGTAAATGGGCACCGTGCCAATCGGCACGGGCGAGTTACGCACGATCCACTCGCGGGTTTCATGGATATTTTTGCCGGTGGAAAGGTCCATCACCGTATCGCCACCCCAGCGAATCGCCCAGGTCATTTTGTCGACTTCGTCTTGAATCGTGGAGGCGAGTTGCGAATTGCCGATGTTGCAATTGATCTTGACGAGGAAGTTGCGGCCGATAATCATCGGCTCGCTTTCCGGGTGGTTGATGTTGTTGGGAATGATGGCACGGCCACGAGCGACTTCATCGCGCACGAATTCGGGCGTGATGAGCTTAGGCGCGTTTTTAGCAAACGAAACCGCACCAAAGTTATGCCCCGGATGCTGGCAACGCAAGTCTTCGGTCAACGCTTCCAGACGCTGATTTTCGCGGATGGCGATGTATTCCATTTCCGGCGTGATGATGCCGCGGCGTGCGTAGTGCATTTGGGTGACGTTCGCCCCTGCCTTGGCCACGCGGGGCTTGCGCACAAGATCAAAGCGCAGCTCGGCCAGTTCCGCATCGGCCAGGCGTTGCTGCCCGTAGTCAGAGCTCAAGCCTGTCTGCTCGACAGTGTCATTACGCTCGGCAATCCACTCGGCACGAAGCCCGGGCAGGCCACGGCGAATATCAATGGTTGCCGTGGGATCGGTATAGATGCCGGAGGTGTCATACACGCTGATGGGCGGATTATTCTCGCCCGTCTGGGTGATTTCACGCATCGGCACGCGGATATCGGGGCGGCTGCCGGTGACATAAATCTTGCGTGAATTCGGCAATGGGGCAATGGCGGCCGAATCAACTAGCGCATCGGCGGCGATAAATTTCTCGTTAGCGTTCATGGCAGACTCTCGATTCTTTGGGGCAACAGTGAAGGAGTGAAATTACTGGAAAGACCCCACAAATGCAACCCGTAGCACATGAGGGGCAAAGGTGCGCCATCGAATATCGGTTTGCTGTCGGGGATCGAAAGATTCTCTATACAAAGCGTGAATACACATCGAGCCATCCAAAAAGTCGGCGCTGGTGATACGGCGCAAGACATATCCCGCCTTTAAGAAAGCCTGCATCCGTTGCTTTTTTGCAGCGCACCATTTATAATGACCCGTCAGTTATTAATGGATGAACTTGGGATGACTATCAAAGCGGCGATTATTCGCCCAACGCCTGCCGCTACAGAAAAAAAACGCGCCCGCCGCAGAAAAGAAGCCCGCCCCGGCGAACTGATGGCAGCAGCAATCGAATTGTTCATTGAACGCGGCTATGCGGCGACACGCAGCGAGGATATTGCAGCACGTGCAGGCGTTTCCAAAGCCACACTTTACCTTTATTTTGAAGATAAGGAAGCGCTGTTCAAAGCCGTGATTACCCAAGGCGTGGTACCTATTCTTGACGAGGGTGCCCACCTGATTGATGAGTTCACCGGTGATTCAAGCACTTTGCTACGCGAGTTGCTCACGCGCTGGCAAGCCCGTTTTAGCGCTTCCCCACTGTGTGGAATTCCCAAGCTGATGATTAGCGAAGCGCGCAATTTTCCTGAGCTGGCGCTATATCACGAAAAAATTGCCTACGCCCATGCCCGCAAGATCTTAGGTCGCGTTATCGAGCGCGGCGTGGCACGGGGCGAGTTTCGCTCGCTTGACCAAGATGCTGTCGTTGAATTGCTCATCGCGCCGCTCTTGATGCATTTCATCTGGCAGTATTCAATGGGCGCGAGCGGCTGCCCGACAGTTGATTCAACGCGCTATCTGGAGACACATCTGGATCTCATCCTGGCTGGCTTGGCGACGCATCCGCAGCCAGGGTCGCAACCAAAAGCAAAATCGACGAAACATTGAGTGCTCGCCCCCTATTTTTAACTTGCTCTACCTCATTGCTCATAACACCACTCTTCTGGATTGCTTTAAATCAATGAAAAATTTTCCCCTCAATTCACCCAACCTCGCTTGCTCTCTTGTGCTTGCCACAGCAGTGGCGCTGTCTGCCTGCCATCAAGCGCCACCGCCGCCGGTAAAAATCAAATCCGTGCGGGTAATGACAGTCGGCGCAGCGGCAACGACAGAGTCACGCGCATACCCTGGCGAAGTGCATGCGCGATTTGAAACCCTGCTGGGATTTCGTGTGCCGGGCAAGGTGATTAGCCGTTTGGTTGATGCAGGTACCGTGGTCAAACGCGGCCAGCCGCTAGCACGCATTGATGCAGCAGACTTTGCCTTGCAGGTGGAACAATCTGAAGCACAATCACGGCTGGCGACAGCCGAACTCAAACGCTATCGCGATCTGCGAAGCAGAAATTTTGTCAGCCAGGCCGCCCTGGATATGCACGAAGCGACAGCCACATCAGCCCGGGCGCAAGCACACATGACGCGCAACCAGGCGGCATACACGACACTCACCGCCGACCGTGATGGCGTGATTGCGGCAGTGCTGGCTGAAGCTGGCCAGGTGGTCGCTGCAGGCCAGCCCATCTTCCGCCTTGCACCCGATGGTGAACGCGAAGTGGCGATCAGCCTGCCGGAAGGCGATATCAGCCGCCTTAGCGTAGGCGCGCCCGCCGAAGTCAACTTATGGGCTCACGGCGATCAAGCGCCTGCGTTGACTGGCAAGTTACGCGAAATCTCTGCCGCAGCAGACCCTGTGACGCGCACTTATGCCGCGCGCGTAACCTTGCCCGCTGCACCCATGCGTTTGCCTGTAGGCCTCTCGGCAACGGTGCGATTTACCTCGCCAACCACGGCTGGCGCCACGTTTGCGATTCCACTCAAGGCCATTTTTCAAACAGCAAAACAAATGGCTGTCTGGAAAGTCGGCGCTGGCAATACGGTGGCACTGGCGCCTGTCAGCGTGAGCCGGTATGAGGGTGATCAAGCCATCGTCACGCATGGGTTGTCTGCTGGTGATCGTATTGTTAATGCAGGCGTCACCCTGCTGACAGCCAGTGAAAAAGTGCACGCCGTCGAGGCGCAACAATGAAAAACTTTAACATCTCCGCCTGGTCCATTCGCCATCCGGCGATGATGACGTATCTGATCATCGTACTGATGATCGCGGGCACCCTGGCCTATTTCAAACTGGGTCGTGCCGAAGACCCTGACTTCACCTTTCGGGTGATGGTGGTGCGGACCCTCTGGCCGGGTGCTACCGCAGAAGAAGTACAGCAGCAGATATCTGAGCGCATCGAAAAGAAGCTGCAAGAGACATCAAACCTTGATTTTATCCGCTCCAGCTCCAAGCCAGGCGAATCGCTGATCTTCATTTCACTTCAGGAGAACACGCCCAAAGCCTCCGTGCCCGAAGCCTGGCGGCAGGTGCGGCGCAAGCTGGACGATATACGCACCACCCTGCCCACGGGCGTGATAGGCCCTTTCCCTAACGAAGAGTTTGGCGATGTCAACATGAATATCTTTGCCTTGGCCGGCAAGGATTTCACCATGGGCGAATTACGTCGTGAAGCGGATCGCATCGCGCGTGAACTGCGTAATGCCACCGATGTAAAAAAAGTCGAGTTGTTTGGCGTGCAGGATGAAAAAATCTGGGTTGAAGCCGAGCCGCAACGACTTGCCGCCTTAGGCATTACAGCACCCCAATTGTTTGCGGCGCTGCAAAAACAAAATGCCGTCACGCCAGCGGGCTTTATCGACACCACCAGTGACCGCGTGCAAATCCGCATTACCGGCGCTTACAGTGCGGTGGAACAAATTCAGAATACGCAATTGCGCGTTGGTGACCAGAGTTTCCGTTTGGGTGACATCGCACACATTCGGCGCGGCTACGCCGAACCTGCCAACTGGCGCATGCGCGTCAATGGCCAAGATGTCATCGGCATTGGTGTGGTCATGAAAACCGGGGGTGACATTCTGGCACTCGGTCGCGACCTTGGCACACGCACCGATGCGTTAGGCCAAAGTTTGCCTACAGGCATGACGCTGCATCGCGTTGCCGATCAACCGAGCCTTGTCGCCAAGGCAATTAGCGTATTTCTGACGTCACTCGCTGAAGCCATTGCCATTGTGCTGGCAGTCTCTTTTCTCACGCTCGGCTGGCGTACAGGCCTGGTCGTGGCTTTGTCGATTCCACTGGTGCTCGCCATCACCTTTCTGGTGATGGATACTCTGGGTATCGATCTGCAGCGCATTTCGTTAGGTGCATTGATTATTGCCCTGGGTCTGCTGGTCGATGACGCCATCATCGCTGTTGAAATGATGGTCGTGAAAATAGAACAAGGCTGGGATCGCGCCAAAGCCGCAAGCTTTGCCTATACCTCCACGGCTTTTCCAATGCTGACTGGCACATTCATCACTGCCGCCGGATTTATTCCTGTCGGCTTTGCCAAATCAGGCCCGGGTGAATATGTATTCTCGATGTTTGTAGTCGTTACCACTGCGCTCGTTACGTCGTGGATTGTCGCGGTGGTGTTTACCCCGTTTATTGGCTACCGTTTGCTGAATGTCGACAAGTTGCGCAAATTTGGCAGCGAGCACCATAGTGACATTTACGATACGCCTTTCTACCGACGCTTTCGCAAGGCGCTGGAAGCCTGTCTCACGCATCGCTGGAAAGTCATTGGTGCCACACTCGCTGTATTTGCTCTCTCGTTGCTGGCTTTCAATCTGTTTGTACAAAAACAGTTCTTCCCCCATGCGGATCGGGAACAGTTGATTGTAGACGTCTGGCTTCCACAAGGCGCGTCGATCCAGGCAACGACACGTAGCGTCGAACGCGTCGAGAAGATTCTCGCAAAAGAGCCAGGTGTCGAGAGTTTCTCCAGTTATATCGGCAATGGCGCGCCCCGTTTTTATTTGCCACAAGATCAGCAATTGTTTAATGACAATTTCGGCCAACTTTTGATCATCGCAAAAAATGTCAATGATCGGGAAACGCTGAAGAAAAAGCTCGAAGCCGAGTTTGCCGCACCTGATGGCCGCTGGGCTGAGGTACGGGCCCGCGTTATCCGGCTGGAAAATGGGCCACCCGTAGGTTACCCCGTCCAGTTTCGCGTGATGGGTGAAGACCTCGAGCAACTACGCACAATAGCCAGCGATGTGGCGGCCATCATGCGCAAACATGACAACCTGCAAGACGTTCACCTCGACTGGAACGATAAGGTGAAAAGTTTGAAGGTCGAGATCGACCAGGGTCGCGCGCGCGCGCTGGGGGTGTCAACGCAAGAGGTTGCGCAAGCCCTGCAAGCCTGGCTTAGCGGTGTGGCGATTACACAGTATCGCGAAGCGGATCAACTCATTGATGTCGTCTGGCGCGCCGAAGGCGCAAGCGCACGCACCCTGGAGAATCTGCCTGATCTGGACATCCAGACAAAAGAAGGACGCCATGTGCCGCTGGCCCAGATAGCGCGACTCAAGCCGGTGCTTGAAGAAGGCCTGATCTGGCGTCGTAATCGCCTGCCGACCATCAGTGTACGCGGCGATATTCGCGGGGAAGTTGAAGCCCCTACCGTATCATCGGCCATCAATCCGCAACTGGATGCCATTCGCGCAAAATTACCGCCCGGCTTTCGCATCGAGATGGGTGGCTCAATTGAGGAGTCGGCCAAAGCCGAGAAATCGATTGCTGCAGGGGTTCCATTAATGCTAGTGGTTGTGTTCACGCTTTTGATGGTGCAGCTGAACAGCATTAGCCGCAGCTTCATGGTAATTGCCATGGCGCCATTAGGCATGATCGGTGTGGCCATGGGGCTGATTATCTCTCGAGCACCCTTTGGTTTTGTCGCCACAACCGGCGTGATTGCGCTCATGGGCATGATCATGCGCAATGCCGTGATTCTCGTCGATCAGATCAGGCAGGATGAAGATGCTGGTAAATCGCCGTGGGAAGCCATTGTAGATTCCACCGTGCGTCGTTTGCGGCCCATCATGCTCACCGGAGCGGCAGCAGTTCTAGCCATGATTCCGCTGACATTTCAGGATTTCTGGGGGCCAATGGCCATTGCCATCATGGGTGGCCTGCTCATTGCCACTTTCCTCACTTGCCTGTTCTTGCCGGCGCTCTATGCTGCGGTATTCCGGGTAAAAAAACCCGCCCCACCAACCTACCGCGAGCTCCTGGATAGAACCAGCAGCCTCACGACTCCCGATACGATAAAATCAGATGATGGATATTAATCAAGCCCGTTTCAACATGATCGAACAGCAACTGCGCCCTGCAGGAATACTGGCTGCTGATGTGCTGACTTTATTCGCCGAGATAAAACGCGAAGACTTTGTGCCACCGGCTTATCGCCATCTGGCGTTTGCCGCTACCGCAATTCCCTTGGGCCATGGCGCGCACATGCTCCCGCCGGAACTCGAAGCTCACGCCATGCAGGCATTGGCCATGCGCCGTCACGAAAAGGTACTCGAGATCGGATCCGGCTCAGGTTATATGGCAGCGCTGCTGGGTGCACATGCAAACCATGTTTTGTCCTACGAAATTGAGCCCGCACTGGCAGATTCAGCACGCGTTAATCTGGAACATGCCCGGGTGCGCAATGTTCAGGTGGTGACAGGAGATGGCTTGTTGGCACGCCCAACTCAGGACCAGTTTCACGTCATTATGGTATCCGGTGCGGTTGCTGACGTGCCCAAGGTTTTGCTCGATCAATTAAAACCCGGTGGCCGACTGTTTGCAGTAACTGGCACGCGCCCTGCGCTGGAAGCCACATTGATACACCGAATCGGGGATCATTTTGAGCGTATCGCATTGTTTGAAACGGATGCCGACTTTCTTCGTGGGGCAGAACCCATGCCATGTTTCGTTTTCTAGAGC
>WOZP01000206.1:9746-33913 GCA_011620215.1 Rugosibacter sp.
GGATGCCGACTTTCTTCGTGGGGCAGAACCCATGCCATGTTTCGTTTTCTAGAGCGACAATAGTTTCATCCTCCTACGCCTCGTGTTGATTACCGTTTGCATGAGCAACCGGGCGTCCCATCAGATAAGCCGACTAGACAGACAATGCATCAGATAACCGCCTCTCAATTGCAAGAATGGCTCAGCGACAACACTCGCACGCCACCCGTATTGCTGGATGTGCGTGAGCCATGGGAGTTTGCCACCTGCCACATCCCGCAGGCGATCTCCATGCCCATGAGTACGCTACCTGCGCATTACCTAGAACTGGATCGAACAGCAGATATCGTCATGATTTGTCACCACGGCGCACGCAGCTTTCAAGCCGGCTTGTTTCTTGAAAACGTAGGCTTTGGTGCCATTGTTAACCTGCAAGGCGGCGTAGCTGCCTGGGCACGCGATGTTGACCCTGCCATGCCAACGTATTAACAGAGTACCCATGAAAAAAATATTTTTTGCGTCTTCCGCGTCTTCCCTTTGCCTCATCGGCTGTTTATTTACCAGTGGGGCTGGGGCTGCTGATTTGCTGTCGGCCTATCACGATGCGATCACGTATGACGCACAGTTTGCTGCTGCGCGCGCGGCGCTGGACGCAGGACGCGAAAAGCTGCCACAAGGTCGCTCGGGACTTCTGCCGACCATCGGCGTTAGCGCCAATACTGCCTGGAATGATGACAGCCGCACGTCGCGCGCAACCGGCATCGAGGCCAACACCAAATACAACAGCAATGGCTGGACAGCCAGCCTGTCACAGCCTTTGTTTCGCTGGCAGAACTGGGTAGCCTACACACAGTCGGAGCTCGCTGTTGCACAAGCCGAAGCGCAATTTGGTGTAGCGCGGCAGGATCTGATCGTGCGCGTCACACAAGCCTATTTCGACGTGTTGCTAGCGCAGGATGCGCTGGCTACGGCACAAGCACAAAAGGCGGCAATTGCCGAGCAGCTGGAAGCGGCCAAACGCACTTTTGAAGTGGGTACCACAACCATTACCGACACCAACGAAGCCCAATCACGTTATGACTTGATCATTGCGCAGGAACTTGCTGCGCAAAGCGATCTAGCGGTAAAACAGGAGACATTGCGCATCGTCATCGGCAAAGAGTCCAGCAGTTTGAAAAACCTCAAGCCGGGTGTGGCGCTGCTGAGCCCACAACCGAATGACATCAATCAGTGGGTGGCCATGGCTGAAACCGGCAATCCGGGCGTACTGGCCTCACAAGCTGCTTTTGAAATTGCCACCCGCGAGATTGAAAAACAGCGTGCCGGGCATTATCCAACGCTCGATCTGGTCGCCAGCCGCAACAAGAATGCACAAGGCAGTAGTTCAATTCCTGGCTTCGGCGGCGCCGAGAGCGACAACAGCAGTATCGGCCTGCAACTCTCAATCCCTATCTACGCCGGTGGCCTGGTGGTCTCCAAAGACCGGGAAGCGGTCGCCCTCAAGGAAAAGGCTGCCGCTGATCTGGAAAACACGCGTCGCCAAGCTGCCCTTGGTGCCCGTCAGGCTTATCTGGGTGTGACTTCCGGACTGGCTCAGGTTCAGGCATTTGAAGCTGCGCTGATCTCGTCACAATCATCTCTCGATTCGAACAAACTGGGTTATGACGTGGGGGTGCGTATCAATATCGACGTGCTGAATGCGCAAAGTCAGCTATATGCCACGCAGCAAAGCTTGTCCAAAGCGCGGCTGGATACATTGTTTGCGCTGCTGCGCCTGAAGGCAGCTGCCGGTAGTCTGAAGGAAGAAGACATACAGGCAATCAACGCACTGTTGAACTGATTGACGAGCTAATCAGTTCCAGTGTGTGCTCGGTCGCACCGCGATGGCGCGCGGCGAACTCGCGACCTGCTTGACTCATTTGCTCACGACACGCAACATCTGTCAGCAACATGTCTATCTGGCGTACGAGATCATCCGCATCAGTGATTGCATGGGCCGCACCACTGGCCAGCGCCTCGCGCGCGGCCTCGGCAAAATTGTAGGTGGAGGGCCCGATCAACACCGGGGTGCCAACAGCGCACGCCTCGATTAAATTCTGGCATCCGTAATCCTTCAAGCTGCCGCCGATAAATGCCACATCCACAGCGGCATACCAGGCAAACATTTCACCCATGCTGTCGCCCAGCAGCACGTGGGTTATCGGTGCAATAGCCGACTCTTCACTGCGCCGCTGCAAACGCAAGCCTCGGTCAGTTACGAGCCGCGCCACCGCATCAAAGCGCTGCGGATGTCGCGGCACGATGACCAATAGCGGAGAAACGGCCTTGTTCTGGCTATTCATCGCCGTATCACCATCCGCTACGGCGAGGAAGGCGTTTTTTGCCTGACCGCCTTGTAGCGCAGTTGCTTCATCAGCGCCGCCCGGAAGCGAACTCAAGACTTTCTTCGAATTCATTGCGGAATGCCAGGCATTGAGAATCAACGCCTCTTCCCCCTCACGCGTGCTGGCGGCCAACCACACAGGGCGCGCGCCCATGCGCGCACGAAACACCCGGCCGAGTTCCATCTGTTCAGGCGGCGTAGCAATATCAAATTTAATATTGCCTGTAACCGTAATTTTTTCCGCACCGAGCCTGGTCAAGCGTGCAGCATCATCCGCCGATTGCGCGCCAATCCCACTCAGCGACTGCAGCACTTGCCGCGTGAGATTCGGCCAGCGGCCATAACGCCGCGCCGACCGCGCCGACAACCGGGCGTTGAGCAAATAGACCGGCACGCCGAAGGCGCGGCATTCGGTGAGCAGGTTTGGCCATAACTCGGTTTCCATGATCAGGCCGATCCGTGGTTGGTAATGGCACAAAAAGCGCCGCATTGCCCAAGGCGTGTCGTAGGGAAGATAAAGGCGTTCCACCGTGTCGCCAAACAAGGCACCAGAAGCCGCACGCCCGGTCGGCGTCATGTGGGTAAACAAAATGCGATGATCAGGATAGTGAGCGCACAAGGCAGCAACCAGCGGCTGCGCGGCACGCGTTTCGCCCACCGAGACGGCGTGCAGCCATATCGTGGGTGAAAGATTCTGCTGACTGGGTTTGCGCTGCGGGAAAAAACCCCAGCGCTCACCCCAGTGATGTAGATATTCTTTCTGCCGTCTGGCACGCCAGAGCAAGTGGATAGCCGCCCACGGCAATAGTGCCAGTACCGCCAAGGTGTAGATAAACCGCCACAAGGTCATAGCCATGGCTGCGCTGCGGCCAACACTTCCGCCACGCTGGGCGGCGCGCCTTGCATGCCCAGATTGATGGCTGCATTAACATCTCCAGCCCCTGCCAAAACTCCTGTTGACTCAGGGTCAGAAGCACAAAACAAAGCCAGCGTGGGGCGCCCCACGGCAACGGCCAGATGCACCAACCCCGTATCCACGCCAACAACCAACTGCGCAGCAGCGCAGTAGCTAGCCAACTCACGCAAGGATAAGGGTGGCAGGGCAACTGCGCCCGGGATCAATTGCGCGAGCCGGATAGCTCGTGCGCGTTCAGTGCTATTGCCGCTGGGCAGCAAACAGATCAGTCCGCGCGCAGCCATAGCACAGCCCAGCGCCTGCCAATGGGCTTCAGGCCACAGCTTATCCGCGCGCGAGGTGGCTGTTAACAGCAGAGCCGTGTTGCGTGCAGTGGATGCTATCGGTACGGCTATGCCATAGTCAGGCGCTGACACATCGGATAGGGCATAACCGAGCGCAGCCGCAACCAGACTTCGGTTGCATCGTACCGCGTGCTGATTTTTGGCGACTGTGAAGGTCGCGTTATAAAGCAAGGCGGCGACAGGCTCACGAGCTGAAACGGCCGCATAGCCTGCACGTCTCCCTCGTGCCAAACAGCTCAGTAGTGCGCTTTTGAGCAGACCTTGTGTATCCACCACAACATCATAGTTTTCACACCGCAAGGCAGCATAAAACTCGCGAATCTCCTGCCAGGTGGCCGCCTTGAGTATAGATTTTCGCCAGCGCCGTAGCGCAACCGGGATCACCATCCGCACGCCGGGATGCAGCAAAGGAATATCGGCAAAACTTTCTTCTACCAGCCAATCAATCTGCGCGTCAGGAAAAGCATGGCGCACATCTGAAACCACGGGTAAATTGTGAATAATATCCCCGAGGGATGACGTTTTAACAAGAAGAATGCGCATCAATCAATTATACGTGGCGACCTTATGCCGTCATAAATAGCATTGACATGCTAAATTCAGCAGTCGTTTTCAGCAATCTTAATGCAGCACTGCACAGACTTTTGCATGGAAAAAATTCCCGTATCGGCGGTTCTGATCACCAAAAATGCTGCGCACTCGCTGGCCGCCTGCCTTGCCAGCGTAGCCTTTTGCGACGAGATTCTGCTTGTCGATTCGGGCAGCACGGATGATACAGCCGCCATCGCACAACGCTACGGCGCGCGGGTTATTCACACGCCCTGGCGAGGATTCGGGCCACAAAAACAATTTGCTGTTGAAGAAGCCGTCCATGATTGGGTGCTTTGCATTGATGCTGATGAGCGCGTCAGTGATCACTTACAGCAAAGCCTAAAAACCGCACTTGCTGACCTATCCGCCGCATCATCAAAGCCGACTTTTTACGCGTATCGCTTTGCCCGATGCAATCGCTTCATGGGCCGTTATCTACGCCATGGCGAAGGCTATCCGGACTGGAGTTTGCGCTTCTTTCACCGGCATCATGCGCAATGGTCTGCCGACATGGTGCACGAAAAAGTCTGCTTCACAGGTGCTGCGGAAAAAATGGTCGGCACACTCGTCGGCGACTTGCTCCACGACTCCGCAGAATCACTGGAAAACTATCTGGACAAACAAAACCGCTATAGCACTCTGGCGGCCGACGCGGCACTAGCCAAAGGCAAGCGTGCCAATGCGATGCACTTGCTGCTCTCACCCCTGGTGCGGTTCATCAAGTTTTATTTTTTCCGGCGCGGCTTTCTTGACGGGCTGCCGGGCTTGGCACATATCCTCATCGGCTGTGGCACCAGTTTTGCCAAGTACGCCAAAATGGCGGCCTTGCAACGTCAAGCGACCAATCCAGCCCCGCCACCCGATACCTTGTAATGGTGGCAGCGCTGGTCACAAGAGGCTAGCTTGGCACGTAACGGCGACACAGTGCATCTAGTGATTGCGCGGCCAGCGCGTCTACCTCATCGTTTGTCGAAACAATAAACCCGGTATCACGCAGCAGGCCATCCGCCAGGCCGTAAATCCAGCCGTGCACCGTCAATGCCTGATCACGTGCCCAACTATCGCGCACTAGGGTCGTACGCGCGACATTGATGGCTTGCTCCAACACATTCAGTTCGCACAGACAGGCCCAGCGCTGATGCTCATCCGCAATGCTCTCCAGCAGCGCCTGATGTTTATCGCGCACATCCTGAATATGGCGCAACCAGTTGTCAGCCAGCCCAACCCGTGCATTCTCCAGCGCAGCGCGCACGCCACCGCACCCAAAATGTCCCACCACCATGATGTGCCGCACCTTTAGCACATCAATCGCAAACTGAATCACCGATAGACAGTTCAGATCGGTATGCACCACCACGTTGGCAATATTGCGGTGGACGAACACCTCGCCCGGTAACAAGCCGGTGATTTCATTGGCCGGTACCCGCGAGTCTGAGCAGCCGATCCATAAATACTCCGGGGCTTGCAGGTGGGCCAGCCTGTCAAAAAAAGCAGGGTCCTCGGTGCGCACGCGGTCAGCCCAGGCACGATTGGCCATAAAAATCTTGTCCATCTTCTGTTCACTATTCATCGGCCAAAAATTCCTTTTAGCTTGTCTTTCAATTGATCGGTAGCTTTCTGCTGGATTTCCTGTTTTCTTTCATCGACTTTTTTCTGCAACTCCTGTTTTTTCTCGTCGATGCGCACCTGGGACTTTTCTTTGAGCAAATCACCGATCGCACTCGCAAACTCGATCTTCCAGGTGATTTTATCCAACGGGCCCGTCACGCGAACAGGTACGCTTACCCCCTTGACCTGATCCGCTTCCTTGCCATCCTGGCCTGCGCTGGTATTCACCACACGGACCTTGGCCAGATAGTTAATCCGGTTATTGCCAATATCAATATCACCCGCGCCCGAAAGCCTTAAAAAAGGTGACTTTATGGCCAAATCTTCGTTATGCGCCACGCCGCCTGTCAGGCGAAAAGAAGCGCTGAATTCCGAAAAATCAGTTTTATCCGCTCCCCGTGAAACCTGGGTTACATCCTGCCTGGCTCCGAGCTTGGACTGAATATCGCGCATGCTCTGCGCCAGATTGATACCCTTGATGGCACCATCACGTAACACCAGTGAAGCGGAACCCGCCAGAGATTTTTTCAGCGCGGACACGCTTGCACCCTGACCCGTGACGTCCACTGTCACCACCCCTTTGCCGGCAATCAAATCTTTATCCGCTAAATCGTTCAAGAGCGGAGCAACACTCACCCCCACCAATTTTTGCCGCACTGTCACGCCATTGCCGTTTGCGTTCACAGCGAGGCTACCGCTCATCGACCCTTCATACAGATTGGCTGAGAGTGGCGCAATATCCAGCCGACCGTGAGCGGCCTTGAGTGTTGCATTGAGCCGGGAAAATTTGAGATTTTTGACTTGCAGCGAACCGATACGCGCAACGCCATGCAGGTTCAAGCCGCGCAGGGCTGAAAAATCCAGCGGAGCATCCCCTGCACGGGCCTGGCCAGCCGCGCCGGTGGAAGAGACTGCCACAGCAGGTTTTGGTGGAAAGTATTTATCTACATTCAAACGATCAATGGTGAGATCAAAACCCAAAGCCAGTGGTGAAAAATGTTCGATCTGCGACTCAAAAAAAACTTTTGACTCGTCAAATTGAGTAGCCAGGCGGATCGCGGCTCTTTGTTTTTTCACATCGACCTGAGCGCTGCCATTGAGCGGCAAGTTCACCTGCTTCATGGGCATGGCAGGATTTTTCATATCTGCTGTGCCTGCAATTTTTTGCAGCGTGACAGTTTGCGCTGTTATGTTAGCGCTCAAAGGCGCCACCAGATGGATCCTGAGTGCCGTAGCCCCACTGGTTGAGTCCGCATCTAACACCATGCGGCTAACCTTGACATCGGTTAACGTGCCCTCCATGCCGGACAGTGCAATCTTTGCAGTGGTTTGGCGCCCCCCTCCACTGAGCTTGGCGTTAAGACTGAGGGTCTTGCCGACCACCTTGCCTGGCGTCAAGGTAAGTTGCGGCGCGGCTAAATCAATATCAAATGCATTGCTGCCTTGCTTGCCCCGCGTGGTCAACGCAACATTGTCCACGGCCAAGGTTTGGCGCCCGCTGTCTGCGGCAACATGAGCGGCTGAAAAGCTGAGGTCATCCAGGCGGGTTGTCTCGCCGGTTTTTCCATCACGCTGGCTAAACTGCTTGTTTTTCAGATTCACTGCATCCACCACCAGCGTTTTTAATCTGCTGTTGACCGCCACATGATCGGCAGAAAAAGACAGCCCGGCCAGCGCCATCGTGTTGCCTGTGTTTTCGTCGCGCCGATTGAATTCCACATTCTTTAAGGTAACTGCGTCGACCGTCAATGTCTGCTTTTGGCCATCGGCTAACACCGGGCCGGTGGTGATATTCAATTTGGCTAGCGTGGTCGTGCTACCGGCTTGCTCATCGCGCCATACCAGATGCGCATTGGTTAGCGCAATGCCTGATACATCAAGCTGCAGCGCCGTATCGCCAGCGCCGACTTTTTGGTCTTCCGGCTTGCTGCTGGAGAGATCTGCCATATTCAAACTGCCATCTTTTCTTTTCACCAGCGTAGCGGTTAAACCGTCGGCCTGCAGATCATTCACCACCAGTTTCTTTGCTAACAAGGGCATGACTGCCACAGCAATACGCGCTGAATCCAGCGCAAGAAATTCGCGCGGGCTTGCCGGTTCAGACAGCGTGGTACGACCAAGCTTGACGCCAACGTTCGGCCACAGCGAAAGCTGCACCGGGCCAGTGATGGTGAGTTCGCGCTGCGTCTTGACAAAAACGGCACGGCTTAACTCCATCTTGATTTTTTCGCCATCGAACATGACGTAGAGCACGCCCGCAAGAATTGCCAACAACAACAATCCAATGCTGACAACGATGCCCGCCAGTCGTATCATTTTCATCGGGTTCACCTATGCAAAAAAACAAGCTAACCTAGCCAACCAAACCACGAGGAATCATTCCATGAAAACCAAGTTTACCCTGCTTACCCTTTCTGTTTCACTTGCCCTGGGTCTTGCCTACAGTCCTGCGTTCGCCGAAAGTCGCGGCATAGGTTCAGTCACCGTCACGCCGAATCCTGCCCAAGCTGGACAAGCGGTCACCATCACCATTGCCGCAGAAGGAGAAGCACCCAGCCTTTGCGGATTATCGGTTGAATTTGGCGATGGCACGGGAGACAAGATCAAGATCAATGGTTCCGACGCAAAGTTTCCAGTCACGCTCACCAAAGCCTATGCCCATCCCGGCACTTATGTCGTGAAAGCCGAAGGCAAAAAAATCACCACGCATTTCCGTTGTGCTGGTGAAGCCACGGCCACCGTGGTTGTCCAAGCTGCCGCCGCTACTACTGCTGCTGCACCCAGCTGCCCATCCGGCTACAAAATGACGGGGAAACCAAGCCGCACCGGTGCTTACCGCTGCAAAGCCGGCAAGGGCGTCGTTGCCCCTGAGGCGAATCTGGTTTGCCCGCCACCACTGGCTGCTTACAAAACCAAAACAACCGTCGGTTGTCAGGATGTCAAACAGACCAAAAAATAAGCATCGATAGCGGAAAAAGCGCATGAAAAAGCCGCGCCTGACAGATATCAGGCGCGGCTTTTTTTCAAGACACCCGTTGACATCAAACGTGGCCTCCGCAACGCCATACTTGCTCTTCCTGAATGTAAAAATTAATTCGGTTTAGCCCGCCTAGCCACTCAACCCACGGCGGTAATGGATAGCTTCGGCCACCTGCGGCGCGCTGATGGATTCGGCATCGGCAAGATCGGCAATGCTGCGCGCCACTTTCAAAATACGATGATAACCACGTGCGGACAACGATAGTCGATTCATGGCTTGCGCAAGCAACTGGGCACCAGCTGAGTCAGGCGTGGCGTGCTCACTAATCTCATTCGGCGTGAGTTGTGCGTTAGGCTTGCCCTGCCGCGCCAGTTGCCGATCACGCGCGGCCACCACGCGACCACGCACCGTGGTTGATGTTTCGCCCATCGTTCGCGTCGATAATTCCGCTTCGGAAATGGCCGGGACATCCACCATCAGATCAATTCGATCCAGCAACGGGCCGGATAGTTTGCCGCGATAACGCGACACCTGATCGGGCGTGCAACGACATTTACCGGAAGAGTGGCCAAGCCAGCCACAGGGGCACGGATTCATTGCGGCAATGAGCTGAAAACGTGCTGGAAACTCAGCCCGCCGCGCAGCGCGTGCAATATGGATATGCCCGGTTTCCAGTGGCTCGCGCAGCGCTTCGAGCACGCCGCGCTGAAACTCGGGCAGCTCATCCAGAAACAGCGTGCCGTTATGCGCCAGCGAAATCTCGCCCGGACGCGGCATACTGCCACCCCCGACCAGCGCTGCGGTTGATGCGGAATGATGCGGCGCACGGAAAGCACGCTGTCCCCAGTGCTCGAGTTTGAAGAGTCCCGCCAGAGAGTGCACGGCGGCGGCTTCCAGTGCCTCGGCGCTGGTCATCGGCGGCAACAGGCCGGGCAGGCGTTGCGCCAGCATCGATTTGCCCGCGCCCGGCGGGCCACTCATGAGCAAGCTGTGGCCGCCTGCCGCTGCCACTTCGAGTGCGCGTTTGGTCGGCACCTGGCCCCTGACCTCGGCAAGATCGGGATAATGCGCAAAAGTCGGCGCTGGTGAGACGGCGTGAGGGGCGATCGTTTCGCGCCCCGAGAGATGCGCGCACACCTGGAGCAGGTTTTTTGCAGGCAGTATGGTCATATCTGCGATCAGTGCAGCCTCTGGCGCACTGTCTGTTGGCAAGATGAATACGCGCCTGATGGCTGTCTCGCGCGGTGCAGTAGACATCGCCGCACACATCGCCAAAGCGCCGCGAATAGCGCGCAACTCGCCAGAGAGTGCCAGCTCGCCGGCAAACTCGTATTCGTCCAGCATGGGCGCTTTGAGTTGTCCGGACGCAATCAGGATGCCTAAGGCAATAGGCAAATCAAAGCGGCCGGATTCTTTGGGTAAATCAGCGGGCGCGAGATTCACCGTAATGCGCCGCTGCGGAAACTCAAACCCGCAATTTTGAATGGCCGCACGTACCCGATCGCGCGCTTCCTTGACTTCCGTATCGGGTAAACCCACGAGAGTGAATGTGGGCAACCCACCCGTCAAATGCACTTCGACAGTGACTTCCGGCGCCGACAGCCCCGCTAACGCTCGCGAACGAAGAACTGCTAGCGCCATTAGACCAAATCAGACTAAATTATTTCTGCTCGCCAGCACGCGCCGCTTCAAGCTCGGCGACACGCTGCTCAAGTGCGGCCAGCTTTGCAGACGTGCGGCTGAGCACTTCACGCTGCACGTCGAACTCCTCACGCGTGACCAGATCAAGTTTGGCAAAAAAGCTGGCGAGTAGCGCCCGCGCATTTTTTTCAACATCGCCCACGGGGGATGCGGCCATGGCAGCGGCTATGCGAGATGAGACTTCTTCAAATATTTTGGGATTGAGCATGGATGGATTCCTCAATGAGAAATCAGTCTAGCACGGGATTTTTTGTCTTATCTATCGGTGCTCGCTACGCGCTCAGCCCTGCAGGTCATAACAACCGCAATCTAAACAAAATATGGAATAAGCATAATGCACCCAGATGGTGCGGCCTCAGATCGTCGTACCTTATTACAGTGCATTACCACATGATATCTTCCCACCAACCCATCAGCCGCAGCATATTACTTACTGATAACTAAGTGTATTTATTTATATGGCACAGTCTTCGCTTAAGTAACTCTGTTTTTTAACCCTTAGGAGAATGACCATGAAGAAAACCTTGATTGCTGCTGCTGTTGCTGGCGCTTTTTCACTTCCCGCGCTGACATTTGCTGCTGATGCTGAACCAGTCAGTCCGCATACCCTCACCGGCAATCTGACACTGACCACAGACTATCGGTTCCGTGGCATTACCCAAACCTTCGAAAAACCTGCCATTCAAGGTGGCATTGATTACTCGCATAGCAGCGGGATTTATCTCGGCAACTGGAACTCCAATATCAATGAAGGAGCTGGTTTCCCTGATGGCAACCTCGAAATGGATTTCTACGGTGGCTACAAGGCCTCCTTTGGTGATTTCGGCCTTGATGTCGGCGCAATTTACTACTACTACCCCGGCAGCGATGCGAATACAGCCGCAGGTACCACTTTCGTCAATCCCAAGAATGGCCAAACCCATAACGGCAGCGTCGATAACAAGGAAATCTATATTGGCGGCACATGGAAATTTGTGTCGCTCAAGTACTACCATTCCGTGGGTGATTATTTCTCGCTACCTGACACCAAGGGCTCGAACTATATCGACCTGTCGGCCAATTATGATTTAGGTAATGGCTGGGGCATCAATGGCCATGTAGGCTCGTTCCGCCTCAAAGACTGGCACGCTGGCACTGATGTCACGGATGGTGATTACACCGATTACAAACTCGGCGTAACCAAAGATCTCAAAGGCTGGTTGGTTGGCCTCGCTTATGTGGGTACCAATGCGAAGGGTAGCTGTGACGTAACGAATCCTGGCTTCTATTGTTTCGGCAATAAGACACCTTTAGTTGCCGGCGTAACCAAAACCAGGGATGCGGGCGACGACACCGTTGTTTTATCCGTTACCAAGTCGTTCTGATTGTCTAACCCACGTTCATGCAAAGGAAACCATCATGAAACTAATCACCGCCATCATCAAGCCATTCAAGCTTGATGAAGTGCGTGAAGCCTTGGCCACTGTGGGAGTGCAAGGCATCACCGTCACGGAAGTCAAAGGTTTTGGCAGACAAAAGGGGCATACCGAGCTGTATCGCGGCGCTGAATATGTTGTCGATTTTCTACCCAAGGTCAAAGTGGAAGCCGCCGTTGGCGACGACATGGTTGATCAAGTGGTTGAAGCGCTCGAAAAATCCGCCCGGACAGGAAAAATTGGCGATGGCAAGATTTTCGTCTATAGCCTGGAACAAGTCATCCGCATCCGCACCGGCGAAACCGGTGAGGCTGCGCTTTAAGGGGAAAATCATCATGAAAAAACTATTCGCTGTTTTGCTGGCAGCCTGCGCTATTGGCGCTGGTAGCCTGGCTTGGGCAGAAGATGCGCCTGCCCAAGCCACTACAACGACTACGGCACCTGTTGTTGATGCCGCTGCTCCTGCTGTTGCAGTCATAGCAGCACCTGCACTGGCTGAAGCGGCTCCCGTTGCTGTCGCACCGACCCCAAATAAAGGGGATACCGCCTGGATGATGATGTCGACAGCACTCGTGCTGTTAATGTCTGTGCCCGCGCTGGCTTTGTTCTATGGCGGCCTGGTGCGCACCAAAAACATGCTCTCGGTGCTGATGCAGGTATTCGTCGTGTTTTCGCTGATCACCGTACTGTGGTGCGTGTATGGTTACAGCTTGGCGTTCACTGAGGGTAGCGGTGCGACCAGTGCTTTCATTGGCGGCTTTGACCGGCTCTTCTTGAAGGGTGTGTTTGACGCGGCGACGGGTACCTTTGCGCTGGGTGCAACATTCAGCAAGGCTACGCCGATGTATGAAATCGTGTTTGTCGCCTTCCAGGCCACATTTGCGGCGATCACGGTTTGCCTGATCTTTGGTTCGCTGGTCGAACGCGTCAAATTTTCGGCGATCCTGATTTTTTCGGTGATCTGGTTCACCATCAGCTACATCCCAATCGCCCACATGGTTTGGTTCTGGGCGGGTCCGGATGCCTACACCGCAGCGAACATCGTCGATGCAACCAACGCCAAGGCTGGGTTGCTCTGGCAGTGGGGGGCGCTGGACTTTGCCGGTGGTACGGTGGTGCATATCAACGCCGGTGTCGCCGGTCTGGTCGGTGCCTACCTGCTCGGCAAGCGTCTCGGTTTCGGCAAGGAAGCCATGTCGCCGCATAGCCTGACCATGACCATGATCGGCGCCTCGCTGCTGTGGTTTGGCTGGTTCGGTTTCAACGCCGGTTCCGCCCTGGAAGCCAACGGCTCTGCTGCACTGGCCTTCATGAACACCTATCTGGCCACCGCTTGTGCAGTACTGTCATGGATGTTTACCGAATGGCTCATCAAAGGCAAACCGTCCATGCTGGGCGCGGCTTCCGGTGCGGTTGCAGGTCTGGTGGCAATTACACCCGCTGCGGGTAACGTGGGTATCCCAGGTGCCTTCGTCATCGGTCTGCTGGTTGGGCCACTTTGCTTCTGGGGTGTTACCGGCTTGAAGAAAATGTTGCGGGTTGATGATGCACTTGACGTCTTCGGGGTGCATGCGCTGGGTGGTATCTTTGGTGCGCTGATGACGGGTGTTTTCAACTCTCCCAGTCTGGGTGGGCCAGGGTTCTACAACAATTGGTTCGAGATGAAGCCAGGTTACGGTGCCATTCTCGATCAGTTGATCATCCAGGCCAAAGCAGTCGGTTTGACAGTCGTCTGGACAACCATTGCTGCACTTATTGCCTTCAAGATTGCCGATTTGATCGTCGGTCTGCGCGTCCCGGAAGATGAAGAACGCGAAGGACTGGACATCACCTCACACGGCGAAGCCGCTTATCACGACTAACAAGCACTACTCTCTTGCCATCTGGCAAGAGAGTTAATCTTGCAAGCCTGACCCTTTAAGGGCGCTCTACTTAGAGCGCCCTTTTTTTTATTTACGTGCCGGCAAATACTTCGGGATTCACGCAGTCACGCGGACGCTGTCCGGTTAATGCCTCAATTAAATTATCCACGGCACGCATGCCCATTGCCATCCGTGCCTGATAAGACGCCGAACCAATGTGCGGCGTGAGCACAACATTATCCAGCGTCAGAAAATCCGGATTGAACTTCGGTTCCCCTTCAAACACATCCAACCCTGCACCACAAATTCGGCGCTCGCGCAACGCCGTGATTAGCGCTGCATCGTCCACAATACCTCCGCGCGCCACGTTGACGAGATGCGCAGTCGGCTTCATCAATCCCAATTCGGCCGCCCCGATGTAATGCTGCACAGCGGGCGAATAAGGCAAAAGCAGGACAACGAAATCCGCTTCGCGCAGAAGTGTTTCTTTATCCACCCATGTGGCATGGTGTTGGGCCTCGATGTCGGCAGGCAAGCGAGATCGGTTGTGATAAATCGTTTTCATGCCAAACCCGGTCGCTCGCCGGGCCAAGGCCTGGCCAATCCGCCCCATGCCAAAAATACCCAAGGTGGCGTGGTGCACATCCGTACCGAGCCAAAGATCATAGCGCCATGCGCCCCATTGACCCTCGCGCAACCAGCGTTCGGCCATGGGTAACCGCCGTGACACCGCCATCAGCAAT
Source organism: Rugosibacter sp. (assembly GCA_011620215.1). Classification (GTDB taxonomy): domain Bacteria; phylum Pseudomonadota; class Gammaproteobacteria; order Burkholderiales; family Rhodocyclaceae; genus Rugosibacter. The sequence continues at coordinate 24,269 of WOZP01000206.1, forward strand.
GCCCAGGCGAGATCGGCTGTTGTTTCAGTCAATACGTCCGGCGTGTTGGTCACCATGATGCCCGCCCGCGTGCATGCCGCCACATCGATATTGTTGTAACCCACGCCGACATTGCATGCAGCGCGTAATTGCGGGGCGGCGGCGATACTCTCGGCGGTCAGGGGATCGGCCACCGAGAGCAATATGCCCGCCTTATCGGCCAGTCGGGCTTTTAATTCAGCGGGCGGCAGACCATCGTTGCTGGCATGGTCATCGACCTCAAAATACTCCTGTAGCCGCACGACCAGTTCAGGAAAAAATTTGCGTGTAACAAGCACCTTCGGCTTCATTGTTCTCTCCTAATCATTGCTTATCTAAAAATAACTTCGTATGCCATCTCACTTATACTTCTGCAGGGAATATTATCTCTTCTTTACACTCGTGTTTTAACTCCGGAGAAAACCATGAGCATGATGCAAGAATTTCGCGATTTCGCAGTCAAAGGCAATGTCCTGGACTTGGCTGTCGGTGTCATCATTGGGGGCGCATTCGGCAAGATTGTCGATTCGCTCGTCAAGGACATCATCATGCCATTGATCGGCAAAGTCATTGGCAATGTCAATTTCACCGAAATGTTCATCCAACTCTCGCCTCCAGCCAAGCCAATCGAGGGCGTTGCCACGTATGAATCACTGACCAAAGCAGGAGCTTCATTATTAGCTTATGGCAACTTCTTGACCATTTTGATCAACTTCATCATTCTTGCTTTTGTTATTTTCCAGATGATCAAACTGGTTAATCGCCTGAAAGGCACAGCACCTGCTGCAGCGCCTGCAGTCACACCAGAAGACATTGTGCTGCTGCGTGAAATTCGCGACACTTTGAAGAAATAAGTGCAGCAGTAAAATCCGGCGCAGGATTGAAATAACCCGCTGTCTTTGGATAGCGGGTTATTTTTTTGTCTGTACCAACCGCGTTAAATCATCCACGATCTCTTTTGAGTGGCGCGATGTATCCACCTGCAAATAGGCTTTAGCAATCTTGCCCTGCGGATCAATCAGAAACGTATAACGTTTAGCGTACTTGACAACCAGCAAGTCGGACAACGCACCATAACTGCGAGCAACCGCTGCATCCTGATCCGCTAACAAAGGAAAGGGCAGGTGGTATTTATCCGCAAATTTTTTGTGGGATGCCGAGTCATCCACACTCACACCCACGATTTGAGCGCCCAGCGCTGTCAAAGCGTGCAAATCATCGCGAAATTGACAGGCTTCCTGCGTGCAGCCCGGCGTGTCATCTTTCGGATAAAAATAAAGTACGACCCATTGGCCGCGCAAATCCTGGAGTCGCCATGGTTTGCCGCTTTGGTCGGGCAGCGTAAAGCCTGGCGCCAATGCGCCAACAACCGGCACATCCGCATAGGCAGGCAATGCGTTCAGCAAACCCAGACCACCAATCAACATAAAAAAACGCAGGGAACGGAAGAAGCGGAGGCATAGCGAACCCACGGTATTCAGCACACTGTCTGGCTTCATGGATTGGCAAAAATTTTTATGCTTCATGATTATTTCCTCACGGTAGAAAATCGCTGCAAAGTACGTTCTCTGGCGACGGCATGATCGACCACGGGCAAAGGATAGTCGCGGCCCATTAAAATGCCGCATGCTGCTTGTTGTGACGTATTCATTTTCCACGGCGCATGAATAAACTGCTTTGGAATTGATGAGAGTTCCGGCACGTAACGCCGAATAAAATCACCGTGCGGATCAAACTTTTCAGATTGCGTGACAGGGTTGAAAATACGGAACCACGGCTGCACATCACAACCCGTGGAAGCCGCCCATTGCCAGCCGCCATTATTCGCGGCAAGATCAAAATCAAGCAGCTTTTCAGCGAACCATTTTTCTCCCCATCGCCAGTCAACTCCCAGATCTTTAGTTAAAAAAGATGCCGTCACCATGCGTAGCCGATTATGCATGAACCCTGTATGCATCAGTTGGCGCATCGCGGCATCCACGAGTGGATAGCCGGTTTTTCCCTGCTGCCATGCGCCCATGAGATCAGGCGCATCATCCCACACCAGCGTATTCATTGCGGACTTGAAGGCCTGTGTGACGACATGCGGATAATGCCAGAGAATCATCTGATAAAAGTCTCGCCAGATAAGCTCGGACAACCACGTTGCAGCCCCTCGGCCCGGCTGGCTTTGTGCATAACCCGCCAGTTGCCGAATCGACACCGTACCAAAGCGCAGATGCGCTGAAAGGCTTGACGTGCCATTCGCTGCCGGAAAATCACGATCGCTGGCATAGTGATCCAGACGCTCAGTGAACGCGAGAAACAAGCTACGGCCACCACGCATGCCGGTGGGCAAAGTCAAATCCGCCAGATCGGTCGGCACAAAACCTAGCTCCGATAAAGTCGGCGCTGATGGCACGGCATCCGGAATGGCCAAATTTGCCGCGTAACGTTCCACCGGATAAGCCTGTAAATAATATGAGGTCAGCCGTTTTAGCCAGGCATTTTTGTACGGCGTAAATACCGAAAATGGTGTGCCCTGCTGTGTGAGCACTTCATCGCATTCAAAAATCACCTGGTCTTTGAACAAGTAAAACTCGGCGCTGGCAAGTCGGCGGATATTTGCCTTAACAACTGCATCCCGTTGCAGCGCCATGGGTTCATAATCGCGATTGGCGTATACCGCGTGTACGCCAAGCCTTGCGGCCAATTGCGGGATCTCGTCACATGGGTCGCCCTGCAAAATGATGAGCGCCCCACCCATGCGGCGCAGATCTTCCGCGACCTCTTCTACCGCGCACAAAATAAACGCTATCCGGCGGTCAGATCGTGGCAATGGGTCAAGAATCGTGGAATCAAAGACAAACGCGCAATACACTTGGTCATGCGCTTTTAATGCATGAAAAAGCGCCGCATGATCAAAGGTGCGTAAATCGCGGCGAAACCAGACGAGTGCGGATGTCATACAAAATAAATCCTGAACTCAGATCAACTGAGAAGTAGAACGACAGATTACAATATCACTATTGCCATGGAAACCACATGCCTCGCTAATCATTTTCTCATCGCCATGCCCGCCATGGCCGACCCGAATTTTTCGCGCACGCTAATCTACATTTGCGAGCACAACGCGGAAGGTGCGGTGGGTATTGTCATTAACCGACCGACGGATATGCGCTTGGGTGAGCTGTTCAAGCGCGTGGCTATTCCCCTCGAAGAAGGCTTGCCCACAGAGTGTTTTGCCAATTTACCGGTGTATGCCGGTGGCCCGGTGCAGTCCGACCGCGGGTTTGTACTTCACCGCACCACCCAACAATGGCAAAGCTCTCTCAAGGTGACGGATGATCTGGCGCTCACCAGCTCGCGCGACATCCTGCAAGCCATGGGCAGCACCGGCCAGCCAAGCGATGTGCTAGTCACACTCGGCTATGCGGGTTGGACAGCCGGCCAGCTGGAATGGGAACTCGCCCAAAACACCTGGCTGACGGTGAAAGCATCTCCGCACATCCTGTTTAACGTGCCCAGTGAAGAGCGGCTTGCCGCAGCGATGCAATTGCTGGGTATTGATTTTGCCAACCTGTCCGAGGTCGCCGGTCATGCATGACGAAACGCTGCTGGCCTTTGATTTTGGTCTGCAACGAATTGGCGTAGCGCTGGGCGAAATACGTCTGGGCCGGGCGCGCGCACTCACCTGCATTGCACATGAAGCCAATGCCGCACGCTTTGCGGCGATCGGCCAACTCATCGCTGAGTGGCAACCCGCGCGCCTGTTAGTGGGCAGACCACTCAATACAGATGGCAGCACACACGACATGACGGCGCGTTGTGCGCGCTTTGCCAATCAGCTACGCGGCCGGTTTGCGTTGCCTGTGGAAGAAGTCGATGAGCGTTTTAGTTCGATCGAAGCCGATGCGGCACTCAGACAAACACCTGGTTCGCCGCACATCAGGGTTACTTGCTTCACGGCGCCTCACCAAAACCAGCGCGGTGCGTCCCTGCGGGAACTTTCCTGGCAAGAACGCAAGGCGCAAGTCGATGCTGAAGCTGCACGCGTCATTTTGCAAAGCTGGCTGGAAACTCATGCCCACCAAACGGCCTGACGCAGAAGTGCTCTGCCAAATTCTGGCCGACCAAATGCGGCCGCACGTTGATTTGGCACGCACGGCACTGGTTGGCATTCACACGGGCGGCGCCTGGGTGGCTGAGCGTCTGCACACCCTGCTCGGGCTGCATACTGCACCGGGTGTGCTAAATGTTTCTTTCCATCGTGACGACTACAACCAGCGTGGCCTGCAGGCCAATACGCGCGCATCCTTGCTTCCGTTTGAGGTCGAAGGTGCGCACATCATCATTGTCGATGATGTGCTCTACACCGGCCGTACCATCCGCGCAGCAATCAACGAACTATTCGACTATGGTCGCCCGGGAAAAATCGAACTGGCTGTACTCGTTGATCGCGGCGGACGCGAATTACCCATTGCCGCCGACTATTGCGCGCACACCCTCACCCTCGCCGCTGCACAAATGCTCGAACTGGAGCGTGCGCCTGACGGTACCCTTTCTTTTCGACTGACTGAAAAATGACCTTGACGAGCACCAACCGCAACCCCCAGCTCAATAGTCACGGCGAGCTCACTCATTTGTTAAGCACCGAAGGATTGCCACGCGAAGTACTCATCCGCATCCTGGACACCGCCGCACCCTTTGCTGCTGTTGCCGAACGCGAAGTGAAAAAAGTGCCCTTGCTCCGGGGGAAAAGTATCTTCAATTTGTTTTTTGAAAACTCAACCCGCACGCGCACGACGTTCGAGATTGCCGCCAAGCGGCTCTCGGCTGATGTCATCAATCTCAACATCAACACCTCGTCGGCCAACAAGGGTGAGTCGCTGCTCGATACCACCGACAACCTGGCCGCCATGCAAGCCGACATGTTTGTTGTTCGCCATGCTTCCAGCGGCGCGCCGCATCTGATTGTCCAGCACCTGGCCGCTACCGGGCAGGATCACATTCATGTCATCAATGCCGGCGATGGCCGCCATGCGCACCCGACGCAAGGTCTGCTCGACATGTACACCATTCGTCATTACAAGCAGGATTTCACGCAACTCACGGTAGCTATTGTCGGCGACGTGTTGCACTCCCGGGTCGCCCGCAGCCAGATCCACGCGCTGACCACGCTGGGTGTGCCGGAAGTCCGCGTGATTGCGCCCAAAACCTTGCTGCCGAGCGGTATCGAGCGGCTCGGTGTACGGGTGTTTAATGACATGAAAGCAGGCCTGCGCGGTGTGGATGTGGTGATGATGCTGCGCTTGCAAAATGAACGCATGCAAAGCGCCCTCTTGCCCAGCGCGCAGGAATATTTCAAATCCTACGGCCTGACAATGGACAAGCTGGCGCTGGCCAAACCCGACGCCATCGTCATGCACCCGGGGCCGATGAATCGCGGCGTGGAAATTGAATCCACCGTTGCCGATGGGTCGCAGGCGGTGATCCTGCCGCAAGTCACTTTCGGCATCGCCGTGCGCATGGCGGTGATGACCATGCTAGCGGGAGCGTGACATGAATATCCATATTCGCGGCGGCCGCCTGATCGATCCAGCCAACGGCATGGATAAACAGACTGATCTGTTTATTGCAGAAGGCAAAATAGTCGGCGCTGGCGATACGGCGCCAGAAAATTTTACCGCCCACACGGTGCTTGACGCCACCGGCTGCATCGTTTGCCCCGGCCTCATTGATCTTTCCGCGCGCCTGCGTGAGCCAGGCTTTGAGTATAAAGCCACGCTGGAATCCGAAATGGCTGCCGCCGCCGCAGGCGGCGTGACGCGGCTGGCCTGCCCACCGGATACTGACCCGGTGCTGGATGAACCCGGCCTGGTTGAAATGCTCACGCATCGAGCACGCTTACCTGAATTCGCTCATGTGCATCCGATCGGTGCGCTGACCGTGCAACTAGGCGGAAAAAAACTCACCGAAATGGCAGAACTCGCTGAAGCAGGCTGCGTCGCTTTCGGCCAGGCGAATCAAGCCATTGTCGATACGCAAGTGTTGCTGCACGCCATGAACTATGCGGCCACTTTTGATTTTCCTGTCTGGTTGCAAGCACAAGACCCGTTTCTTGCCCAACAAGGCGTCGCGCACGATGGTGAAGTCGCTGCGCGACTCGGCCTGGTCGGCATTCCTGTGGCAGCAGAGACCATTGCACTGGCCACGCTGCTGCAATTAGCACGTGAAACCGGTGTGCGCCTGCATGTGACGCGCATTTCCTCTGCGGCAGGCATCGATATGATCGTTGCTGCCCGTGCAGCAGGCATTGCTGTCACTTGTGATACCGCTGTGCATTACCTGCACTTATGCGACCACGATATTGGTTTCTTCAATCCGCATGCTCGCCTGGACCCCCCATTGCGCGCCCAGCGTGATCGTGACGCGTTGCGTAGCGGCTTGGCCTCGGGCGCAATCACGGCCGTATGTTCCGACCACACCCCCGTAGATGATGATGGCAAACAAAAACCGTTTAGCGAGGCCGAAATCGGCGCCACGGGCCTGGAACTCTTGCTGCCATTGACCTTGAAATGGGCGCAGGAAATGCAGATGCCACTCCTCACGGCACTGGCGCGCATCACGTCAGACCCGGCGCGCATCATGGGCGTGAATGCAGGTCGGCTGGATGCAGGGCTAGCAGCGGATATTTGCGTGTTTGACCCGTCCGCCGACTTTCATGTCACTCGTAAAAATCTCAAAAGCCAGGGCAAGAACACGCCCTTTCTCGGCCTGGCGCTTCCCGGCCGAGTTCGCTACACACTCATTGATGGCTATTTAGCCTACAACGGCACAAGTTAATTAGTCATTGTTACGGTTAGGCCGGAATCAATCGAGCCCTGACATGTTCTGCCTCAACCCCCATCACTCGTACCTTCTTGGCCCGCGAAGCCTCGCCCGATAACAACGTTACCGCGCGTTTGGGTACTGCCAAATGCAGCGCAAGAAAGGCGATCAGCTGCGCATTGGCTTGGCCCTCCACCGGTGGCGCGTGCAATCGAATCTTGAGGGCTTCGCCATGTAAACCCACCACTTCGGTTTTTCTCGCGCCCGGCTGGATGTAGAGCGTCAGCGTCACACCGGCTTCATCCATGTGTAGCCAGCTCATCCTGCCAGCACCACCCAGCGCAGACGCTCTAAAACCATCATGCCCATTTGCAGCAATAAAATAAACGCCAGCGGCGAGAGGTCTACTCCGCCAATGTCGGGTATCCAGCGACGAAAGGGGCGCAGCAAGGGGCGGCTGATCGCATTAAAAACATCCGCCATGGGCGCATGCGGATTCACCCAGGAAAAAATTGCCGACACCAGCACCGCACCTAGCAGCAAATAACAAGCAATCTTGATCGTTGCCAACACCGCCAATAAAGCCACCATAAAAATCGGCGCTAGTGACACGCCGTGAAACACATCTCCTTGTCCAGACACGGATTCAAAAGGTGCGGCAGTCAATGTGCCAGATAACCCCAGCGCCAAGCCTAAAACAAGCGCTTGCGCCAGCCAGGCAAGCAGTAGGCTCGCCATATCCCACCCAAAAAATCCAGGAATGATTCGCCGCACCGGACGCACGACCCAATCCGTCATCGCAATAACAAACTGCCCCAGCGGATTACGAAAAGGCGCTTTGGTCATTTGCAAAATGAACCGGGCCAGCAGTGCCACTGTGAGAAAACCACTCACGGCATCCAACAGAAAAATAAATAGTTGTATCAACATTGAATACGTTACCTCTGTTTAGCTGCATTACTTACCCAGCGTCTCGCCTAACTCACGCCCGCGCGCGTTAGCCGCCAGCACGCCTTGTCCGATCGCAGCGGCTACGCCCTGCATGGCAAACGTCTGCAGCGCCACTTCGGTTGTTCCGCCTTTGGATGTCACCCGCTCGCGCAATGTCGTAATGCTTTCGCTGCTTTTTGCTGCCAGTTGTGCTGCGCCAAGAAACGTTTGCACCGTCAATTGGCGCGCGGATTCGGCATCCAGACCTAGTGTGCGCGCGGCAGACTCAATCGCTTCAATGAAATAAAATACATACGCCGGGCCACTGCCTGAAATGGCAGTAACCGCGTCCATTTGCGCTTCGTCTTCAACCCATACATAGGTGCCCACCGCCTGAAGAATTTGCTCGGCCTGGCGACGTTTCTCGGCATCGACACTCGGGTCGGCAAATAAGCCGGTAATGCCCGCGCCTATCAATGCGGGAGTATTCGGCATGGCGCGAACTATTTTGCCATAGCCCAGCCAGGCGGCCATATCGGCCACGCGCAAACCAGCGGCGATGCTTAACACCACTTGCTGCGTGAGCTTGCCAGCAAAGGAGGCCACTGCCGCTTTCATCTGCTGCGGCTTGACTGCCAGAACCAGCACATCACAGTGCAGCGCAGCGGCATCGACTGCTGCAACAGCACGTACGCCAAACGTTTCCGTGATGCGTTCCCGGGCCTCCTGAAAAGGTTCCACGACTTGAATCGCTGCCGCCGAAAAACCTTGTTTTTGCATCCCGCCAATTAATGCAGTGGCCATATTGCCACCGCCGATAAATGTAATTTTCATTAATCTTCCTGTTCTTAATTAAGCACACGGATTTGTCGTTCGCCAAAAATGGCCGTGCCCACACGCACCATCGTTGCTCCGGCAAGAATTGCTGCTTCCAGATCATGTGACATGCCCATCGAGAGCGTATCCAAAGCCAGGCCCTCGGTGTTGAGCTGGGCAAAAAGCGTGCTCAACCAAGCAAAATTTTGGCGTTGCAGCACAGCATCATCGGTTACTTCAGGAATTGCCATCAGCCCCCGCAAACGCAGACGAGGCAATGCGGTTATCGCATGCGCCAAGGCCGAAGCCGCAGCCGGTGCACAACCGCTTTTTGATGCCTCGCCTGACACATTCACCTGAATGCACACTTGCAGCGGCGGCAAATGGGCAGGACGCTGCACCGCTAATCGTTCAGCAGTCTTTAATCGCTCGAGTGAATGCACCCAGGCAAAATTTTCAGCAACCACGCGTGTTTTATTGCTTTGTAGCGGGCCAATAAAATGCCATTCCAGATTCAGATCGGCAAGTTCAGCAATTTTTTCTGCGCCTTCTTGCGCATAGTTTTCACCAAAAGCCTGTTGCCCGCACGCGGCAGCTTCGCGCACGCACGCACCAGGCCAGGTTTTGGATACGGCAAGCAACTGCACGGCATCGACCGGGCGCCCTGCAGTTGCGCAAGCCGCAGCAATCCGGTTGCGAACAGCTTGCAAGTTGATTGAGATTGTTGTCATATAACGCTCTGGAAGTATATCGCACCCCATTTACAGGAAAAAACCATGGACATTACCGAGTTGCTCTCCTTCGTTGTCAAGAATAATGCGTCCGACTTACACCTCTCTTCCGGCTTGCCGCCGATGATTCGCGTCCATGGTGATGTGCGCCGGATTAATCTGCCACCGATGGAACACAAGGAAGTGCATGGCATGATCTATGACATCATGAATGATGGCCAGCGCAAGGTGTATGAGGAAAATCTGGAGTGTGACTTTTCTTTTGAAGTGCCCAATCTAGCCCGTTTCCGCGTCAACGCCTTTGTGCAAAATCGCGGCGCGGCGGCCGTGATGCGTACCA
>WOZP01000018.1 GCA_011620215.1 Rugosibacter sp.
CGCCCATGGTCGGCGGCATGATCACCGCACCGCTGCTATCGATGTTCGTGATTCCTGCGGTCTATCGGTTGATGCGTGAAAGGAAGCCTGTGCGCGTTGAAATAAAAGACTTGTGATAAGCTTAAAACCATGAAAACAAGTTTCAATATTTTCGTCTTGTGGTTTTTATTGATCGCGATTCCCTTTCAGGGATACGCGGCTGCTGCCTTGATGTGCTGCGGATCCGAACATGCGAAGGGCGCCGACCATGCAGCGCAATATCTGGCGATGCAAGATGATATGCATGCGCATTTATCGAATATGAATGATGACCATGATGCGGGCGCGGCCGCTGCGGGATTAGCTAGTGCGACAGAATCCGACGCCGGTGCGCACCCCCATGCGGGCGTCTCTTCCAAGCGGGCAGCCTTCAAATGCAACGCTTGTGCTGGTTGCTGTGCTGGTGCTGTCATCGTGCAGATTTCAGACTATTCGTTCGGTGTCGCACCATTGAACTCGACACGCATTGCTTTTCTTTCCCGATATTTTTACCGCTTCGTTCCAGAAACCCTGGAGCGACCTCCCTACCGCCTCATCGCCTAGTTTCCGGATTCCATTCATCGGCCGCTTTCTTAGCCGCATGCCTCTGGTCTTCGATACTAATTGTTACTTCGTCTGGCAGTGCAATTGATTGCCTGAGCAGATGTGTATTTACACCGCGAAGAGGATTTCATGAAAATATCAAACATGGTTTTATGCGCCACCATAGGGGTGACTTTTCCCACCCTGGTGTTCGCTCAGTCCGGGGAACAGCAATCGCGCCCGGACCCAACGGATGCGAAAGCGCCCGTTCCGCCGCTGCACTACGAGTCGGCGCTCGATACCTATCGTCCGATGAACGACCAACCGACACCTGCCAAGGTGTGGCGATCCGCCAATGACTTTGTGCGCGACTCGGGCAGCCGGTCCAGCATGAGCATGGGCGACGAGTCCGGTGCAATGAAAAACATGAAGGGCATGGATATGTCCATCAAGCACGACAAGGAGATGCCATGAACCCGCGCACTTTTTCTGCCGGCTCGCCACGAACAATCGCTGTCTTTGCCCTGTCGGTAGTGCTGCTTGGTGGTTGCGCCACGTTCTCCAAAGACGGCGGCTTCGATACCGTGAGACAAGTTACGCAGGATCGCACCGGAAAATCCGTTCAGGCGATTCATACGGACGACGACGCAGCCTCGGTGCAATCAAAGATCAAAGCACTGCTGGAAAAACCGCTCGATGCCGGGGATGCGGTGCAAATCGCGCTGCTCAATAATCGCGGCCTGCAGGCGACCTATGCCGAGCTGGGCATCGCCGAGGCCGACCTTGTACAGGCAGGCCGTTTGCAAAACCCGGGCTTCACCTTCAAGCGTACACGCCGGGGTGAGGATGCGCTAATCGAACGCACATTTACCGTCAACCTGATTAGCCTGATTACGGCGCCACTGGCACAAAAAATCGAAGGTCGTCGTTTTGAACAGGTCAAGTTGCTGGTGACGAATGAAGCGCTGCGAGTCGCAGCTGATACGCGCAGAACTTATTTTGAAGCTATCGCCGCCAAGCAGGGCGTTGCTTATGCCAGGCAAGTCGGCCTTGTCGCAGAGTCAGGCGCCGATCTCGCTCAACAGATGGGCCGCAACGGAAACTGGAGCGCACTGGAACAGGCGCGCGAACAGGCTTTCTATGCCGAGGCCATAGCTGGTGTAGCGCGGGCGAAGAAAGCATCCGTCATGGCACGCGAGAAACTGACACGGCTGATGGGTTTGTGGGGAGACGACATACTGTTTCAGTTGCCGGACAGGCTGCCTGATCTTCCGTCACAGCCGATTGAACTGGACAACGCCGAATCGTTCGCCCTGCAAAATCGACTGGATATTCAGGCGGGCAAACTCGAAACAGCAGGGCTGGCTGCATCGCTCGGTCTCACCAAAACTACCCGTTTCGTCAACGTCCTTGATCTTGGCTATGTGCACAACAACCAGACCGGATTACCGAAGGAACGTGGCTATGAGTTGTCCATCGAGATACCACTGTTCGATTGGGGCGGCGCCCGGGTAGCCAAGGCTGAGTCGATCTACATGCAGTCGGTCAATCGACTGGCCGAGACTGCGGTCAACGCACGTTCCGAAGTGCGCGAAAGCTATCTGGGCTACCGCACCACTTACGACCTGGCCAAACATTATCGCGACAACATTGTGCCGCTGCGCAAGAAAATCTCTGACGAGAATCTGCTGCGCTACAACGGCATGCTGATTGGTGTATTCGAGCTGCTCGCCGATGCGCGTGAACAGGTTGCCAGCGTCAATGGCTATATCGAAGCACTGAAGGACTACTGGATCGCCGAGACCGATCTGCAAACCGCCTTGGGCGGCAAGCTCCCCAATAAAAACTCCACGAAAGGACAGTGATCATGTCATCACGTCGAAATTTTCTTTTCACTTCTGGCGCCCTGGTTAGTGCTGCGCTTGTGAGTCGTGCGCAGGCCGCAGCAATTCCTGAAGCCCCGCTGCAAAGCAGTGCCAGCACGCAAGCACCGCTCGCCCCGCCCAACGGCCGACCCTACAACCCGGTAGTTACGCTGAACGGCTGGACACTGCCATGGCGCATGAAAAACGGCTGGAAGGAATTTCATCTGCTAGCCGAACCCGTCGTGCGTGAAATTGCGCCCGGCATGAAGGCCAACCTGTGGGGTTACAACGGACAGAGTCCCGGCCCGACGATCGAAGTCGTCGAAGGTGACAAGGTACGCATCTTCGTTACCAACAAGTTACCCGAACACACCAGTGTTCACTGGCACGGACAGCGTTTGCCCAACGGCATGGATGGCGTGACTGGACTTACCCAGCCCGGTATCAAGCCGGGGGAAACCTATGTCTACGAGTTTGTACCGAAGCGCCCGGGAACTTTCATGTATCACCCTCATGCTGACGAAATGATGCAAATGGCGATGGGCATGATGGGGTTCTGGATCACGCATCCCAAAGACCCCGGACAATATCGTGTGGATCGGGATTTCGTGTTTCTGCTCAACGCCTATGACATCGACCCGGGCAGCTTCACGCCCAAGACCAGCACCATGCTTGACTTCAATCTGTGGACCTTCAACAGCCGCGCGTTCCCCGGGATTGATTCCATCGTGGCGCGCAAAGGCGATCGCGTCCGCATTCGTATCGGTAATCTGACCATGACCAATCACCCCATCCATTTGCACGGGCACGAGTTCGAGGTCACTGGTACCGATGGCGGGTGGGTTCCTAAAACCGCGCGCTGGCCGGAGGTGACAACCGATATCGCTGTCGGCCAGATGCGTGCCATCGAGTTCGACGCCAACGAGCCAGGAGACTGGGCCTTGCATTGCCACAAATCGCACCACACCATGAATGCGATGGGACACAACGTTCCCAACATGGTCGGTGTTGATCAACGCGAGATCAGCAAGAAGATCAGCCAGCTCATTCCCGACTACATGGCAATGGGCGAGACAGGGGGGTCAATGGGCGGCATGGAAATGCCGATCCCCGACAACACCCTGCCAATGATGACCGGTCAGGGCCAGTTCGGCAGTATCGAAATGGGCGGCATGTTCACCGTAGTCAAGATTCGCGAAGGGCTTGCGCATAACGACTACAAAGACCCTGGCTGGTACAAGCACCCGAAAGGCACGAACGCTTTTCTGGCGGAAGGCGAAATGCCGCCAGCGCCGCTTGCGCCGAAAACCGCCGCCAAAAAACCTGCTCAAGGAAAGGAGGTTATCTTGAACGTCACACGTGACGGCCCGATGCGGCACTAACGCTGCATTTTTATTTGTGCATCACTGATTTACCATTTACGGACCAAGTCCGGCTTTAACAGGAATATTCTCATGAAGAAACTTGTAATGATCACCGCGCTGATGTCACTGAGTTTTAATGGCCTGACCTTTGCACATGGCGACGAAGTCCATAATGACGAAGCGCATAATAACAAAGGGATGATGCCACACCACGAAGATCACGCGGCGGCAATCGGCAAACCGGGCGATGCGGGCAAGGTCGATCGCACCGTTGAAATCATCATGAACGACACGATGCGTTTCTCGCCATCCAGTGTTGCGGTAAAGAAGGGCGAAACGATCCGCTTCGTGCTAAGGAACACCGGAAAACTCAAACACGAGATGGTGCTCGGCTCAATCAGTGAGCTGAAAGAGCACGCCGCCATGATGCAGAAAATGCCGGAGATGGAGCATGCCGACGCAAACATGGCCAGCATCGAAGCTGGCAAGATGGGGGAATTGATCTGGCAGTTTACCAAGCCGGGAAAGTTTGATTTTGCTTGCCTTCAGCCCGGGCACTTTGAAGCAGGTATGAAAGGCAAGGTTGTCGTCAAATAATTTTTTCGTTCACTGAAAGGACATTACATGAAATTAATACATCTCAATACTCTCGCAGTAATGGCTACCGCAGTCTTGCCAGTTGCGCAAAGCTATGCGGCAGGCGATATGAACAAGACGGAAAGCAGGGCACCCATAGCTGATATCACGGCGACAACTGAAGGTCTGGTCAAAAAAATCGACAAGGAGGCCGGCAAGATCACTATCAAGCACGGGCCGATTAGCAACCTGCAAATGCCGGGCATGACCATGGTGTTTCGTGTCACTGACCCGATCATGCTGGATAAGGTAAAAGAAGGTGACAAGGTTAAATTCCATGTTGAAAAAATGAACGGTGCGCTGACCATCACCAAGATCGAGGGTGACAAGTAAGCGGATTGTCATGTTTCAAAGGGGCCTGGATGTCATGGCACTCGGTTAAGCCGCTGAGCACGGATAAATTCTCGGGCGACCTCTCGCGGCACAGTCAGCAGGGGCAGGTTTTTAGGTCGTCGTTTCTTGGCGCGGGGTTCGATTCGGTCGGGTCGATGCGGCAGTTTCAGGGTGGCGATGCTCGCAAGTACGGTCGCGATTACGGCGCCTATTTGCATCGAAGGCGTTCGGCGCAGTTGATCGGAGAAGGCGGCCAATAGACGCTTGGCGCCGGTAAAACTCAACACACGAGGCAGCACGTCCGTGAGCTCTGCCGCTTTCGCCATCGCCCAGCGCACCAGGTTGTAGGCCAGCAAACAGACGGCGATCTCCTTCTCCACCATCGACTGCGATTTGCAACGCAGCACATCCATCTGCAGCGTAATCTTGATGGTGCGGAAGTCCACCTCGATGTTCCAGCGCATCCTGTAGAGTGCATCGAGCGCGCGGGGCGCGGCGAATCCGGGATCAAGCAAGGTCGTCACCAGAATGCGGCCATCCACTTCAAGCTCGCGCATCGCAATGAATTCCGGGTAGCGCGCGTAATCTTCCGCACGCATCGTCTTCGGTTTGGGCGGACGCGGCCATTGCACGACATGGTCTTTTTTGCCAAGTTTGCTGCCGCGCGTGAAGTCGGTGAGGCGTCTGCCGTGCTGCGCCATCACCACATCGGCACCGCGACGGCTCGCCCCTTCGACGATCCACCAGGTGGCCAGCAGCGCATCGGCCAGCAAGACATCGCCCGTATTGAGATGCGGCAGCAGGTTCGCCAGCGGACTTTGCTCTCCCGTCCCTTTGCCTTCGCAGGCCGCGACTTGATAGCGTAGCACCGCGCCGCTGGCCAGGCCAATCAGTGCGCCAATACGCGCTATCGGGAATCCCAGTCCGGGTTTCTGTTCACGGCTTTGCGGATAGGCTTGCTGGTTGTCTGGGGTGTCTGGCATCGAAACGGTGGTGCCATCGAATAGCTTGACGGTTCGACCCTGCCAGCGCCAATGCTTTGGTGCCAACGATTCCAGTTGCGCGCCGAGTGTGACGCCCAGCGCCACCGGCAGGGCGAGCGGCAAACGCTGGCGCGCGTCGCAGTAGGAACCGGTATTGAGCGCATTGGCAGACTGGCCTTGTGCGAGCCGCTCGGACAAACGACGCCCAACGACATCCTGGCAGGCGCGGTCAGCTGACAAAACCTGCCCGATGAACAGGCGCAAGGTGTCCAGCGGGGGATAGAGCCGCTCGCGGTTGGGTTTCCCGTGCGCATCGAGCACTGTCGCAAGTGTTGGGGCGTCAAGCACCGGGTCAAACAGGATGCCGTCGCCGTGCAAAAACTGCCGCCGTAACATCGCCGCACCCTGCCGGATGCGTTCAACTTTGGTATCCTTCATTCGGGCTGACCTCCTGTGAATGGTGACTTTCGTTTCGCAACAAAAGCCTACCACCAGAAGGGTTCAGCCCACCCCAATTCCCGGCGTTATGGGCTTAACCGAGTGCCATGAGGGCCTGGATGTGATGGTTTTTATCCGGGCCCGCCTGGATTCCGGCGTAATGACAAATTCAGAAAGTCGGCGCTGACAATACGGTGCCATTGGCATAACCGCCGTCTTTTGTAGAGATAGCAAAGCCGATCGGCGCTGGGCTGCACCGCGTGTGCCGCCCAGGGTGATTATGGTGGCAGTAATTCTTGCCGGGCCATTGTCCATTTTCATTGCCCCTTTTGTTGGGCAGCGGTTTCATCAGTGGCTTTACAACACCAACGCTATGCATCCCTTGAGGATTTTTCGCAATGGCCGTCACTCGCCACAAGCTGCGGCGTGGCCGATTATTGATGCTTGTCAAAATGACGAATAAATCGTTTAATCCAA
>WOZP01000144.1 GCA_011620215.1 Rugosibacter sp.
CTTAATCCAATAATAATTTCAAACCATGTCTTGGTTTTCATAATATTTTCTGGGGGATCCACATGCAAGCCGACATCAAGTCTGCTCATATAGTGCAGTTTTTTCTCACTGAGCGCTGCCTGGGGTTGGCATCTGTAATTTGCATACCTTGGCACGAGGATACGCTATAGAATAAAAACTTCAATTGGCTCTGCGGAATATGCAGACTTGTCCCGTTGAAACAACGCTTCACTTTACATACACTGGAGAGAACGCATTATGAAACTATATTACGCCCCTGGCGCCTGTTCGCTTGCGCCACACATTGTGCTCGAAGAATCCGGCCTCGCTTATGAGTCAGAAGCCATTGACCTGCGTGGCAACCGTATGACCAGCTCTGGCAAAGACTTTAGCCAGATCAATGCCAAAGGCTATGTTCCCGCGCTGGTACTGGATGACGGCCAACTCCTCACCGAAGGCCCGGCAATTAACCAATACCTCGCTGACCGTGTACCAGAAAAAAAACTGGCCCCCGCCAACGGCACGATAGACCGTTATCGCCTGCAAGAATGGCTGACTTTCTTGGGTACCGAATTGCACAAAAGTTTTTCGCCACTCTTTAATCCTGCTACGTCCGACGACTGGAAAAAAGCATCTCTTGAGACGGTGAATCGCCGCCTGGAATATGTTGCTACGCAACTCGCTGGCAAGCAGTTTCTCGTCGGAGATAACTTCACCATTGCCGATGCGTACTTGTTCACCATCCTCGGCTGGGGGCAGTACGTTGGTCTGGATATCGGCAAATGGCCTGTGCTGAAGGAATACCATGGCCGCATCTTCATGCGTCCCGCTGTGCAAGCCGCACTCAAGGCAGAAGGCCTGATTCCTTCCGCTTAAGATGCAATAAAAACTCTGCAGCAGGTGGCTCCAAACCAGAAAACTCTGGGGCTGCCTGCCGCATCATGTATAACTAAAAAAAACGAGGAGAAGATACTTTGAGCGATAAAAAAACCACCGTCCATGTCACCCGTGAGATGGATGCACCAGCCAGTGCCGTGTGGACAACCGTACGTGATTTTGCTGGCATTGCTAAATTCCTGCCCATGTTCGAATTGGTCGGCAAGGCTGATAACACCATAGGCTCAATTCGCACCCTTAAACAAGGCGATGCTATTTTTCGCGAGCGCCTCGAAGCACTGGATGACGCAGCACGCATCCAGCGTTATTCCATTGTCGAAGCACCTGTTCCTTTTCAGGATTATCTTAGCGAACTGGCAGTGCGTGATCTGGGCAACAATCGCTGCGCCGTAAGCTGGTCATCGACTTTCGTCGTCGTCGGCGCCCCTGAGGCTGATGTCGTTGGCATGATTAATGGCCTCTACAATGCGGGAATTGACCAGCTCGTGAAACTGCACACCTAAAAATTGCGAAGTCGCTCACGCTGACCTGTCATCAGTTGCTATAAACGCTATAAACACTTGACGGCATTGACGGCAGGCAACCAACTCTTAATGCACGAGGAGGAAAAGATGGCCAAAAAAGAAAATGAAAAAGCCGCCGTTACCCGCCCCATGACGGGGGACGAATATCTGGAAAGCCTGCGCGATGGGCGTGAAGTTTACATTTTTGGCGAGCGCGTCAAGGATGTCACCGCCCACCCGGCCTTTCGCAATTCAGCGCGGATGACTGCACGTTTATATGACGCGATGCATGATCCGGCCAAAAACAGCCAGTTGGCCGTACCCACCGATACAGGCAGTGGCGGCTTTACCCATCCGTTTTTCAAGGCGCCGCGCAATGCTGAAGACCTGGTTAAATCGCGCGATGCGATTGCGGAGTGGCAGCGCATCGGCTACGGCTGGCAAGGGCGGGCACCCGATTACAAAGCCAGTTTTATTGCAGCGATGGGCGCCATCCCCGAGTTTTTTGGCGAATACGAGGGCAATGCCCGTGCCTGGCACAAGAAAACCCAGGAGAGCCTGCTCTACTGGAACCATGCCATTGTTAACCCGCCGATTGATCGTAACAAGGGTTCATCTGAAATAGAAGATATCTGCGTGCATGTGGAGCGCGAAACCGATGCCGGCATTATCGTTTCAGGTGCTAAAGTTGTTGCTACCAATTCGGCGCTAACCCACCAGAATTTTGTCGGCTTATACGGTGTTCCCGTCAAAGACCCTCGCTTCGCTTTGATTTTCACCCTGCCAATGAACTCACCCGGCCTGAAGATTATCTGCCGCACCTCATATGAGTATGCCGCAGCCGTCATGGGCACCCCTTTTGACTACCCGCTCTCCAGCCGCATGGACGAAAACGACTCCGTCCTCGTGCTCGACAAGGTTTTAGTGCCTTGGGAAAATGTCTTTGCCTATCGCGACATCAATATCGTGAATAACTTCATTTTTGGTTCAGGTTTCATGTCGCGCGCCTTGTTTCATGGCTGCACGCGACTGGCAGTCAAACTTGACTTCATCACCGGCTTGTTTATCAAAGCGACAGAAACAACCGGTGCCAACGAATTTCGTGGCGTGCAGGGGCGTATCGGCGAAGTACTGGCCTGGCGCAACTTGTTCTGGAGTCTCTCGGAAGCCATGGCACGCAACCCGGAACCGTGGGGCAAGAATTCTGTCCAGGTCAATAACGAAGCCGCCAGCGCTTATCGCGTGTTTGCGCCCATGGCCTACCCCATGATCAAGGATCTGATCGAAAAAGACCTCGGTGCTGCCCTCGTCTACTTACCATCGCATGCCGCTGATTTTCTCAACCCGGATACCAGGCCTTACCTTGATCGCTTTGTGCGTGGATCCAATGGGATTACGGCAGAGAGCCGCGTAAAAATTCTCAAGTTGCTCTGGGATGCCATTGGCACTGAATTTGGCAGCCGACATGAGTTGTATGAGCGCAACTACGCAGGCAATCACGAAGACAACCGGATACAGACACTCGGTTACGCTACTGCGACGGGAAAAATAGACCAGCTCAAGGGGTTTGTCGATACCTGCCTGAATGAATATGACCTCAATGGCTGGATAGCCCCAGACCTCATCAACCCGACCGATGTCGGCCTGTTTGGTAAAAAGTAAAGCTTCATTCCCTGATTGATTTAATCAGCACGCACGATGGCGCGACGATACTTGTCGCGCCATCGTGCGTTAACAATTTACAACCTGACTAATTGATTGGCCCACAAAAAGTCGGCGCTGCTGATACGGCGGACAAATGCTGCAGCACGGGTATAAGCGGAGAAAACTGGCTGCCGTGGTTATGCGAATCCGTTCATTTATGTTCTGCGCCGCAACTGCGACTCTAACCCAAGCTTCTTTGCTTGATATGCCACGCGCGGACGGGTAACACCCAAGGCTCTGGCCACGGCAGACAGGTTGCCACGATGCGGTTCTATCGCCGCTTGCAGTTAAAACGCCGTGATGGGATTCAATACCCCCTCATGATTTACAGCACCTCTGTCGCATATGGACTGATCATTAACAATGCCCGACGTTGAACTAGCAAAAACAGGCTGCGGTGCCACTTGCGAGGTTCCCTCTGTTTTTCGCCTTCCAACCCATCGGCATTATGCCGCCAATTCTTTCTCATGCCGAGAACTGAGCTAGTACGCTTCCGGTTGTAGAACGGTTCGATGTCATCGAACAAGTCAGCCTTCGCTCCGTCCTTGTGCTCTCGATCAAACCCTAGTACGCACTAAAATATGCTGCTCATTTCAAAAACGAGGAGATCTCATCATGCAAAGTACCCTTGAACAACGCAATATCGACATCGTTCGCAACTTCTGCGCTGACTGGAGCAAGTGCTCAAACCAGGCGCTACTCCCCTACTTCACTGAAGATGCCATCTACCACAACATGCCGTGGGTGCCACTCAAGGGACATCAAGCCATTGGAGATTTTCTTGCGCCCTTTTGGTCCATGCTTGATAGCATTACCTTCGATGTGCTCAACATTGCCGCAAACGGCGCGGTTATTTTTACCGAACGCGTTGACTATTTTCGGTTTAAAAATGGAGGAAAACTCGATCTTCCCGTCAACGGCGTGTTTGAACTGAACGCTGAAGGAAAGATTACCCAATGGCGCGAATATTGGGATCTTGCCGACTGGATAAAGCAAGGCGGCCCGACAGCTTGAGTCGAGTCTAGCCGGTTTTTCATACCGGCTTAATGTGCACGCGAAATTGCAAAAAGTCGGCGCTGGGGATACGGCGATTCAACCGGGATAACATCCATTGACCCGTCGTTTTATCCGGGCAGTTTCAGGTCCGAAGTGCAACGAGTTGATGATGATGCTCAAAGAAGTTGAAGGACTCAGGCATAAGCAATTCGGCAGGGCACTTCCAGTCGAGGCTTTTGCGCGGCCGGGTGTTGAGTTGCCAAGCAACGGCATCGAGTTGGGCCTGAGTGAATCCAGAGAGGGCTGTGCGGATCGGCGAAATAGATATTGACGCCAGTCATCTCGGAGAACCGCTCGTGCTGCGCCATTTTTTGAATCCGTGTCTGGACACGCCCCTGATTGTAAGTCAAAGAGAGCCGACGCTGCGCGTCGATGCGATTGAGGACGGTCCCGAAGCCGGTAACTGCCGCGTCGGCGGTGGCGTTGTCCATTCTTGCCAAGGCCACGAACAGCGTGGTTCGCTCGACCAACGTACCGACGGCAGACGCGTTGCGAGCGCCCTTGATCAGATCACCCTCCCAGTGTCCGGGGATGCTGCTACGCTCAATAATCAATGGGCCATAGCCTGCCGCCCAAGCCACCGGAGTTAGCAGCAGGCATAAAACAAAAATCAAAAAACGATTCATTACGATGTTCCTTTCAGTGCTTCAAGCGCGCTTTTCAGGCCAAAAGATGATGCTAGCAGAAGTAGTTCATACGCATAAAGCCTACTCTAGTTAGCAACGAAGCAATTGCCGCATCGCCTTAGCAATGAAAATAGTATTCGTCACCAGATAGCGCTTCCATAAACGTCGCGGCTCTGAGCACAGGCGGTGCAGCCACTCCAGCCCTGCGTTCTGCATCCATTTTGGCGCCCGTTTAATCGTACCCGCATGGTAATCAAAAGCTGCACCTACACCGATCATCACACCCTTCACTCGACCCCGATGGGCGGCCATCCATTGTTCCTGCTTGGGGCAACCTAGGCTCACCCAAATGGTGCCAGCGCCAGCAGAATTAATCCGGGCCACATCAGCCTCGTCCTCTTCAGCCGTGGCTGATCGAAAAGGCGGCGAATAAGCACCTGCAATGAGCAAACCCGGGAAGGCCGCTTTCAAGCGCTGCTGCAATAATTCCAGAGTAGTGGATAGCCCACCATAAAGATAAATGCTCTCCCCACGTAACGCCGCCTGCTCGCAATACTTCCACATAAGATCCGGCCCGTTGATACGCTGCTGGTCAGGGAAACCAAGTATTCGCAGCATCTTGGCCACAGGCGCGCCATCCGGCGTCGCCATATCAGCGGATTCAACAATGCGTCCAAAGGCTGCATCCTGCCCGGCTGTTACCACCGAATGCACATTGCATATACACACATAACGCGATTCACGCGCCGCTGCCCATGTGCTAATCCGCGACAGCGCGTTATCCCATCCCACCACATCAATTGATGCCCCCAGCACCGGAGCCCTCACCCGCTTGTCTTGCATCGTCATCTAACTTCCTTTGCAACCGCACTAATCGCCTCTTCGTAGATCGCGATGAGTTGTGCGTAATTTCGCGTTGCAGAAAACTCTGCTTCGTACTTTGCCCGCGCGTTACGCCCCATTTCTGCCATGCGCTCTGGATGTGCGTGAGCCCAATTCAACTTATGCGCCAGATCAGCGGCATTTCCCGGTTCGAACAACAGGCCGGTAACACCCTCTTCAATCAAATCGATCAACGGCCCAAGCCGACTGGCGATCACAGGCAGGGCACAGGCAAACGCTTCCACCAACGTTCTTGGAAAGCTTTCGTAACAAATACTCGGTAGCACCAGCGCCACCGAACATCCCATTTCGGTTCGCACTGCCTCCTCGGAGAGCGCACCCAACGCAGTCAGCCCGGAATGCCCCTCAAGCAAGCCCGACTCAGGCCCTGTTCCCGCTACCCGTAAGCAGGACGCTATGTCCAGTAACGCCCAGGCCCGAACCAGCACATCAATACCCTTTTCGGCCGACAAACGCCCAACGAAGAGAAAACTCGTACGCTCGGCAAGTGGTGGTGGCGGGGAGTCCACGAAATTCGGCTTCACCATCACGCGCTCCGCAGGCAAACCGCCCTCGATGAACTTGCGTCGGCAAAACTCATTGAGCGCAATGTAGCGCGTTACCTTGTCGCGGTAGGTGTTCAGTATTGAACGATGCAAGACCAGCATACCAGTCAACACCGCCGACTGCGCCCTTGAATCACGGTAGCAACCATGCAGCACACTGCGCCATGGCAAATGGCCAAGGCAGTCTTCGCACACCCGCCCTTCACGCAGATACGTCGCTTGAGGACAGTGCAGACGAAAATTATGCAATGTCTGCACCACCGGCAAACCGGCCGCCCTCACCGCCCAGTATGCAGAAGGAGAAATTAGCGGGAAAGTATTGTGGAAGTGCACGACATCCGGCCGAAACCGACGAATCGATTCAGTCAAAGCGGTTACGGAACAGGTTGACCAGACGGTATCCACCGCTGCCTTCCAGCGCGGTGTGACCTTCAATTCATCATTATGCCGCTGAAAAATATCGACTTCATGCCCACGCCCGCGCAATAACTCAAATTCCGCATTAACAACGGCATCCTCCCCGCCACGCAACTGGTAAGCGTTGTGTACGATCAAGACACGACGCTGCGGCGTTACCAATTGTGCCGACACATCTTCGCGACCAATCAAGACTGACATGCTCATGCCGTTTTATCCGCAATGGACATTACGCCATGCTGTTCAAGGCATCGAGTAATCCCTTCGCAAAAGCGATTTGCCATTTTTTCCAGCGAGATTTTGTCTGCAGAATGCTCACAACCTTCCTGAAGTTTTCGATAGAGCACTTCGTCATCGAGCAAACCAAGCACTGCTGTGGAATAAGCATCGACATCGACTGGCGTCATCAGCCCGTTAATACCGTGCTCCAGATAGGCGATCTCTGGTGAGTGATATTCGTACGCCGTGGTCACCATAGGCACTTTCGCAACAAATGAATCCAGTATGCCCAAGCCAACCATCCCGGGATTGAGCATGACTTTTGAAATTTTCAAAAGCAGCGCCTTCTCGCGCCCCTTGCGAGCACCTAGCCAATGAATCCAGCCATCAGAGTTTGTAACGGCTTGCTGTACCTTTCCACGCAACGAGCCATCACCCACAATCACCAGCTGAAAATCCGGAATGCTTTGACGCAAGCATCGAGCTGCCTCAAATAAAAAATCAAGCTGCTTGTCCGCATGCAATGAGCCAATCATTATCCCGACTGTTCCCGCGCCAATATCAAACATCTCACGAGCCTGATGTATATCGGCATTCATTATTCCGTCCAGATCGCTGGCGAGCGCATGAGTGTCTATCGAGTTATTCAAAACCGTGACCTGCTCCATGGGAAAGCCGGCATCCATCACGGCTCGCGCACTGAGTTCCGTGTAGGCAAACCACCAGTCCACCTTGGTCACCAAGCGGCGTTTAATTTGCTCGCTTAACGACTGTGAATTGGATGCTTGGAAATTGCGCCCATGCCCCCAAAATGCCAGCTCCTTGGGGCGCTGAAAAATCCCCAGGAAATAATTAAAAAGCAGCCGGTTTTCCTGCGTCACCACGACCAGATCAGCCCCGCGTATCGCTGCACTGGAGTTTTGCCAGCAGATTCGGCCGTTTAACCAATAAGTGCAGGGCACATAAACGCCCCACGACAGCGTGCCCGAATCCTCCTTCTCCTGCTCTTCCGGGGTTGGATCGCCAAACACCACAATCAACTCAATGCCTGCCTTGCCAAGCTGGTCGCGCATCAACTCGAATAGCGGAATACGGTAGTGCGTCATTCGCCGCTGAATGATTACAACCCTAGCCCGTTGCGTATTTGCAAATTGGTACGGCGCTAGCGACTTTTGCTCTTGAGTGGCAACGCTCACCCTTACCGCATTAACAATGCCCGCCGCCGCATTCTCGAAACTGTATTCCTGAACCAGCGCCCTGCCTCTCGCCGACATAGAGTCATACAAATCGGAGTCAGACAATAAACGAACGCTTGCATCGGTCCAACGCTGAACATCAAGCGGTAGCACAAAACCATTTTCTCCGTCCCGAATCAAGTCACCGATAGTTTCAGCAAAAGGCGATACCAGGATCGGCAGGCCAGCAGCACAGGCCTCATTGGCAACTACACCCCAAACATCCCATTGGGTTGGAAAAAACAAAATCCGAGCCGAACCATACAGCTTCGGCAACTCATCCTGGTAGGCAAAGCCCGCAAATTCACACGTCACCTCCTGCGCTGCGGTTACGCCAGCGGCACGCATCTCAGGCTCCATTTCACCGGAGCCCACAAAGAGAATCGACACCCGTCGCCCCAGGCGCTGAGCAACACAGCGTGCGACTTCAATCGCAAATAGCGGGTTTTTCATCCCCACAAAACGGCCGCAAAAAATGAAGTCAAAACGCTTTTCAACGAGGGGAGCATTGAAAAAAGCCGCGTTGTTCGCACACAAATGAGACTTGAACAGGCGCTTCGAATCGATGCCATAGCTACGGTAAAGTGCCAACGAACCATCGCTCGCTCCGATGAAAGCTTGCGTTCCCGCATACACCCTTCGACGGACCCAGCGATGAATCAAAGAAAGTTTAGTTTCAGACTGGTAAGTACCATCAGTCATAGCAATATGCCGCACGCCATGCAAGCGCGCGTAGGTATACGCGAGCAGATGCGTGGGGTTGAACCCCGTTGTTATAACCACATCAGGACGAAAAGCACGCA
Organism: Rugosibacter sp.; assembly: GCA_011620215.1. Taxonomy (GTDB): domain Bacteria; phylum Pseudomonadota; class Gammaproteobacteria; order Burkholderiales; family Rhodocyclaceae; genus Rugosibacter. The sequence goes on from WOZP01000144.1 coordinate 8,909, forward strand.
ACCTCCCCCACACGTCAGGGTTTATGTGAATGAAACGGCCGCGAAAGTTAATAAATTTTTCACGCAGAAAAACCTGTTTGAATTTACTAGCCGCCAAATCCCATTCCCTATCAGGTTCCCGGCCACTGCAAAAGAACGCACAAAATTCAATATCAGGTGCGGCCGCGATTTGTTCAAATACAGGCAGGCGATAAGGCGCAGGAATATTGGTGACCATCGCCACTTTTAAACGCGTGGTATCACCTTTTGCACTGTGTTCCGAGGGGGGCAGCCCCTGCTTGTCAGGAAGCATGTGCTGCACCACATGACGCTGTCGCCAACGGGACAGGAGCTTTGCCCGCACCGTTGTCGGCAGCAACAGCAAGCCTAGGCTAACGACATCCCGGAAACGAATCCCGCTGACCTTGACAGACTTGTCAAGCTCAACGAGGCAATCAACACGTTCGCCCAACTCCATGAATAAAGTGGCTCTCATTCGATGCCAATCACCTCTATACCGCCGCAGACCTGAGCGAACTCGACCGTACTGCGAATCCAGTTTTGCCAGCTCATTACCAACGATATCGGGCTTCGCCGGACGCCGAATGGCGTTCTGGTTACGTGCGACTGAAATTGGCGGCGCGACAATATAGGCCGTGGCAGTCATCGAGTATGCAACATTACCGACGCAGGCCAGTCTTGCCCATGTAAGGAGATCTTCGCCGGACTTCAGTCCCAGCGGAAACCCGCCAATTTTTGCAAATGCTGTCTTGCTCACCGCTACCGCTGAACTGCAAACTGGTGGAGCGACACCCAATGCTTCAGTGAAATAGTCCAGAGCTCGTTGTTTTTCCGGGTTATCTTTTTCGTCGTGCAGACGAGTCTTACGAATCCGCCCCACTTCGTCGACAATAAAGTAAGCTGTTGCAAAAATACTTGCATCAGGGAAGCGGCCGACCAATTGTTCGATACTGGCAAGGTGTTCGGGATCCCAGTAATCATCTGCATCAACAAAAGCCACTGCATTGTTCGAAGACTGTTCAACGCCATAGTTTCTGGCCGCCGATACACCCGCATTCGCCTGCGTAAGCACGCGAATGCGGGTGTCTGCAAAGCCCCGCACCAATGCTAGGCTATCGTCAGTGGAGCCGTCATCGACAATGATCAATTCCCAATTGGTGACGCTTTGGGCCAGCACCGAAGCAATTGTTCGCTCGATGGTGCTTGCCTTGTTGTACAGGGGAATTACAACAGAGATCATGCTTGTTCCTTCATTTGTAGCGGGAGTGATCGGCACACACCCGCGTAACTCAGTATTAACAGGGCTATGCCTGCCACAAGCACGCCGCCTGCTACCACCCATAATCCTTTGGCTATAAACAGCCAGGTCAGCACCATTTGCACAGAAACACTGGCGAGGGAGAAAAACAACCACCAGGCTTGACGATCCAGCGCCAGCAAAAAACGCTCAAAAACGTTGTTGACCGAAGCAACCAGGGCGTATGTGGCATTGACGCAGATCAGCAAGGCAACTTCCGTATCGCTCAATCCGTATGCCCGCGCGATAAGTCCTGATGCCAAGGCAATCAACCCGGCCAGCGCCAGTGTCACCAATAGATTTTTTTGCATCAATCCGGACGAAGCACGCCAGGCTGTTTTTTCGTCGCCGCTTGCAATTGCGTCGGCTAGCGCTTTTAGCGAAACGCCACCCCAACTCGTCGCAGGAATAAGCATCAGGTTAAGCCACTGTGCCGCCACAGCGACAACCCCAACACCTGCAGCACCATAGATCGACTGCACCAGATAAATTGTGCAGATCCAGTTGACGCCGTTGTTAACCGTGGTGGCTGCCACGCTGGGTAGTGACCGAACAAACTGCGACTTGACCTGCCTCCAAGCCTCGGAAGGGGATTCTGTCGCATCACCGAATGAGCAATCCCTGGTGAGTACCCGTATCCCCATGAGCACCGGCGGAAAAAGTGACGCAAGGAGCAGCAGGCACAGCGCACCGTTCAGCCCATAGTTTTGAATGGCCGGATAAGCGGCCAGGCAAACGGCCAAAGCCACCAGGAAGGATAGCCGCGATGCCAGCATGAATTCGCCCGCACCGTACAGAAAGCCCAAGCTGACAGCGCCAAGCACTTGCGCAATGACCACGAAAATACCCACCGCCAACAAGATTGGTGACTGTGACGCCGCACCATCCAGGCTGAATTTGTAGAGCAGAAGCAATGCCGTAGCAGAAAAGGCAGACAGAAGCAGCGCAAGTACAAAACTGGCTCGCGCCTTCAATCGATAATCATCGCCCCCACTTCTTGAGCTTTCGGCCCCCATTACTGTGGAGTTGTTTGTCAGTACTTGGGCAAAGGGGATGGCGACTGATGCGGCCGTATTTACCAGCGCTGAGTAGGTTCCGAGAGCGGAAGCCCCTGCCAGGCGAGCAATGAGGAGCGATGTTAAAAACCCTGCCCCTCTTGTAGAAAGACTGGCAAAAAGCATAGAAAAACGAGCGTTATTTAGAATGGCTCTAAGCGTTTTGAACAAGATGAGAGCCTTTGAGCTTTGTTTTATGCTGCGCGAAGGGAAGAAGCCTACATGCCATGACTAATGTGTCGTTGTGTTTTGCGATTTGAAAACCAGGATCGGCTCTGCTCCCACTTCCATCTGTGTGGAAAGCAGTGGGTGGCTAGCGCCTCCACCGGCGTACATGTAGCGATCGCCCACCGCGAACTCCTCCAGAGTAAATGTCACTGGAGCTCCGGATGACCACAGCACAAGAGATTTCGCGTTGTTCTTTTGAACTTCCACCACATTGAGACCGCTTCGGTTCGCTGTTCGATACTGCACTTGCGAGCCACTTAGCCATGCTTTGAGTGTCCCAAAAATAAGACTCGCTTTTGTCGGAACCCGATAATTTGATTCAACAAGAGGCAGGTTGCCGTACTCAAGTGCCGCACCTTCCCATGTGTAATAAACAAAACTTTTAACGCCAAGTGCGGCATTGCCAATCAATCCTTGGGCCAGCGAATTTTCTCCGCTCAAAACCTTCTGGCTTTCTAGTTGCAGTGGTTTGCAATCCTCAAGCAATGTATTGCATGAAACTGCCGTTTCAGTATTCCAGATGGGCATGTTTCCAAGGCCTGAATCTATGAGCATTTGTCGCACGTTGCGAATCTGTGCAAGAGAAAGCTCTGGCACTCGGCCCAGATAGCCATGGATGCTCACCCCGTCCAGATATGCACCACCGCCTGCGGCAAGAAAGTGGCTCAAGAACCTCAACCCGCCTCCAGTAATATTCGGGCCGATAATCTGATTAGCCGGATCAATAGCTTTGAGTTCCTGGGCTGCAATTTTTACCAGCGGAAGCAAATCTTCAGGCGTATGGTCCCAATGAATCCATATATCTGCCTCATTCCATATTTCCCAGATGCGAATTAAACCTTTATATCGAGTCCCCAAAGTTTTGACATGTTGACGCCAGGACGCCAAGCTAATGGGTTTAGTACAGCTTGACGGTCCATATGAAGAATTGTTGCAGTTTTTTCTGTGTTGACTTCCTGCCCAGCTTGGCGTCATGCCCATCGTGTAAATGAACTGGAGATTGCGATGCTTTGACAAGCCATGTTTTACGTAATAATCAAGGCGCTGAGCATAGGGGTTTTTTTGCCAATCAATTGGCGAATTTTCTGGCTGTAATTGAGACCAGGTGGTTCCTGAATCCCAAAGCCGCAAGGTGCCTGGGTCAAATGTCGGCCAACCGTTATGCACCCCCAGTCGATTTAGGTGAACACCAAAGAAATTAGGGTCGATATAGCGAGGGATGTTCTGAGCGCCGATGGCAGAAAACTTTGAAGGCACCAAGGTTGCGGAGTTTATGCAGAGCGCTATATTTTCTTTTCTGACTGCAATTCTTACAGAGCCACGCCCAGTTGATGCATGGATACCGCTGAGGCTAACCTCTGTCCATCCCGAAATCTTGATTGAACGAATGGCAGTTGTTTCGTACGGAAAGCCATTGCGACGGAAGAAAACGTCTACCGAAGTTGGGCTATTGCTACGCAACCATACATTGAAGCGATAGGCCTTATTCGGCTCCAGGACCCCAGGCAGCGTTACCTCTGCATCCCCATTTCCTCGGGAAATGACTTTGAAGGAAGATGAAGCAATTCCATCACGCGAACATGAGGGATCAAGTCGCTGAAATGAAACTGATGGAGCTACACTACCCCAAGCGTTTACTTGCCACTCGCCTGTTTCCAAGGCGCTACAAGGGGCCATTAAAACCAAAGCGAAAAGAGCCAAAAGAGCGCGACACCAAGAGAGGTTTAGCTCGTGAGCCAGTCTCTGGATTGATTTTCCGCAAGGGATAATTTCCTTTTTCGCTGGATGTACGTTATCCATGATTGCTTCCTCGGCTCAGGGTGTTGCTTCTTGTCGAGGGTACTGATAAGGAGAAAATCTGGTGACTTGTGGCTGCTCGTAATCCATATGGCGAGCACAATATATAAATAAAAAAATCATGAATGCATAAATCAATGTATTGTCCGAGAGGAAAATAACATTCATGAATACAAATGCAATTCGAGTTGAAAATTTCTTGGCTGAATACATCAGGCCAATAAATATTGAAAAGAAAACAAGACCGTATTCGTAGAATATTTTTAGAACATCACTATGGAGTCTTTGTGCTGTCGTGTACGATCCAATCGCCTTGTTTGCGAGTATGTAGGTTGAGCCTGGCCCTTGACCAAAGAGAAAAAACTGCTCCGGATGTGAAAAAATTTCGATTGCAGGTAGCGATAACAACGCTTTTCGCCCTTGACCAAATTCGTTAGCACTTTGCCCGGTCCATTGAGTGATGAAGTAATCAAATGTCCCGTAGCCATACAGTAAAACCAATAGCAACAGCAGGCAGTTTATGGCTATCATTACAACAGGGTTGAGAATAAGTCGGGCACGCTTCTCACCCAGTAATATAAAAGTTGAAGCAACAATAACCGCTAAAACCGCAATTCGTTTCAGCGATAAAACGGTCATCAGAGAACATAAAATAAATAATCTGTATCGTTTTTCCAGTAGAGCAAATGGTGCAAGAAGTCCGAACAGAAAGCTAAAACTTCCCTCAAATGGGGACGACGATTTTGAAATATCGAAGCTGATGCTTGACCGTAAATCTCCAAATAGGCCAAAGTAAATTAGCCAGCATGTCAGCAACGTGAGAAACAAGCTCCACAATCTGATGCGAGGAATATCAATTAAGAATGCTATTGAAACCCCAGTGAGTATGAAGTAAATGTCTTTCATGCCTTCATCAGTCGCAATCGGGGAAAGGCATATTCCGGCAATTACAACGGCAAGAAAAGGCTTTGCTTCATCCCCAAAGCGAATTTTTTGATCTCCAAGAACTGTAAAAAGAACCAATATAGGTAGGAGATAGATAAAGTGGCGTAAAAAGGGAAGCGCAATACTCAAGCAAGTGAACGTCAGTCCAGCCCAGAAAACCATGTCCCGAACAAGATAATCGCGTCCAAACTCAACTGACTTCATTGAGATTTAGATGTGCTGCTACGCTGAATGGACACATATTCTTTCAGCGCAACCATTAGCCCATTCTGTAGCGTAGTTTTTGCCGTCCAGCCGATTCCGTTAAGACGGCTTACATCCATCAGTTTTCTTGGCGTGCCATCCTGCTTGCTGGTATCAAAGACGATCTCGCCTTCAAAACCTACGACTTGCTTTACCGTCTCAGCCAGCTCCCTGATCGTTACATCTTCTCCGACGCCGATATTCACCAGCGGCGGTTCAAATTTCCCGGTTTTTACTTCATCACTGCCTAGCAAGCTAGCGTATTCCTCATCCGGTAGATTCATCAGGAAGACACAGGCATCGGCCATGTCTTCGCTGTACATGAATTCGCGCTTTGGTGTGCCGGTGCCCCAGACGACCACCTGTTTCTCGCCATTTTGTTTGGCCTCGTGAAACTTGCGAATCAGCGCCGGAATGACATGGGAGTTTTCCGGGTGATAGTTGTCGCCCGGGCCATACAGGTTGGTGGGCATCGCAGCAAGATATTGGGTGCCGTATTGCCGGTTGTAACTCCAGCACATTTCGATGCCGGCAATCTTGGCCAGGGCGTAGGGGCGATTAGTCGGCTCCAGCGGGCCGGTGAGGAGATATTCTTCCTTCATCGGCTGCGGGGCGAGCTTGGGGTAAATGCAACTGGATCCGAGAAACAGCAAACGCTTGACATTGTTCTGCCAGGCGGCGTGGATGACGTTGGTTTGTATGGCCAGATTATCGCGAATGAATTCAGCGGGGTATTCGTTGTTGGCGTGGATACCGCCGACTTTGGCGGCAGCAAGGAAGACGTAATCAGGCTTTTCGGTGGTGAAGAATGCCTCGACAGCGCTTTGGTTGGTCAGATCGAGTTCGGCATGGGTGCGGGCCAGGAGTTTGGTGTAACCCTTGGCTTGCAGATTGTGCATGAGAGCCGAGCCAACGAGGCCACGGTGGCCGGCGATGTATATCTTGTCTGTGAGCTTCATGTTCTAGATTGCATTTGGAAGGAAGATTACTTAACCGCCTCGACGAATAGCGACCCGGGACGGTTATCCAGATTTTCAACGTCGGGGCAATCGCCCTTCTGGTAGTCGCAACGAGTCACTTGAGAAAATCCAACTGATTGGAGCAACGTGCGAAGACTCTCAAAGTTGTACATAAAATGATGCATATTCTTCTCTGATCTCTCGTTGGCCTCAAACAGATTGATTGACCAATCCATGGATCGATTCGGATCATAGTCACGTATTTGCGTATCCAGATCAGGTACGGAAATACGCAGAACTCCCCCTTGCCGCAAACATCGGTAGCTCTCTGCAAGACAAGTTTTTGCACCATGTAAAGGGAGGTGTTCAAGCACATGAGAGGAATAGATCGCCTCGAACATTCCGCTTGAATACGACCAAGACTTGGTGACGTTAAGATAATGAATTTTCCTGTAAATGCCCTGTCGATGCTCTTCGAGGCGCTCATCAGTCATCTTGCCCATTTTGTGCATCAGCCAAGCCAGGCCGGGTACTCGAGCCACAAACAGATGGGGAGTAACATCGGTATTCAACCAACCCTCCCGAGGACAATTAAAGCAGCCAAAATGAAGACGGTTCATGTGAGTTACTCGTGATAATCCATGGCCTTGAAGCCATGTTTCTTGACCAGCTCGTCGCGCTCGGCGCTCTTCAAGTCATCACGTACCATTTCAGCGACTAGCTCATCAAAGCCGGTTTTGGGCGTCCAGCCAAGTTTTTCACGCGCCTTGGTCGGATCACCCAGCAGGGTGTCCACTTCAGTCGGACGAAAATAACGGGGATCTACCTTGATAATGACTTTGCCGTTCTGATCGGTGCCGGTTTCTTCAATCCCTTCGCCGTGCCAGGTGAGCTGAATGCCGAGTTCTTTCGCTGCGGCATTCACAAACTGGCGCACGCTGTATTGCACACCGGTAGCGATGACGAAGTCTTCAGGCTGGTCTTGTTGCAGCATCAGCCATTGCATCTCGACGTAATCCTTGGCGTGGCCCCAATCGCGCAGAGAATTCATATTGCCCAAGTAGAGACAGTCTTGCAGGTTGAGCTTGATGCGGGCAAGCGCACGGGTGATCTTGCGTGTGACGAAGGTTTCGCCACGCAGGGGAGATTCATGGTTGAACAGGATGCCATTGCAGGCATAGATACCATAGGCTTCGCGGTAGTTGACGGTGATCCAGTAGGCGTACATCTTAGCCACGGCATAGGGGCTGCGCGGGTAGAAGGGGGTGGTTTCCTTTTGCGGGGTTTCTTGTACTAAACCGTAAAGCTCGGATGTACTGGCTTGATAGAAACGCGTCTTTTTTTCCAGGCCGAGAATGCGAATGGCTTCCAAAATGCGCAGGGTGCCGATGCCATCGGCATTGGCGGTATATTCGGGGGTTTCGAAGCTGACGGCGACATGGCTCATGGCAGCGAGGTTATAGATTTCGTCGGGCTGAACTTGCTGAATGATGCGGATCAGGTTGGTTGAATCAGTCAGATCGCCATAGTGGAGAATAAAGTTTTTATTCTCGACGTGCGGGTCTTGGTACAGGTGATCAATGCGATCCGTGTTGAAGAGCGAGGCGCGACGCTTGATGCCGTGCACGATATAACCCTTCTTGAGTAAAAATTCCGCGAGGTAGGCCCCGTCCTGTCCGGTAATGCCGGTGATGAGTGCAATTTTCTTCATATGTCAGCTTTTGCCAAGGGAACCTGCAAGACGTTGCCGTTGTTCCGGCGTTACTGCGCCAAGCATTTGGTTAATAAATTTTTCCTGAATATCGTAAGCATGCACCGTGTCCTGATCGATGGAGGACACTCGGGTTAATAGTCCATCCGGAATCTTTCCGGTGAAGCCATAGCGCATTTCGATCAGTTTTTTCTGAATGCCACTCTGAACCACTTGATCACCGATGGTTATCCAGTAGGTTATCGGTTCACGACGTTGTCCAAGCTCGGTATCGACTCGCGTTACCAAAAGTGGTCCAAAAGGCAAAACAATCGTTGTAGCGCTCTTTTTTAATAACTGAAACCCTTGAGCTGGATAGCACACCTCGGGCCTATGTACCTGCGTCCCATCGCTTTGGTCTCCCCCGTAGGCTATCAAGAACATGATGCGATAGCCTTGGCTGTTCGAATACGTTCGAGACAAAGTCTGGTTGTATATTTTGTTGAGTAATTCTATTTGCTGGGGATTCGCCAAGATAGCCAAGCTCTGTGGCACTTCATGCCAATCACCAAAGCGCTGCGGAATCATCGCTTCCAAATTAATCGCCGGCTTTTGGTCGGCAATTTTTTGTGTAGGATGCAATACGACGGCCAAGACAGAAGCCACACACATCAGCGTCAAGAGCAGGATACTTTTGCGAATTACATTCATGATCTCGCCGTCTCACCAGCGCCGACTTTTTGTCTTTGATGACGCCGGATGCGAATAATCACCTGCAACAACGAATCCACACTAATGATCAAAAGCAAGGCGCTGATAAATAGCACCATGCCCGCAAAGCCATGCAAGAAGCCCTGCCCTGCTTCGTCGCCAAAATAGTAGGTGATCAGAGTCAAGGTAATTACGCGGATCACGTTGGCGGTAAATGAGATGGGTACGATACAAATCGCCAGCGCGGTATTGCGAAACCATGAGCTGTGCCGCACAGTGTTGAGATACAAAAGCCCCATAGCTTCCAACGTGAATAGGGTATGCAAACCAGCGCAGGCATCAGCCACAAGTAACTGGTATTGCCCGATCTGAAGCATGACCCCCGTGCGAGAAATAGGATAGCCAGCGGCGAAAAGAATGACGTCGGCCATATAGGAAACCGCCATTTTCATTGGCAAGGTGAGCGAATCGACAATCGGCCCTGGCAGCGGCACCATGAACAACATGAAGAAAAGCGGAAACCAGAGAACCATCAATGCCCGTCGACCGACAAGCAACAATACGATGGCGATCAGCAACCAGAGCAGAGAGCCGATCTCGAATATCAAAATACCTTGCGAACGTCCCAGGATATAGAGAAGCAGACCGATGATGAGTACAGGCCATCCCCAAGCTGTCGAGACTGAATCCGGCGCACGCTCTACTGCAGCTTTCATGACAGGCCACTGGCGATAGAGCAGCCACACTGAAACGGCTAAAACGATGGGACCATGTCCTTGCTCAGGGGTGCTCCAGAGACCACGAAAGAGATCGACAAAGCTGGGCACATACATGGCCGCCAATCCGAGCACAACCAACCCCCATGCAAACATTGGCGGAAAATCGGCGTTCGTGACACGGCGATTCAATCCTGGCGGCTGCACAGAGGCCATAGCGTAGCAGTCAGAACTCGTTCAGTACAGTGCCCACCACCAGGACGCTGGCCTGGGTAAGCTCGTCAACCAAGCGACGCGTCGCACGTAACCGGGAGGTATTTTTGTGCGCAACAACCATTGCACCACCAGCACGGGTTGCCAGTGTTTGCGCGTCCGCGTAATTTTCTCCCGCTGGGGTGTCGATGATAATGATGTCAAACTCACGACTTAACTCTTCCATGAGTTGTGAAAAAATCGGCCGGGAAATCAGTTCCTGTGGGTTCGGTGGTACAGCACCCGCAGGCAAAACCGAGAGATCAATGAGTGAAGGAATTCGCTCAATGGCACTCACTTCGCCGCGACCAGAAAGAATGGCCGAGAGACCGACACGATTTTCCAGACCAAATAGTTCGTGCTGACGGGGATTTCGCATATCAGCATCAATCAGCAGGGTGTGTTCTCCCAATTGTGAAAAAACCACTGCTAGATTAGCTGCGAGAAAACTGCGACCTTCACCTCTAACCGGGCTAACGATGGCAAGTGCCTTGCGCTCCAGCTCAGTGCTGAACCAGCGCAGCATGAGTTGGCTACGCAGGGCGCGTAACGCCTCTACTTGTGGCGAAAAGGGCTTGTAGGCGGCGATAATTTCCTCACTGACCAAAGCCTCACCTGCCATGAGATAGGGGTAATCAAATTGACGTGAAAGTACCTGCTGGATATCGGCCTCACTCACCAAACCGAGCTTTACCGCAGCTTCACCAAAGCGAATGCCTTCTGCTTTCTGCAAACGCAAAATACGCTCAGCGCCTTCGAGCGTGAGTTTGCCTGCATCAATGAGTGTTGCCCCTATCGAACGATCTTTATGCGTATCGTTTTCAGTATGACGTGGCTCGAAAGCCTTGAAGATGTTTTCGATATCTGTTTTCATGTTAGCTCACCGATACCGCCTGTTTGCGCTTGAATGGCAAGGCTCGCAAAAACTTCTCCCATGTCTGTACACCTATCTGCATGGTTTCTTTTCTTGTTGGCCATTTGAATGGTGTCCTGAGTTTTTCAATCACGCCAAGAACAGGCAAGCCCAGCCCTTGGGTCAGATCATCAAGACCACGAATGCGTTGGTCAGCCAGCTCGAGTACCAATGCCCCACCAAGACCCAACATTGCACCTATAAAAAATGAAACCAGCACGTTCAGAAAAATTTTCGGACTGGAATGCTTGAGTGGCTCAACAGCCGGATTCAGCAGGGCAATGTTAGTCTGGGTCGATTGGCTCTCCAGGTTAGATTGCGCCAGCCGTTGTGTGACCAATTCGTAAGTGCGCTGCGCGCTTTCCACTTCACGTTGCAAGACAGACATCTCATCGCGCTGTTGCTTTAACTCAAGTACTTTGGCCTTCTGTGCCGCCAGCGCAGCATTAATCTCCGATTCACGCTGGGCATTGACACGGTTAGACGTAGAGATACTGCCAACGATCTGTCTTGTCTCCGCTTCAATTTTTGAGCGTAGCGACTGGGCCTCGATCTCCATTTGTTGAATCTGTGGGTGATTTCGACCCAATTGGCTTCTGGTTTCATGCAACTTGGCTTCTAGCCGGGCGAGATCCCCCTTCAGGCTTTGTATGAGTCCGCTTTGTAACGCCTCGGGCATGCTGTCAGTACCACTGCGCGCCTGAAACTGACGGGATTGCGATTCGGACTTCAGTGCCTGAATTTCAGTTTTCTGAGCAGAGAGTTGGGTTAGGCGCGAGTTCTCGATATCAAGGTGTTCTTCAGTCGCCACAATACCGTGCTCGCGTTGATAGGCAGAAAGCTTTTCTTGAGCCTTCTCTAAACTATCGCGGAGCTGTTTTGTACGATCATCAAACCAGCTGGCATATTGGCGCGCCGGCTCGACCTTGAGTTCCAGGTTAGTGTCGATATAGGCTTGTGCAAATGCATTGGCAAGCACTGCAGCAAACTTGGGGTCTGCGGCAGAGTAATTGATCTGGATAACATTGCTTTCGCGCGACGGTTTGACATCAAGCTTCTTCTGGATGGCCTCAGCAAGCCAGACGTCAATCCTGCCCTTACCTTCGGTTGCTTCTTGCCATTGCTCGATGGCAGCCGCGCTCTCTACCATCTTGAGCATCTTGACTACTTTTAGTGCTACTTTTTGACTATTGATAATATCGATTTGCGTTGCCATATAGCCGGGCATCATTTGCGCCGGAAGAGCAATGCCACCCATTGGGTCAGGGGTTTTCACGTCAACCAATACCGTCGCAGTAGAGGAATATTCTTTGGGTAAAAGCAGGCTGGCTACCAGAGTTATCGCCACGACGGCCAGTAAGGTATACAGCACAACCTTGTAGCGCGCCTTAAGAATCAGAAGAAATTGCAGAAGATTCATCACTGTACCTTAGGTTCAGAAGAGACTTTCGCGGACGTAGATCACATCATCCGCCTTGACCACATCATCCATCGCTGGATTTAATTTTTCGACCTTGCCCTCCTTGTTGCGTCGATGCACGCGGATGCCGCGCTCCGTGCCGCGCAACGTTAAACCGCCGCCTTGCGCCAAGGCTTGCATCACCGTCATGTTGCTCTCGACACGATAAGCACCCGGGCGCTGTACCTCACCATAAACATAGAACATCGGCGCACGGTGAACATAAATAATGTCGCCGTTTTGCACAGCGATGTTGCTGCTCATATCGCCACTTAGCGTCATTGCGGGGATGTCCACCTCGACATGGAAAGACTTGCCTTCACGCATGCCAGTGATAACTGCAATGTCGGCAGCGCCCGGCATGATGCCACCGGCTAACGCCAAAACATCGGTAACGCGATTACTAGCCAGCTCCAGCGGATATTTACCGGGACGATTGACCAGCCCCAGCACGGAAACCTGGGAACTACGATATTGCATCACGATGGCATTCACTTGCGGCTGGACGACAAAACCACCCTCCCGCAGCATGCGGGCTATAGTCTGTTCGGCAGACTGAATCGAAAGCCCGCCCACCGGCACCGTACCGACTAGAGGGAAGGTAATCGTGCCTGCTTCGGAGATACGCGTCTCAACGGTGAGATCCGGATTCTGGAACACGCTGACCCGAATAATGTCGCCAGCACCCAGCACGTACTCGCGCTGACTGTCAGCGGCAGGATTGGCAACCCGGGCAACTTCAGCAGTCTCTGCAGCCTCGGCACCGAAGAATATAAAGAGAAACAGAAAAAGGGTGCAGGTCCGCGTAAAGAATGAACTCATGTTTTCATTTTCGAAGTATTGGTCATGCCGATAAAAAAACTAGGGGATGGCACATTACGATTACTTGAGCCCTGAAATTCCCTTATCCATGTGAGCATCGTCGGCCTTGGTTGGCACTGATACCGTTTTTGTATCAGGATTTGCATGAGTTGCAGCCTTTGTTTTTTCGTCGGCCTTAGCCGTTGCAAAATCGCCCAAGTATTCGATTTTGGCTTTTTCACGCAACTGCTTCATTTCCTTTTCAGCAGCTTCCGTACGTTTCTGATTACCGAGATACTGCTCAATAAATGCAGCGGATGATTTTTCGTCCATCGGCATACTGCGCGATGCAGCCAATTGCACTACCATCACGCCATCACGCCCGCCGATAACACCAATCTGACCATCTTTCATCTGGGAGAACTTCGGCAGCAACCCCAGTGGCAATTCCTCGGCAGCCTTGGTGCTTGTGTTAGCCGTAAAAGGAATTTTTTCTGCTTTCAGCCAGGCAGCAACATCCACCAACGATTTGGCGCTGCTCATCTGCTGCTGCAACTTCGCTGAAAAATCAGGTTGAGCGGTCTGGATCACCAGCTGTTGAAACTGGTAAATACGACGCTCGCTGAAAAGCTCGGGATGTTTGCTATAGAAGTCCCTGGTTTCATCAGGAGTAGGCTTTGCCACGCGTGATAAAACAGTTTCGATATAAGCACGTGAAAGAATCTCTCGCCGGGCAGCTTCCAACGCCTGCACAACCCTGGGATCACGTTCGAGCTTGTTTTCTTTCGCTTGCTGCACCAGCAATTCCTGATCAACCAGCTTGTCAAGAATCTGCTTGCCTGCCACTTTAGCCTGCTCTGGCGGGATATTGCCCGCGCGCTCTAATACATTGTTGATCTGATGAACGGTAATTTCCTCTTTGTTAACCTTGGCGGCAACCTGGGTAGCGGGTTTTTTTCCATCGTCGCTACTGCAACCAACAAGAACAGCGACAATCAGAAAAAGGATCAGGTTATTGCGGCACATAAATGAAGACGAAGACGAAGAAGAAGCAGGCATTGAAAATTCCTTGGTATGCATCATGGAAGAAAGGGTGCCTAACATCTCCGCACCTGCGCTAACAGCGGGCTAAGTTACCAGCCCATTATTACAACGCGATTACGCAACCAGCAAAATCTGCTTGCAGCGAAGCAGCTTGTAGATATACAAAAAAACGGCGACAGCATGAAGTGCCATCGCCCAAATGAGGGGGAAGATCGAGTCTTGTGATTCCAGCAAAAGCTGAAATCCAGAAGGAAACCATGCAGCCCTGGATCCCGGATCTCGCTAGCGTAGCGGGCGAGATCCGGGGGTAACTTCTTTCGCCAGGGCAACAAGTCGATTGTCAACAAACGACCGGGGATTGCCCACCGATTATTTAAAAATCAGGGGGTAACCGGGCAGGTAGCAACTTTGACAATACGGTCTTGAGTACCCGGGGCTGCAGGGGTATGGGCCGCGAAGTAGTCCTTCATGGCATCCAGATCGACAGCGCCGCCCAGCGGGGCGGTACCTGCATTGAACACCGTAAAGTTGTCGCCGCCGGTGGCCAGGAAGGAGTTCATGGTCACACGGTAGCTGGCAAGCTTGTCGATGGGCACGCCATTGAGTTGCACGCTGCCGTCACAGACGAACTTGCCGCCTTTTTGAGCCGCGAAGTTGGCGGGCGTAGTGTCGAAGGTATGCTGATAAGCGAAGCCCTTCGACACCTGCAGGATGCGGGCGAAAGGCTGAAGGACGCCCCACTGCTGCTCGAGCAAATCATAGAGCTGCTGGCCGCTCAACGTCTTGGTCACCAAGGAGTTGCCGAACGGCTGCACGATGAAGGCTTCGCCGTAGGTCACCACGCCATCGCCTTCGCCAGCGGCGCTGGAGGCGTAGGTGAAGTCGGCGCGGATGCCACCTGGATTCATGAAGGCGATGATTGCTCCACCCAGGTCTGCCGGGGCGGTAGCCTCCAGTTGCGCATCGGCGATCACGTCGCCAAGGGCGGATTCCCCTGCACTATTGCTGCTGCGGGTGATGGCAGCGGTGATCAGGCCAATGGCCTGATTGGCCAGAGGCGCGGCCAGCGCGTTGTAGTTGCTTACCAGTGTAGTTAACGCAGGCACCGCAGTCATGGCTGGGTTGCTGCGATCCACCAAGACGTTGTCAACGGCAATACTTTCCACCTCGCGCGTGGCAGTGTTGAGGGTCATGTCAATCTCGGTGACCATGCGGCCAATGGCATTGGTGCTGGTGACCGGGATATTACGGTCGACGCTGTTGGGCAGGCTGCACAGATAGGCCTGGTGGGTATGGCCGCTGATCACCAGATCTACCTCGTCATCCATACGCTTGACGATATCCAGAAGAGCACCTGAGATGCCAGTGCAGTCGTTGATGACGCTGGAAGTGCTATCCACTGCGCCCTCGTGCACCACGACTACCACTGCCTTTGCACCTTGCGCCTTTAATTCTGGAATAAGCGCGTTGACGGTCTCGGCCTCGTCCTTGAAGTCCAGCGTGCTGATACCGCTGGGGGTGACGATGCTGGGCGTGGCTTTCAGGGTCATGCCGATGAAGGCCACCTTGTTACCTTTGAAATTCTTGATGGCGTAGGCCGGGAACAGGGTCTTGCCATCGGCTTTTTCCACCACGTTGGCGGCCAGGAACTTGAACTTGGCGCCCTCGAACGGATAGGGCGTGCCCACCTGGTTGCCCTGGCAGGAATTAGCGTCGGTGGGATGGCAGCCACCGTTTTGCATGCGCAACAACTCGTCCTTGCCCTCGTCAAACTCATGGTTGCCCACGGCGTTAACATCCAGACCAAGAATATTCATGCCTTCAATGGTCGGTTCGTCATGGAACAGGGCGGAGATGAGCGGCGTGGCGCCAATCAGGTCGCCGGCGGAAACCACCACACTGTTGGGCGATTTGGCACGTATGCTGTTGACATACGCCGCCAGCATGTCGATGCCGCCCACCGGCTTGCCGGAAAAATTGCCCGGGCTTAATAACTGGCCGTGAAAATCATTGATGGCGGCGATTTTCACCGACAGGGTCTTGCCCACGGCGGCCTGGGCGGCGACTCGCATCAGCCCGGAACGCTCCTGGACGGTAATTTTTTTCGTTTTCTGCCATTCCAGGGTAAGTGCGGAAACCGCGCTGACAAATTCACCATGGTTGCCCCAGTTGGCACCCTCAACAGCAGTGTCAATGATGCGGTCATTGATGCAGATGCCGCCGATGTCCTTGTTGATGACACCCGAATCCACAGCGCCGACAAAAACATTGGTGCGGTTATCCAGACAAGCGGCCTGGACCTGAGCGGCACCGCAAGCGATTATCGTAGCCAGAGCGAGGGGTTTGAATAGGGTACGCATAAAATAAATTCCTAAGTTGTGTGTGAAACAGGCAGTTTGGATGTTTTGAATTCTCCGCCAGGATTGTGACAACCGATTGGTGGGAAGGCAGCGCGGATATAGGTAATTCGGTCTACGGACTGCAATAAAAAAGCGGTGATGGCAGAGCCATGCCATCACCGCGAGGGGCCATCCCCCCAGCCTGTATGGCCGGAAGGAAAACTGCGGATCAGGCCACCTTGTCCTGCTTCCGGCGGCGGGCGGCAAAGCCGACCAGACCGAGGCCTGCCAGCAGCATGGCGTAGATTTCAGGTTCGGGTATGGGTGAATTTATGAAGCTTTCGCTGAAACCCCCTGCGAAGCTTTGCACATGGAGGCCAACACGCAACCAGGGGGTGGCGGCGGTTGGAATGCTACCGGGCAGGGCCAGCGCGGCCAGCACGTCGGCAAAAGTCTTGCCGCTCTTGAGCGAGAAATCGATCGCCAGCCACTCGCCGGTCGCATCGCTGTTCTGGACGCCATTCTTGGTTGGCGGGCTATCGGCATCTGCCAAAAAGCCGGCGGTCGTCTGAAAAGCAGGAGAAACGCTATTCCCACCGGGCAGGTCGGGTGGCGATGCACTTCCTCCCGTAAAGCTTACCCCGCTGCTGGAGGCGACTCCGCTGATCCCGAGCAGTGCCCCATCAGCGAAATAGACGTCGGTCAGACTCGAATAATTGGAGTTGTTGGTGAACTTGAACCGCACCAAGCTCTCACCGATATCACTTACTTCCGCCCGCAAATTCGCTACGCCGTCAGCGACCGCATTGCCAGTCGAATCGTTGCTGGTGATGCCATAAAAATTCAGAACTGCCGGCGCGGCATATGCAGGAGCCGCCGACAGCAGGCCGATGCAGCAGACGGCGCCGACCAGTGACTTGAGAAATTTCGTATTCATGACGCGTGCTCTCCTTTTTCAATGCGCACCTGGAAGTGCCAAGCAACAAGGGAATGGCGACATGCCTTTCCGCATGGATTGCATCTTGAAGGAAGCAAGTTACAGGAATTGCAGCAGTCGACGTGCAGCACATGGTATGAACAGACCATATCGATCGAGCGAAAAAACCATGGGGATGGCTACCCATGGTTCCTGCTGATGAACTACCCTAGTTCAGGAGCGATTCGCGCGACGCCGACTCATTACACCAAGAAGACCCATTCCTATGGCGAATAGTGCCCATTGCTCAGGCTCTGGAACTGCGACAACCGAGAACAGGTAAGCACCACCCGACAAACCATTGGCTTGACCAGCTAATTCAAAATGATAGTTGCCAACACTCAGTACAGAATCAAAAGCCGGTGGGCTTCCACTTGAGGAGGCAATTAGCGTATTGGAACCATCGTAAAGAGAGAAGGCAAGATTGTTGATGTGTAAGAAGCTCATGTTACCCAGCAGTAAATCAAGTGATACGGCACTTGCGGCCACATCATTCGCCAAGGCTGAGACGCTGAAATTATAGTTATCAAGAAAATTTCCGGCTGGCAACACGACCGAATTGATGTACGGGGTACTGGATACCGTACCAATGTTGTAGATCGTCGCAGAGGCCGGTGCTGCGTAGAGCCCAATGGCAAGCGTGGCCATAGCGAGTGTTTTAGCAAAGATAGAACGAGGTTTTTGCGATTTCATGGGATAGCTCCTTTAAAGTAAGTCAGGCTAGACAACAATCGATGGGGCATAAAACTCGATGGCATATTTGCTATGAGACTTATCCAGAAAAACTGCATCAACCATCGTTACAGCAATGTGAAAATTAAATACGATTTCTTTAGTACTAAAGAATCAATAAAAAAAATTAACTTGTAGTGCTCTGCTCATTTTCCACCGAATGTATTGCAATTATTATGGCGCTTAAGCTCCTGGATATAGTCTGAAAAGCCCATCAAACCGCAGGGACAGTAAACCCCGACAGCGCCTATCGAATGCAGCTTCCAAAATAGTCCAAAAGAACTATATGTCGTTGCGCATCGACTATTTGTTATGCAATGTAATACCGTTAGCATTGCTAAATGACACTCCGTTCTCTGATTGTTTCAGCCTTGTTCGTCCTGTCCATCAACCAGGCACATGCACTTATGTCAGGCGTGAGCCCTGATTCCCCTGCGGCCCGCATTGATCCGAACACGACGACTTCACCCTGGGCAGGCGTTGGTAGCCTGTCAGTAGGGACAGGCACTTACACCGCAACATTAATTGCGCCAAACTACATTTTGACCGCCGCCCATGTCGTCGCTAATGCAACGCTTGAGAGTGTCACCTTTAACTTGAACTTCGGTGGCGATCTAACGCAACGGATCGGTGCCGCAGAAGTCTTTATTCATCCTGATTATCACGGCTTCAATTCGCCCAACTTGAACGACGATCTTGCCATCATCCGCCTCGCCAATCCAGTGCCAGCAGGCGTGCCAATTTATGAATTGCAACACGATGTACTTGCAACGGGTACAACGTTAACCTTTGTTGGCTATGGGGCCAGCGGTATGGGCAATACAGGTGCCACAATACCTGCCAACCCTGCAATCAAACGTACAGGGCAAAACAATGCTGATCAATTCGCTCTTGATGACGAAGGTAACGGCAAAGCAGAGATCTATTATTTCGACTTTGACGGGCCTAGGGGTACAAGCAACCTAATGGGAGGAAGCACGCTTGGAAATGCTTTGGAAACAACCGTTGGCGGAGGCGACTCAGGCAGCCCGGCCTTCATTCATAGCAGTGATGGCAAGTGGCGGCTGGCCGGCGTAAACACTTTCACCTTCACAAGTATGGCGGGGCAAACCGCCTCCACATTCGGCACAGGCGGTGGTGGGATGCTCGTTTCTACCTACACTCAATGGATCAGTAGCGTCGTCATGCCTGTACCCGAACCAGCACCGTATGCACTCATGCTAACGGGCCTCTGTCTGGTGAGCGTTGTGGCCTTCAGAGGTTCGGCAACCACCTCAGCCAGATAGCAGTTAACTTTGTTACAGGTGCAACACTGATACAAACAAACTCTAAATTGGATTAAAACGCACGCTAGTCTAATCGGGCTAGTGCGCAAGCCATGTGGCTTCACCGGACTTTCACACAACAACCCTATATTGATGAATGCTGCGCTAAAAAAGCCATTCCGCAGACCAGCGGATTGGATATCAAAAAATATCACTTTGCTGCTTTTTTATTAACATTTATCCGTATCGGAGAAGTATATGAAAACAAATTTAAGAAAGCCCTTACTGGGTGTTATTGCCGCTCTCTTGACAGCTGGTGCCACGATGGCGCACGCCGATGTCAGAATCACCGAAGTCGCCCCGTGGAGCAGCGGCAACTCGCCTGTCAATGCGGATTGGTTCGAACTCACCAATACCGGCGCTTCAGCGCTGAGTATCAGCGGCTGGAAGGTGGACGATAACTCTAACTCGTTCGCCTCGGCGGTGGCTTTAAATGGCGTTAGCAGTATTGCTGCTGGTCAATCAGTGATTTTCATTGAAGGTAACACTACTACTGCTGCCAGCTTTATTACCAACTGGTTTGGTGCTAGCGCTCCGGCAAATTTTGCCATTGGCTACTACAGCGGCTCCGGCATCGGTTTTAGCGCTACTGCTGATGCGGTCAATATCTATAATGACAGCGGCGTTCTGCAGGCTAACGTCAGCTTCGGTGCATCGGACAGTAGTTCTCCCTATCAAACATTCGACAACGCTGCAGGACTGAACAACACTGCGATCTCGCAACTGAGTGTCGTTGGTACCAACGGTGCCTTTATTGCGGCGAACAGCGCTATCGAGATTGGTTCACCGGGCACTATCGCCGCAGTGCCAGAACCCGAAAGCTACGCACTGATGCTGGCCGGGCTGAGTCTGCTTGGATTCATTGCCCGTAAGCGTCAGGTTTGAGAGGAAATTTCATGAAAATCAAAAATCTAATTCTCGCGGTCGCAGCGGTATGCAGTATTCCCGCACACGCGGCGAACTCTATCAACCTGGGTAACTACGCTGTATCCAGTGTCTATGCACTTGACATCCTGAACGGCACTAGCGGAGGCATTTCTGGCCTCGAAGCATCGGCAGTAACTTATGCCCGGGACCGCGGTACGCTGTTCTTCGTTGGCGATGAAGGCACGGGCGTGATTGAAACTTCGCTCACCGGCCAGACGATAAGCCATATGAACTTCGACTGGAATGGCACCGGTAGCACCAAACACGATACCGAAGGTTTGACTTATCTGGGTGGCGGAGCGCTGGTTCTCGGGGAAGAGCGATTGCAAGATGCCTATCGCTTCAACTACACCGCTGGCGGCACCGCTACTCTGGTCAACAGTTTTGTGTCCACCAGCAATGTAGCCGTGGGCAACAACGGTATGGAAGGCATCAGCTACGATCCGCGTGACGGTAGTTTCATAACGATCAAGCAGCAGAGTCCGGAGAATATCCTTGCAGGAACGCTGACCTTCGCCGCCGCCACCGGTAGCCCACCCTCTCTCAGTGGTGACGGGTCTTCGCCTCCCGGCGGCGGCACGTCAACGATGACGCAGTTGTTCAACCCGACGCTGATGAATTTATCGACTTTGTCAGATGTGCAAACGCTGTCTCCCGTAAATGCACTGTTGGGCACTGCCGCAGCTGATAATCTACTGGTGCTAAGCTTGGGTTCGAAAAGCTTGGTTGAAGTGAACCGCCTCGGGCAGGTCTTGAGCAGCTTTGATCTCAGCAATATATTGCCCCACAATGCAATCGAAGGCGTCACTGTGGATGAGCATGGCACGATCTATCTGGTTGCTGAGCAGATACAAGATGGCACCCAGGGGTTAAACCCCGCATCACAGCTCATTGTATTGACGGCACCAGTGCCTGAGCCAGAAACCTACGCGATGATGTTCGCCGGTTTGGGCTTGCTTGGCTTCATGACTCGTCGCAAAAACAGCAGTCCAGCAAACATCTGATTTACGCTTGCTTAGATCTCGTCTGCAGACTGTAGGCGAGATTTTTTTTGCGTTACCTCGATTGAAAGCTACCTGACGCATTGGCAGAATTCAGCCTGAAAATTTAGTCTGCAACTAGCACTCAGCGCTAGTCGATGAGTCAGTAGAAAAATCGTACTCAAATCAGCATGGTGCATATCCGGCTAATAAAAAAGTCGGCGCTGATGAGACGGCGAAAAAGGGCCGTGAAAAGGGGCTGTTATGCTGCAACGTTATCGTCGCTTTGACGAGGATACTGAAAAAATCTAAAAACTGAATTGTGCGTTAGCCACTATAATTTTGTCCCGATAAGGGAATCCCGAATAGTTTGATTCACGCTCCTCATTGGACAACGTCATGCTAAGTTTCAGGCTTGTAATTGGGACATAACTAACTGACAAAGAGGCAACGTTCAGTCTGTCTTTACGCTTCTCGATGCTACTCAGTATTGCGACGGGGTCCCCCAAGAAATCACGCACTCGCCGTTCGACTGACGCCTGCATGGATGTCTTGGCTGTCGGCATCCAGGTTGCGCCCAGACCGATACCTCGCGTGACTACATAGCTTGACAAGATGTCATCCTGCGCCCCGATTTCCCGTCGTGTGGTGATGTTGAGCTGCGTCGATCCAGACATCAGCCAAGACCACGAGAGACGTCCTGTCACCCCTGAAAAATCACGCACCTTCACCTGCTTGTGATTACGCTTCACACCAGCAACAAGGGCATCGACTCGGCTTGCCCCCGTCAGGCGATACCCCAAGTTGCCCTCGATTTCATCTTGTGAGTAACTATTATCAACAAGACCATTCGGTGTCGGCTCGCGATTCGGGTAGTCACCCTCGGTACGGCGTAAGCGCAAGGCAAGAGAGTCTCCATTACGTGGCATAAATTTGGCGACCGCTTCAGCACCATTGGCCTCGAATTTTCCCGTTTCACGCAAGTCCGAGCTGTTATCACTCTTCGCCTGGAACATACTCACCCCCACCGACCAGTCTGGATGCAACCAGTAATTAGCGCCATAAGACAGTCGTTGGTAGGTATTGAGACTCTTCACCGGACTGCGAAAATCACTAAAACCTGTCAAGCTTTTATTCCGCGAAAAAGCAACTTCGCCGTGCCATCGGTTGCCTAGCACCCAATCCCAAACACCTTTGATATTCGACCCGTCGTAATCAAGAAAATTGAACTGTGCATAGCGCACGCGACTGGCATTCAAGTCAGCATGCAAACGCTGTCTGCCTAGCAGCTTATCCATAACAACACCCACGGAAGTGATGGTAGTGCTATCCGCACGCTGACCAGTACCGATCTGCGACTGCAAACTCACATCGTCAGGTAACCGGAACACATTGCTATCGTGCATGACGCTCTGGTTAAGATTGAAATTAAAGACATCTGCCTCGTCGGCACGTACACCACCAACCCACGCAGTACTGCATGTAGCGACGAGCAAGGGCAACCAGCGACGGTAGTTATTAATGCTTTGCATGGATCCGGAATTCTAAGCACCGGATGTGACCGTTTCCTTACACAGGCAATTTACTTCGCGAGAAGTCTTGATCAAAAACAAACCGTCATAAATCTCTCATGTTCACGCTGTAGAGTGGCTAGCTCAAGTACTTTCATATTATCAACCATCCATCTCACATGCTCTCCGCTCTGGGTCATCAGCAAAGCTTGCTTCGTTCGCAGCTCAGCATCCACTCGTTGCTCGGCATTTTTCTCGACCCACTGATCATTATCGCCAGCCTGTTTGGTGTCGCCTTTTTTCATGAAGAAACAATTGATGCACCATATGTCATCCTGGCGCTGATCGTATTTTCGCTCAGCTTTCCGGGAACATCGCGGCTAAACGACCGCTTTCGCAAGCTGCTTCGCGATATCGTCATCAGCTGGGTCATGCTGGCAGCCATCCTGTTTTTCTTCGGCTATGCCAGCGGCTATCTCAATCAGTTTTCGCAACAGGTGATGCTCTCCTGGTTCCTGGTCACGCCGACTGTGTTAGTCGCCGCGAATGAGATGGCCCGACGCCTAGTGCCACGAATCCTCTCGCTAGAAGGCTATCAGCGAACGGCAGTGATCGTTGGCATCAGTGAGACCGGTCTGCGTTTAACAAAGCATTTCCACGACAAGCCCTATTTAGGCACCCGGGTGATCGGTTTCTTTGACGACCGCGATAGTCAACGTCTTAACGACCCATTGGTGAAACGCAATTTGCTGGGCAAGATGGACATGCTTGCAGAATTCGTCAGGAAGAACGGCATTGATTTGATCTACATTACGCTCCCAATGACGACGCAGCCACGCATCCTTGCTTTACTAGAAGACCTGCGCGACACAACCGCCTCGATCTACTTCGCACCTGACATCTTTGTTACCGACCTGATTCAGGGGCAAGTAGACGATGTAGCCGGTATGCCGGTCGTAGCCGTGTGCGACACACCATTTAACGGCGTGAATGGCCTGATCAAGCGTGGCAGTGACATCATTCTGTCACTCCTGATTCTCGTTCTCATCGCGCCGATCATGCTGGCTATCGCCATCGGTGTAAAGATAAGCTCACCCGGTACTATTCTCTTCAAACAACGGCGCTATGGGGTGGACGGCAAAGAAATCATCGTCTACAAGTTCCGCTCCATGACCGTCTGCGAGGATGGGGCTCACGTTACGCAGGCGTCAAAGAATGACAAACGCGTCACACCGTTCGGTGCCATCCTGCGCAGAACTTCTCTTGATGAACTGCCACAATTTATAAATGTATTACAAGGGCGCATGAGCATCGTCGGCCCCCGCCCCCACGCTGTCGCCCATAACGAACTCTACCGCAAGCTTATCAGGGGCTACATGGTGCGGCACAAGGTCAAGCCCGGCATCACTGGCTGGGCGCAGGTAAGTGGCTACCGTGGCGAAACCGACACAGTAGATAAAATGCAAAAACGTATTGAGTACGACTTGGAATATCTACGCCATTGGTCACTCGGACTCGACTTATGGATCATCATGAAAACTATTCTTATCGTCGCACGTGACCAGCATGCGTACTGATCCAGCGAGTCGGGGCCGCTTAATCAGCATTATCGCAGCGGCTCTACTGGTTATTTTCTTGTTTATCTCCGCACCATCAACCGGCGGAATTTTTGTTCCACCTTGGGACAAGCTGGCGCACTTTACCTTCTACGGTGCCATTGCTTTTCTGCTTGCCATGGGTTTGGGC
>WOZP01000204.1 GCA_011620215.1 Rugosibacter sp.
AAGATAACCAAGAAGGGAAAAACAGTGGTATGTGGGTGCAAAACCATGTCATTTGTTAAGATACTCGCCGTATCGCCACCGCCATCCCCCACTAGCGGATTCAAGACTTTTTCAATTCGGTTATCGCTATGTAAAATGAGCGCGGTTATGCTTTTTCCTGCTGCTGCCATGCTCGCGTATTTCATCCATGAAGTACCAATCAACAAAAACAAAGCCCCTTGCAACACACTGGGGATATTGCTGCTTAAGACAATACAGACCGCAACTAGATGCGCAAGCCACACCAGACGCTTCAAAAAACAAGATGGCCTGACATGAATAGAAAGCTTTGCGACAGGCTTCATCGCAATGAATAGCTAAATTTTGCGGAAAATGAGTGTGCCGTTCGTGCCACCGAAGCCAAAATTATTTTTCATCGCGACATCAATTTTCATAGGTCGTGCGGTGTTGGCACAGTAATCGAGATCGCATTCAGGATCTTGGTCGAGAATATTGATTGTCGGCGGGCTGATCTGGTGATGAATTGCCAGCACAGTAAAGATTGACTCAATCCCCCCAGCTCCACCGAGCAAATGTCCGGTCATCGACTTGGTGGAATTAACCACTAACCGCTGGGCAACATCATGACCAAAAGCCAATTTAATAGCTTCGGTTTCATTTTTATCGCCTAGCGGCGTTGAGGTGCCATGGGCATTCAAATATTGCACATCATCAGCATTAACGCCCGCGTTTTTCATGGCGGTTTGCATGCTGCGTTTAGGGCCATCAGTATTGGGCGCGGTCATGTGAAAGGCATCTGCGGCCATGCCAAAGCCCGTGAGCTCGGCATAAATTTTCGCGCCTCGCCGCTTGGCATGTTCATATTCTTCCAGCACCATGACGCCCGCACCTTCACCCAGCACAAAGCCATCGCGCGCTTTATCCCACGGACGACTCGCTGCCGCCGGATCATCATTACGGGTTGATAGCGCTTTGGCCGAGGCAAAACCACCAATCGCCAGCGGCGTAATAGAGGCTTCTGAGCCGCCACACACCATCACATCGGCATCACCATATTCAATCATGCGTGCAGATAAACCAATGGCATGTAAACCCGTGCTACAGGCCGTCACAACAGAAATATTCGGCCCCTTCATTCCATACATGATCGATAAATTGCCAGAGATCATATTGATAATGGTGCTAGGAATAAAGAAAGGTGAAATTTTGCGTGGCCCACCGGCCAGAAAATCATTGTGGGTTTCTTCAATCATTGGCAAACCACCAATGCCCGAGCCGATATTTACGCCAATGCGATCCGCATTTTCATCGGTGACCTCAATACCGGAATCACGCACTGCCTGAATGCCAGCAGCCATACCGTAATGGATAAATGTATCCATTCGGCGTGCTTCCTTGACGGATAGATAGGTAGCGACATCAAAATCTTTCACTTCGCCAGCGATCTGCACCGATATGGCTGATGCGTCAAATCGCGTAATCAATCCGATGCCACTTTTCCCGGCGATGATATTCGCCCAAGCCTCCGGAACAGAGTTGCCCACGGGTGATACAAGACCCAGACCGGTAACAACTACGCGACGCCGTGAAGTAGATGGCGCAAGTGATACATCTGGCACGAGTGACTCCCGAAATGAAAAGTAGTGATGTGGTGAAACTTGTTTTATTTTTTTAGATTGGAATTGACGTAGTCAATCGCCTGCTGAACGCTGGTAATTTTTTCTGCATCCTCATCCGGAATCTCGCACTCGAACTCTTCTTCTAGCGCCATGACCAGCTCAACGGTATCCAGGGAGTCAGCGCCCAGATCATCTACAAACGAAGATTCGTTTTTAATGTCGGCTTCATTCACCCCAAGCTGTTCAGCTACGATTTTCTTGACGCGTTGTTCGATGTTATCCATATTGAAATTCCTTCCTTGATTTATCGGCTATTAAAAACTTGCCTAGTTTAACAAAAAGAACTGACTTCTTTGAAGAAATCAGGTCATATACATGCCACCATTTACATTGATTGTGCTGCCTGTAATGTATCCAGCGTGTGGCGAGGCCAAAAAGGCTACCGTCGCCGCAACTTCTTCTGGTCGTCCAAGGCGGCCCAGAGGAATTTTTTTAAGCAGCGCATCACGTTGCGCTTCGGGCAGCGCACGGGTCATATCGGTATCAATAAATCCTGGCGCAATGCAATTGACCGTGATATTGCGACTACCCAGTTCATGTGCTAGCGCGCGACTCATGCCTGCCACGCCGGCTTTGGCTGCTGCGTAGTTTGCCTGGCCTGGATTACCCGCTTCGCCCACGACCGAAGTAATGTTGATGATGCGACCAAATCGCGCTTTCATCATGCCGCGCATGACGAGTTTCGAAAGGCGAAACACCGCTTTCAGGTTTGTTTCCATTACGTCATCCCACTCGTCCTCTTTCATGCGCAGAGCGAGGTTGTCGCGAGTGATTCCGGCATTATTGACAAGCACAGAAACCGTACCAAACTTATTTTCAATCTCGCCTAGCAGGGCTTCGCACAGCGCGGCGTCTGTCACGTTGGCAACAGCACCCCAGCCCATAATGTTGGCTGCATCAAGTGTTTTCTGAATCTCCGCCGCACCAGCAGCAGACGTCGCTGTACCGATGACTGTTGCCCCATGCGCGCCAAGCGCTAATGCAATTGACCGTCCTAGGCCGCGCGACGCTCCGGTGACCAATACAACCTGTCCATGCAAATCATTCATGCTCTGCCTCAGTGCGTACTCAATAATGTTAATGCAGCGTCAATTCCGGCGCTATCTGCCATAGCTATCCCCGTGAGATTTTCATCGCACCGCTTGGCCAGGCCTGATAGCACTTTGCCCGGACCGCACTCAATCACATGGGTAACCCCCATTTGCCGCATTGCTTGCATGGTCTCAACCCAGCGCACGGGGGAGGCCGCTTGGCGCACCAGTGCTTCTTTAATGGCTTCTTGATCGGTCAGCTGAACAACGTCGACATTATTCAGCACAGGAATTTGCGGAGTTGAAAAACTTGTCTGTGCTAAACGCACACGTAATTTTTCAGCAGCTGGCAGCATCAAGCTGCAATGAAAAGGAGCAGAAACAGGCAGCATCAACGCCCGTTTTGCGCCTTTGGCCTTGACCGCCTCGGCTGCCCGCTCGACAGCAGCCTTGTGACCCGCGATGACGGTTTGCTTAGGCTCATTGAAATTAACCGCCTGGACAACCTGGCCCTGCGCCGCCTCAGCGCAAGCCGCAATCACTGCCTCCACATCCAGGCCCAGTATGGCTGCCATTGCACCTTCTCCGGGAGCTACTGCTTCTTGCATTGCTTGCGCACGAAGCTCAACCAGGGGCACGGCATCCTTGAGCGAAATAACCTCCGCTGCCACTAGCGCAGAATACTCACCCAGGCTATGTCCTGCCATGACAGTGGGGCGCACACCACCTTTTTCCAGCCACAAGCGGTAGATAGCCACCCCGGCGGTGAGCATCAAGGGTTGCGTATTTACGGTCTGATTTAAAGCTTCTGCCGGGCCCTCAGCCGCCAACTGCCAAAGATCGCGGCCCAGTGCAGCCGAAGCTTCATCGAACGTAGTCCGTATTATGCTGGCATCACCGTAATGCGCCATCATGCCTAGCGATTGCGAGCCTTGGCCAGGAAAAACAAGTGCAAATTTCATTATGATGATCTCGAATACTCAGGATTCAGAATGTAAGGAGTACCGCACCCCAGGTAAATCCGCCACCCACACCCTCCAGCAGCAGGTTTTGACCTGGTTGCACCCGCCCTTGACATACCGCTTCATCAAGCGCTAGGGGAATGGATGCCGCAGAGGTATTACCATGGTGATCGACTGTCACGATACATTTTTCACTAGGCAACCCCAGTTTTTTTGCAGTCGATTGCAATATCCGCACATTCGCCTGATGCGGAATGAGCCAGTCAAGCTGATCAACCGTCAAGCCTGCTGTATGTAAAACCTCGTTGGCCACTTCGGTAAGCACCTTAACTGCAAACTTGAATACTGCCTGACCATCCATTCGCAAAAATGGGTCACCAGTCACCTGCCCACCACGGATTTGGCCTGGAACAGAGAGCATGTCGGCATGACTGCCATCGGCATGCAGTGCTGTGGCCAAAACCCCAGGGCTGTTTGACGCTTCAAGCACGACCGCACCTGCACCATCACCGAACAAAACACAGGTTCCACGATCCGACCAATCCATGATGCGCGAAAAAACTTCGCTACCCACAATCAACGCGCATTGGTGTGAGCCAGACCGGATAAATTTTTCTGCCACACTCAACGCATAGACAAACCCGCTACATACTGCCTGCACATCGAATGCCGGGGCGCCATTGGTAATGCCGAGCTTCTTCTGCAACAAGGCGGCTGTACTGGGGAAAATATAGTCTGGGGTTGATGTTGCCACAATGATCAAATCAACGTCATTCGCTGAGCGTCCCGCAGCAGCAAGCGCCCGCTGGCAAGCATGAAAGGCCAAATCGCTACTGGTCTCACCGACTGCGGCGATATGTCGGGCGCGAATGCCTGTGCGCTCGGATATCCAGTCATCGGACGAATCAAGCGCGTGCAAAGCGATTAGCGCTTGGTTACTGACGGGTTGGCCAGGCAAGTAGCTGCCTGTGCCTGTAATACGCGTAAAGATCATTGCTATAAGCCTTTAAACGGCGAACGATTAATCACGTTGAAAATTAACCGCAAGAATCACTCCTAAATCTAAATAGTCGGCGCTGGTGATACGGCAGCCATACGCTCAGCAATTTTAATCGGTAGCTGTTGGCGCGCAGCCTCTGCTGCTCGCGTCAAAGCCGATAGAAATGCCAGCCGATCAGCAGAGCCGTGACTTTTAACCACGATACCTTTTAGCCCCAATAAACTTGCGCCATTGTAACGACGGTGATCAAAGCGGCGGCGAAAGGATTTCAATACAGGCATGGCAATTAAAGCCGCTAACCGGGTGAAAATCGAGCGCGAAAACTCCTCTTTTAGACCACTGGAAATCATTTGCGCCAAACCCTCAGAAGCTTTTAAGGTGACATTGCCAACAAAGCCATCGCATACCACGACATCTGTTGTACCGTTAAAAATATCATTGCCTTCCACATTGCCAAAAAAATTCAGATCACTTTGCCGCAATAACTCACCAGCGCGCTTAACGATATCGTTGCCCTTGATGTCTTCTTCGCCAATATTGAGTAGTCCAACGCTCGGGCGCTCTTTGTGTTCAAGCGCAGAAGCCAGCATGGCACCCATGATGCCAAACTGCAACAAATGCTCGGCGCTGCAATCGACATTTGCACCCAGATCAAGCACATAAGTTGCACCACGCCGAGAAGGCAATACAGTGCAAATCGCTGGTCGGTCAATACCCGGCAAGGTCTTTAGCACAAAGCGCGAAATAGCCATCAATGCACCGGTGTTCCCGGCTGAAACCGCCGCTTGAGCAACCCCCTCTTTAACCAGGTCGATCGCCACGCGCATAGATGAATCTTTTTTGCCACGCAATGCACTTGCAATGGACTCTTCCATACCAATCACTTCAGTTGCATTGTGCACAGAAATGCGTGCCCCAAACTCTTGTTCAACCGGCGTGACATAAGCGCGCAATACCAACTCCGGTCCAACCAAAATAGCGGAACACGAGGGATTTTTACGCAAAAAATCAAATGTCGCAGGTAACGTGACTTGGGGGCCATGATCGCCCCCCATGCAATCGATCGCCAGGGTAATGGCCATGATTCAAGCTTCTCGACAAAAAAACAGCCGGACACGCGGTTCGCATCCGGCTGAATTCATCTTGAAAACTTACTCGCCTTTAGCCTTGATGACTTTTTTGCCGCGATAAACGCCAGAAGGCGAAATATGATGACGCAGATGAACCTCGCCTGACGTTGCCTCAATCGCAAGTGCCGGTGCGGTCAGGAAATCATGTGCGCGATGCATGCCACGCTTGGAAGGGGATTTTTTATTCTGCTGAACAGCCATTATTTATTGCTCCTTGTTTCAATGCTTCTTCAAAGCGGCCAGCACCAAAAACGACGCTGAACCGTATTCATTTTCAGCTGCCCCGGCTTCCCCAGGCAACTCACAGTATTCATGCCGTGGCGCAAGAGGCAGCGCCAGCAACACTTCATTTTCTATCAAACCAACAACATCCAGCACTTCGCTTGCCTCAATGGCATCCATCTCATCATCCATCAACTCCTCATCTGGCCAGTCATCATCGGTGCTGATCAATTGCAACACACTATTGACCTGCATCGGCAAACAAACACTTGCCAAACAACGCTGGCACTGCAAAAGCAACGTGCCATCAATCACCAACCGCAGCAGAAACTTTTCTTCGCTTTGCCATCCTTCCAAACTGACAGCCAATGAACCGTCAAGCTCAAGTAGTCGATCTGCCAAATGAGGCAGCCATTTTAAAGGCACATTACCCTCAATAAAACGACTATTGCACGCAAACTCAAGGCTGTCCACCATGGTTGGCGTCAAAATCTTATTTGAAAGTCGTGCAGATTCTATGGATTCCACAGGCTCCGCAGACGGCATTTGTAAAGAAGAAGTCTCGTGAGACATAAGTTTTGAATGTTATCATGTCTGGCCTTTGTTTTTCAAGTCTTAAACATGCTTCAGCAGCTCATTCTCGCCTCTACTTCACCCTTTCGCAGCGAACTTTTGCGTCGCTTGCAGCTACCCTTCGATATTGCCGCACCTGACATTGATGAATCAGCTTTGCCCAATGAGCTTCCCGCCGTTACAGCACAGCGTCTTGCCCAGGCCAAGGCACAGACCATTGCAAAACAGTTTCCGAATGCCTTGATCATAGGCTCTGACCAAGTAGCCGCTTGCGGTGCGCAACGGTTCGGTAAACCAGGAACAAGGGAAAATGCCCGACAACAGTTGCGTTTGATGAGTGGAAACGAAATCATTTTTCACACCGGGCTTTGTGTGCTCAACAGTATCACTGGCCACTCCCAGGCTCAATGCATCCCTACCTACGTCGGTTTTCGCGATTTGACGGAAGCGGAAATTGAAGCTTATCTCGATAAAGAAGATGCGCTGAATTGCGCGGGAAGTGCTAAATCAGAAGGGCTGGGAGTCTCTTTATTGCGTTATCAACGCGGAGACGACCCTACCGCGCTCATTGGCCTGCCCCTCATTACCCTGTGCGAAATGCTCCGTAGCGCAGGCGTGCGATTACCTTAGGCTGCACTGGCCATGGCCGGATACCTTTGGTTATTACCAGTCGCACTGGGCGATACGCCCTGGCAATATTGCTTGCCGCCTACCACCCGCGAAGCAGCCTGTCGGCTAACGCACTTCGTTGCTGAAAATGCAAAATCTGCACGTGCAGAGTTAAAGCGCATGGAACACCCTGTCCCCCTGCGCGAGTTGGCCATTGAACAATTACCCGAAAAACCAGGTCCTGCCGACATTGATCGGCTTTTAGCGCCACTTTATGCAGGGCATGACATCGGTTTAATGTCCGAAGCCGGCTGTCCGGCGGTCGCTGACCCAGGCGCATTGCTGGTTCGGCGGGCGCATGCGCTAGGCTTGTGCGTCAAACCGCTGGTTGGTCCTTCATCCATTCTGCTCGCCCTCATGGCGTCAGGGCTGAATGGGCAGCGATTTGCTTTTCATGGCTATCTTCCCGCCAAGGAGCCAGAACGCAGTCAACGTATTATTGATCTGGAGAAAGAATCTGTACGCCTGCAACAGACGCAGATTTTCATTGAAACACCGTATCGAAATCTCGTTCTGTTTAATGCATTAATAGCTAATGCCCGCCCACAAACACTGCTATGTCTGGCGACGGATCTCACGCTGGAGCAGGAATACGTCACGACACGCTCCATCAGCGAGTGGAAAAAACAAGTTACCCCGCCCATTGATAAACGGCCTACAGTATTTCTTTTCTTAGCGACTCATTTAGCCATTTAGAGCCATCTCAAGCCTTTAGCTTGCGAGCCAAACACAGCAAACTATAGCCACCCACGACGCAAAGCACTGCTAGAATCAACAGCCCTTAGCTCTACTTCGTAACGGGTGTCCAACCCGCTTTTCGCATGAAACGCAATCGCCCTCCGCGCCGCATTAAACAGACACCTGATACGTTGCGTCTGGTTCAACTGGCCACCAGCCTGAGTGAATCATCAAGTCGGATTGAAGATGATTTCTGGGAAAAACAGCTGACTGCGCTCGTTATGAATTTGATTGCCAGCGGTGCGGAAGAAACCTTGATGGCGGCACTGGATCCTTTGTATCGCGAGACTTCCCCCGCCTATGGGTCCTTAGTCAGCACGATCGAGGCCTGCGCTGAAACGCGATACGCCGAAACTCCGGATGGCCTGGATGCGCTCATGATTGCCATTCCGATTTTGGCATGGTCACGCTTTCCAATTCCTGCTGGCGCCATTCCCACAGCGCAACTTGATACTATCCGCGCACATCTGCAAGCCAATGTACTGGCGTCCGGAACAAAACTGAGCCTCTGCGACAGACTCTACAGCCCTGATCAGATACCGCAAACTTACATAGACACAGCCCAGTTAATGGATAAAGTCGCGCAAGCCGCCAAACATGACCGCGATGTGAAAATCGACCCGAAAAAAATGGCTGAAACCATGAGTTTTTTATCTGACAGCCGCTATCTCATTGGCGCTATTGCGGCCCCTCAGGGTGCAGCCATGTTTCGTTGGCAAGAGGAAGGCGGAAACCACGCAGAATCCACACGCCAGTGGATTGTGCAAGGCAGTGACCTCATCCGCCCACTCTTGCCGGCTTGCGCGCTAGAACTGCAACCTGTGGGCGCTTACCATGCTGCCGTGCTTGACGCCGATCGTGCCTCCCGTCCATGGTCGCTGCGCTCAGCCGTCGCATTTTTGCAAACCGTACTCAATCTTCTGCCCTCAGACCTTGTTGCCGTCATTGCACGGTTCCATGACGATCAAACTGAAGAATATCGCATCGGTTTAGCGCTGCGCCAAGATCAAACGGTAGTGCATGGCGTTGTCTGGCCGCTCTTGGAAACTGAAGATAACAACAACGAATTATCTGCAGAGATCGAGACTGTACTGCGAGAAGCAGATATTACCGAAGTGATCCAACTAAGCCAACGGTTTCCCATTGAATATTGCGACGACTGCGGCACCCCTTTATACCCGAGTCCTGAAGGCGAGCCAGCGCATGCTGAACTGCCTGAAGAACAGGCTGGAAATACACAGCGTCATCTGCATTAGCCTGGCGAATTTAAAGTTTCTCGCCGCTTCACCAGCACCGACTTTTCGAGTAGTGCGCGTTGATCATGTGTGCCCAGTCCAACGTTTTATTTAAAACGATATGGCTCCGCATTGACCTCTGGCTCACGCCCCACAATCAAGTCAGACAATAACCGCGCTGACCCGCAAGCCAATGTCCAGCCCAGCGTGCCATGCCCTGTGTTTAGCCATAATCCGGCCAATCCGGTGCTACGCATCTCGCTGATCAGCGGCACATTGCTTGGCATGACCGGGCGTAAACCTGCCCAATATTCAATGTCTTCCACATTTGATAACGCTGGAAACAATCTGCGCGCACGTTTTACCATCGCATCACAACGCGCCGGGTTAAGCGTCAGATCATACCCCGTAAATTCTGCTGTTCCGGCAACCCGCAAACGTTTCCCTAAACGGGAAAATACGATTTTTGCCCCATCATCTGTCAAGCTGACGGTAGGCACTTCGCTGGACAATGCGTCTTCAGGCAAACCAAAAGTAGCCGAATACCCCTTCCCGGGATAAATCGGCAGACGCACCCCCAAAGGCCGCAGCAGCAGGGGCGAATAGCTGCCTAACGCCAATACAATGACATCCGCTGCAACGCGCTCACCTGTGGCCAGAGTGACGCCGGTAATGCATTCGCCGCTACGCTGCAATGCGGTTACGGTTTCACCGAAGCGAAAACGAACGCCGCGTGCGACGGCTTGCTGCGCCAAAAGTTGGGTAAATTTTTGCGCATCGCCTGATTCATCCGCTGCGGTATACGTACCACCAATAATCGGCACGGTTGACTGCTTGATTGCTGGTTCAATCAACGCGCACTCAGTCTGCGTTTTGGGCACTCGATCACAACCGAACTCACGCATTAATTCTGCCTGCTGCAACGCATGATCAAATTCGCCTTGATCCGTATAAATATGCAAAATGCCACGCGTGATCTGATCGTAATTCAGCGCCAGCGCTTCACGTAGCGTACCCAGCTCGCGTCGGCTGATTAATCCCAGTTGTACAATGGACTGGATATTCGATCGTGTCCTTGCCGCTGTGCACTCGCGCAGAAATTTCGCGCCCCAGAGCCACTGGTTAAAATCAGCACGTAACCGCCACAACAAAGGAGCGTCCTCTCGACCGATCCATTTCAAGATGCGCCAAAATGCGGCAGGGTTCGCCCATGGCTCGGCATGGCTTACGGAAATCTGACCGCCATTGGCAAAGCTCGTTTCCCGTGCTGGGGCAATTTGCCGATCAATGACGGTCACATCATAACCTTCAGCGGCAAGATACCAAGCTGAAGTTACCCCCACGACACCAGCGCCCAAGACCGTTATGCTTCGCATCACATTATCCTAAAATCATTTGCATTATCGAGCGCTTTTCAAACAACCTGTAGTCGATTATAGTCAGGACCCACCACGGTGAGATGCGATTCCCACTATTCCTACACATCCTCTTATGAGTAATAAACCAAAAATCATCAAAACCGAAGCCGAATGGCGCGAACAGCTGACGCCCGTGCAGTATCACGTTGCCCGAGAAAAGGGAACAGAACGTGCTTTTACCGGCGAATACTGGGATAGCAAGGAGCCCGGCATCTACCGCTGCATTGGTTGCGGGGAACCTTTATTTAATTCAACATCCAAGTTCGACTCAGACTGTGGTTGGCCAAGCTTTACAGTACCGCTAGAGGCCGAGGCTGTTACTGAAGTAGATGACAATACATATAACATGCATCGAACAGAAGTCACTTGCAGCCGCTGTGGCTCACATCTGGGCCACGTGTTTCCGGATGGTCCGGCACCTACCGGATTACGCTACTGCATTAACTCGGCCTCGGTTGATCTCGCCAAAACCAAATAAGCCTCTGCCATGAAATTTCTTTTTGACCTCTTTCCTGTCATTCTTTTTTTCGCCTCTTTTAAGGTCGCCGAAAATCAACCGCAGGACGCAGCTGATCTGGTCAGCCAGATATTCGGCCTCCTCGGATCAGATGCCTTGATAACTGACAAGCAGGCACCCATACTGCTGTCTACCATGGTTGTAATTCTAGCCACCGTGCTGCAAATTGTCTGGGTCTGGTTCCGCCACCGCAAAGTTGACACCATGCTCTGGGTCAGTCTGGTACTGGTGACTGTTTTTGGCTCTGCGACACTTATCTTCCACGATGAAACCTTCATTAAATGGAAGCCAACCATTCTCTATTGGATATTCGCCGCTACGTTACTGGGTTCATCTCAATTTTTAGGTCGCAATTTGATATACACCATGCTTGAAAAACAAATGCAACTGCCGACTTTTCTGTGGGCAAGGCTCAACTATGCTTGGGCAGCCTTCTTTACTGCCATGGGTGTGCTCAATCTTTATGTTGCATTCAACTTCAGCACCGCCATCTGGGTTAACTTCAAACTTTTTGGCGGCATGGGATTGATGTTTCTGTTTATCATCGGCCAAGGGCTGCTATTAGCCAAATATATGCCGCAGGAGAACTCATAATGCTTTATGCCATCATGGCTTACGATGCGCCCAACAGCGAAGAGCCTCGTCGCACGGCGCATGCACAACACATGGCCCATCTGGATAAAATCACAGCAGCTGGCGGAAAAATCGTTTTGGCTGGCCCTTGCCTTGCGAAAGACAGTCCTGACCGCCAAATCGCCGGCTTTTTCGGCAGCCTGATTGTGGCCGAGTTTGCCTCACTTGCCGCAGCACAAGAATGGTCAGACACCGACCCCTTTCTTATTGCCGGAGTATTCGAGAAAGTGATTGTCAAACCTTTCCGTCAAGTCATACCCCAGCCTCAGCCATGAGCGCTACAAGCACCCTAAGCGTTGTAAACCTGATACGCGAACGGCTTGCCACTTTAGAGCCAATTGAGCTGAAAGTCATCGACGATTCAGCACTACACGCCGGGCACACCGGTGCCCGCAGCGGTGGCGGTCACTATCGGTTGACCATTGTGTCCCCTCGATTCAGCAACTGCAGCACCATGCAAAAACACCGCTTGGTGTATGATGCGCTTGGATCCCTGATGAAGCGGGAAATTCACGCATTGAGCATTAATGCGCTGGCCCCTGAGTCATCCTGACCCATGCTGACAAATACTAAAGATAACGGATAACGAATTTCCATACATTCCCCATTGAAACAACCACTTAATTAACTCAGGAACTACGATGAATCACACGCTCCGTAATGCCCTTCTGATTGCTCTAGCGACTTCCATGGCAAGCAGCGCTACTGTTTATGCCGCAAAAAAAGATGCGGGCGGAAAATCAGCATCTGCTTTCGTTACAGTGAATGGCCAATCAGTGGCCAAGAGCCGCGCTGACATGCTGATTTCAGCCCAGGTTGCACAAGGCCAGTCTGATTCGCCAGAACTGCGCGCCGCAGTTAAAGAAGAACTTGTCCGTCGAGAATTGTTAGCACAAGAAGCCACCAAAAAAGGCTTGGACAAGAATTCAGAAGTGCAAGCACAAATGGATATGGCACGCCAAGGCGTTTTGATTGGTGCTTATCTAAAAGATTACGTCAAGCGTAACCCGGTGAGCGATGCGCAGATCAAAAAAGAATATGAAGAACTGAAAATACGCCTTGGTAACAAAGAATATAAAGCACGTCACATTCTGGTCGATAAAGAAGAAGATGCCAAAGCGATTATCGAGAAACTGAAAAAAGGCGAAAAGTTTGATGATCTCGCCAAACAATCCAAAGACCCCGGCTCCAAAGAGCGTGGTGGCGATCTGGGTTGGGCTAGCCCGGCCGCTTTCGTTAAGCCATTCTCTGATGCAATGACCAAACTCGAGAAGGGTAAATTCACCACAGCCCCAGTGAAGAGCGATTTTGGCTGGCACGTTATCCAGCTTGACGATACACGTGACACTAAGATTCCTCCATTCGAAGAAGCCAAGGGTCAAATTGCTCAGCAAATGCAACAAAGCATGGTTCAGAAACATATGGATGAACTGCGCGCTAAGGCAAAGATTGAGTAACTCAGTCAGTTAGCTAAAAAACGGGGGCTACGGCTCCCGTTTTCGTTTCTAAGCCACTTCATTAATTTTAATCATTAAAAAATGGACAATAATTCGGAAACTCAACCTGTCCGACGGATTGTTTACCGCCGTGCAAAACCCAACTGCGGTCCAGCCTTTGAAGAACTCGTGCGTGGCATGGGTGCTGAGATGAAAAACTACAAAGGCTTTTTAGGTGCTGAAATCATTCCACCTGAAACTGCTCAAGGCGAATATCAATTCATTTTTCGCTGGGCCAGCCAGAAAGACCTCAACGTTTGGGATGCCTCTGCAGCTCATGCACAATGGCTCCAGCGCTTGGGGGATGTCGCGGAAGGCGACCCAGAGTACCGTTTGCTCTCGGGCCTTGAAGCGTGGTTTTCCCCCGCAGCGATTCCTGGAGTGAAAACACCATCGCGACTTAAAATGGCGTTCATTTCATGGATAGGGATTTTCCCCACGGTTGTGCTTTTGCAAGTCACCGTTGCGCCATTGATTTCGGGTTGGCATCCACTGTTACAAATAGCGGCATTTTCCGCCTTGATGATCACGCTCATGACATGGCTGGTCATGCCTGGGCTGACGCGGTTATTCCGCCCCCTGCTTTTATCGCAAAACAAGACGACACACTAAATTAACCTTGGTATTTTTATGTCTCCCCCCGCTAAGACTGATATCGATCTCAACCGCGCCGTACTGATATTGGCCGGCGCTGCTTTCGCCAGCGCCGCATCATTTCGCATCTGCGACCCTTTTTTGCCGATACTCGCCTCGAGTTTTGATGTCAGCATTAGTAGTGCAGCACGCGTGATCACCGCATTTGTCGTTGCCTATGGTGTTTTTCAGCTAGTATTTGGCCCCCTGGGCGACCGCGTCGATCGCTATCATCTCATCGCCTATTCCACCCTGGCATGTACCCTGGGCTCAATTGCCTGCGGGCTTTCCCCCTCTTACGGCTGGCTGGTTGCAGCGCGTGCCCTGACAGGTGCTTTTTCAGCAGGCATCATCGCTGTGGGTGTCGCATGGATTTCTGATCGGGTGCCGTTAAGCCAGCGCCAGCCGATGCTCGCTCGATTTATCAGTGGGCAAATCATGGGAATGGTTGCAGGGCAAGTCATGGGCGGACTCTTCGTCGACACCTTGGGTTGGCGCTGGGCGTTTGCTGCGTTAGCACTCATCTATCTTACATTTGGCGGGTTGTTGTTACGGCAAGCGAGGATCATTAGCACGACTGCCTCCCCTCGCCCGCCTGCACCACCTGGCAATCCATTTTTTTCCGTAGCACGCGACCTGTTTGCCGTCGTGCAATCATCCAAAGCATGGCCCGTTTTTGCAGCCATCTGTTTTGAGGGGATGGCGGTATTTTCAGTGCTGGCATTTCTTCCTTTGTATCTACATACGCAGTTTGACATTAGCATGACCAAAGCGAGTTTGGCGCTCATAGCTTATGGCGCTGGAGGGCTGATTTATTCGTCCACTGCAAGACGCCTCATAAGTCATTTTTCAGTCGGTAATCTCGTCTTGCTGGGTAGCGGCTCAGTCGCGATTAGCCTCATACTGCTTTATCTTGTACCTGTCTGGTTTCTTGCTATCCCCGTGATGGCGGGTGCCGGGTTTGGCATGTATCTGCTGCACAGCACGATTCTGACGCGCGCTACGGCCATCACCGAGACAGCGCGCGGCTTGGCAATATCACTCACTGTCTCGATCTTCTTTGTGGGGCAGTCTGTCGGCATTTATGCCGCATCGCGCGTGGTGGAGAAAATCGGCATACCTCCCATCATCCTGGCTGCTAGCTTGCTGATTATGCTGGTGGGTATTGGTTTTTCTGCGGTGCTCAAAAAGCGTCAAGCGGCAGCTGCTTGACGTTTTTTCTGCCACGTACTACCGAGTTATTTCAGCCAGCGACGCGCATTGAAAAATAAATTCATCCATGGCGAAGCCCCTGCATAGCGCGCTTCCCAGTCACGCGGATGCCATGACATCTGTGCTGCACGAACAACCCTTTCCGGGTGTGGCATCATGATCGTCACGCGGCCATCTGCCGTAGTCACCCCGGCTAAGCCATCAGGCGAGCCATTCGGATTAAACGGATAGGTAGACGCCACCGCGCCACGGTTATCAATGTACCGTAGTGCCATCCGCAACGGCGAGGAGAGCGTTTCTAGCTCGACCGCCTTGTTGCGCAGTTGTTTCACCAGCACCGACTTTTCCGACGTTTTATTATCGTCATACACGGCGCGTCCTTCGCCATGCGAAACCACCACAGGTAATTGGGAACCCGCCATGCCCGCAAGAAAAATCGAGGGCGATGGGGGGATTTCCACCATGACCAGGCGCGCCTCAAACTGCTCACTGCGGTTGCGCTGGAAAGTTGGCCAATTTTCAGCGCCGGGAATAATCGGTGCCAGATGCGCCATCATCTGGCAGCCATTGCACACGCCCAGGGAAAAGCTGTCAGTGCGCGAAAAAAATGCTGCAAACTCATCATGCAACTGGTTATTGAACAAAATCGACTTGGCCCAGCCCTGCCCCGCGCCAAGCACATCACCATACGAGAATCCACCACACGCAACCAAGCCCTTGAAGTCGGCCAACTTGATGCGCCTCGCCTGTAAATCCGACATATGTACGTCAATTGCCGCAAATCCTGCCCGATCAAAGGCAGCCGCCATTTCCACATGGCCATTGATGCCTTGCTCACGCAAAATCGCTATTTTCGGGCGAGCGCCGGTTGCGATAAAGGGCGACTCAAGCTCAAACGCAGCCTTCGCTGACAAACCCGGATCCTCATGATCCAGCAAGGCAGAAAACTCTTCATCCGCGCACGCCGCATCATCACGCAATTGCGCAATCTGGAAACTCACCTCGCTCCACACGCGTTGCAGTTCATGCCGTGGCGCAGAAAACACGCGCTTGGCATTACGCCAGATGCGCACTTCGTCCTGCGTATTGGTATGCCCGATAAAATGCACTACCCGACCCAGCCCCGCTTCACGCAGAACAGCCATGACAGCGGAACGATCCGCATGGCGAATCTGCAGCACAGCACCGAGCTCCTCGGTAAACAAGGCCGTCAACAACTTATCCTGCATCCGGCCAGTCAGCATATCCGGTCGGCGCTCCATGCCATCGACATCATTCATCAACGTGTCAAAACACAGCGCATCGCTGTTGAGCGAGACACCGACATGCGAAGCAAAGCTCATCTCGCAAATGGTCGTCCACAAGCCGCCATCAGATCGATCGTGATAGGCCAGAATTTTTCCGTCACGGTTAAGCTTTTGAATTGCATTGAAAAATACCTTGAGCAAGCCAGGATCAACATCCGGTGCCACATCACCGCTGACGCCATAAACTTGCGCCAAGGCAGAGCCTCCCAGCCGGTTGCGCCCCTCGCCCAAATCAATCAGCAACAGCTCTGTTTCACCCACCTCGGCATCACGCCGCAACTCAGGCGTCAAGGTGCGACGAACATCTTCCACCGGGGCGAATGCCGTAATGATTAATGACACCGGCGAGACAACTTGCTTTAGCTCACCGGCTTTGTCCGCACTCGTTGCCTCGTCAGTCACTGTCCACTGCGTGCGCATGGATAAGGAATCCTTGCCTACCGGAATAGCCACACCCAGCGCAGGACAAAAATCGAGTGCGACCGCCTTGACTGTATCGAACAGCACCGCATCTTCATGTCCATGACCCGCAGCCGCCATCCAGTTGGCCGACAATTTGATCCGTGAAATATCGCCCACATCGGCAGCGGCCAGATTCGTTATTGCCTCGCCAATCGCCATGCGCCCGGAGGCCGGGCCATCCAGCAAAGCCAACGGCGTGCGTTCGCCCAAGGCAAAGCACTCACCACGGCAGGTGTCATAACCCATAACGGTGACAGCCACATCAGCCACGGGCACTTGCCAAGGCCCCACCATCTGGTCGCGGGCGGTCATCCCGCCGACTGAACGATCACCAATGGTGATTAAAAAGCTTTTCGAGGCCACGCTGGGCAAGCGCAATACACGGTGCGCAGCCTCACTCAGATCAATCGCTGCCAGATCCAGGGCGGGCATATGCACCATATGACGACTAGCCTCGCGGTGCATGCGTGGCGGTTTGCCGAGCAGCACTTCCAAGGGCATATCCACAGGACGATTATCAAAATAGGCATCCGTCACGGCCAGATGACCATCTTTGGTGGCTACACCCAGCACGGCAAACGGACAGTGTTCACGTTCACATAGAGCGCGAAATTCATCTAGCCGCGCCGGTGCTATGGCCAACACGTAGCGCTCTTGCGCTTCGTTGCTCCAGATTTCGCGCGGGCTCATGCCTGGTGCTTCCGTTTGTACCGCGCGCAGATCAAACACGGCACCACAGCCTGCATCATGCGCCAATTCAGGCAGTGCATTGGATAAGCCCCCTGCGCCCACGTCATGGATAGCCAATACAGGATTGTCTTCACCCATTTGCCAGCATCGATCGATGACTTCCTGTGCGCGTCGCTGCATTTCCGGGTTGCCCCGTTGTACAGAAGCAAAATCAAGATCCGCCGAGTTGCTGCCGGTAGCCATGGACGACGCCGCCCCGCCACCCAGCCCGATCAACATGCCCGGGCCGCCGAGCTGAATGAGCAAAGTGCCCGCCGGAAACTGGATTTTGAACGCATCCCTATCAGCAATATTGCCCACGCCACCGGCCAGCATGATGGGCTTGTGATAGCCGCGTACCTCGTCGCCAAATTGTTGCTCGAACGTGCGGAAATACCCGGCCAGATTGGGCCTGCCGAATTCATTATTAAAGGCGGCTGCACCCAGCGGGCCTTCGATCATGATATCCAGTGCCGAGGCAATGCGATCCGGTTTGCCATAAACGGATTCCCATGGCTGGTTATAGCCGGGTATGCGTAAATCAGATACCGAAAAACCTGCCAGCCCCGCCTTCGGCTTTGAGCCGCGACCGGTCGCACCTTCATCACGAATTTCACCACCCGAGCCAGTGGCAGCGCCAGGAAAAGGCGAAATGGCTGTGGGGTGATTATGCGTCTCTACCTTGACCAGAAAATGCGTCATCTCTTCGCGCCAGATATAGCTGCCATCGGTTTGCGGCATGAAACGGCGAATGGATGCCCCTTCAAGAATGGCGGCATTATCGGAATACGCCACGATTGTGCCCGCAGGATTGGCCTTGTGTGTTTCGCGAATCATGCCAAAGAGGGACAACGGTTGTACCTCGCCATCTACCGTCCATGTCGCATTGAAAATCTTGTGCCGGCAATGCTCGGAATTTGCCTGAGCAAACATCATCAGCTCAACATCGGTTGGATTGCGGCCCAGCTTGGCAAAGCTATCCAGTAAATACTCGATTTCATCCTCGGACAAGGCCAGGCCGAGGGATGAATTGGCAGCCACTAGCGCATCCCGGCCACCGGTGAGCGTGTCAATGATCGTGAGCGGTTGTGGTGGAATCTGCTCGAACAGCGCTCGCGCTTCTTCCAGCGTCGCCAGGACGGATTCCGTCATCCGATCATGCAGACCGCGCCGTACCCCAAGGGTACTTCCTTCGGGGCGTATCTCTAGCGCCGTCCGGCTGGATACCGCTTCGCATAATTTTTCGTCCTTCGCCCCGCCAACATAAAATGCCGTGCCGCGCTCGATACGCTGCACTTGAAAAAAACCGCAGTTCCGTGCGATGTCAGTCGCCTTCGTGCTCCACGGTGAAATGGTGCCAAGGCGAGGGGTAACCAAGTGCAACTCACTCGCGACTTGTCCTTGTTCTTGCGTCACCCCGCTAATACCTAGCAGATCTTTCAAGCGTGCTGTTTCAGCAACATCCAGCGGGGACGAAAGAAGAATGAAATACCAGTGCTCTGCCGCTAAAGTGAGCTTGGGGCTAACCTTCTTTAAAGACTGCTGCAAACGGGCAAGTCGAGAAGCCGAAAAAGCGGCATTGCCGCGCAGCGCAAGGAATTCAGCCATGGCAGGAACAAGGTGTCAGGAAAAATCAGGGAAGCAAATTATAGCCTGCATGGCCTCTTCGCCTCCCTGTTCAATCCATCGGAAAATCTGATTTTTAGCGAATGAATCGCACGCCCAGAACTACTGAGCCTGTTGTAATGCCATCAAGGCCGGGTAAACCTTCATTAACAGCGCGATACAAAGCGCAATACCGAACAAGTACGTGCCCAAAGAGCCGATAAAACGCAATTTGCTCGGCTGCGCCATGGTAGGCGGCAAAACAATGCCGAACACGAAGATGTAGCGTGACAAGGTAACCAGGCCCATGCACCACATCATCCACGGGGCAGGGTTAAGCATGCCCAGCGTCAAAATCAGCACCGCAATCATCGGCACATATTCCGTGGTGTTGCCATGCGCACGAACCGCCTTGTATAAACGGTCAGCCGGGTCGAT
This sequence comes from Rugosibacter sp., assembly GCA_011620215.1. GTDB lineage: Bacteria > Pseudomonadota > Gammaproteobacteria > Burkholderiales > Rhodocyclaceae > Rugosibacter. The sequence continues at coordinate 19,690 of WOZP01000204.1, forward strand.
GTTATATCCATACATGGTTTTGGTTGACCCGCGCGTCATCGAAACAACGAAACCAAGACCAATCACCAGAAAACCCAATAACGCAACACATAGCACGGCAATAATCATCTATCTACTCCCCTTAAGTTAATTTAAAAGGCACGCCCCGCTTTAGTCCCAAGCTATCCAAAACAACTGCAGACAGTCACCAGGCATGCTGGCCGAGTGTATCCGAAATGCGTAAAAAGCTCGGGCACCACCAGCCGCATGCCAAGAATGAATGGAGATTCTTGTTTCATGTCAAGCCTGAAACTGCCTATCGAAACTGCCTATCGATGATCTGACAAATCACGTCATTCAGTTGCTGCTGTGCTTGGCATGGATTGCCAATACCGTCGCCGCGCAGCGCGCGCATGCTCGATCCGTATGCTCGTCGCCCCAAGATGCACGCTCACCGCACCGGCTACATCCGTGCGCTGCAGATGTGCGCCGCTCTGCTCATAGCGCGCCACTACGTCGGGCTTGGGATGCCCGAAGCGGTTGCGGTAGCCCACGGGAAATATCGCTTCTTTTGCACCGACGGCGGCAATGAAAGCTTCCGTCGACGAGGTGCGGCTACCATGATGTGGCACGATCAACACCTCCGCAGCAAGACCTGATGCCTTGTTTCCCTCCACACGCTGCACCCCAGGAATACTTGCTTCGTGGCGTGTCACCAGCGCCGACTCTTGAGCAGCCTCGATATCGGAGGTAATCAGCAAACGCCGCCCATACGCATCAATTAACAGCACACATGTCACCGCGTTGCTTTTCATTGCCTCGGTTGCCACCGTGGGGGCTGCCGGATGCAGAATCAAGAAGTGCACGCCATCCCAATCCCAAGCATCCCCCGCACGACAAGGTACGGTAGCCAACTCGTGATTTGGCAATGATTGATTCCACAACGGATGCGCAGCAGGCAACGACACCCGCAGCCGATTGACAGGAATATTTTCCAGTACCGATTGTGCCCCGCCTGCATGATCATTATCGGCGTGGCTGACAATCAGCTCATCCAGCTGCCGCACCCCCATCGCGCGCAAATACGGGACGATGATGCGGTTGCCGCTATCCGCTTCGGCCGAAAATTTCGGGCCGGTATCAAACAGCAAATCATGCGTCGCCGTTTGCACATGAATCGCCAGTCCTTGTCCGACATCCAACACCACCACGTTGGCCTCGCCTGGCAACGGCCGCTGCGGCGTGATGGTCAGCAGCGGCAAAAAAGCCAGCAAACCCAGCCAACGCGCCGGAAACCCACGCGGCAACAGCAACCAGACACCACCCCCCAACGCCAGTAATACCGACCATGGTGGCGGCGTGGCCTGCTGCCAAGTGGACAACGGCAACGCCGCCAGCCATGCAATAAAACTCATCAATCCCGTCGTAATGAAATTCGCCAGCCACAATAACGGATCGAGAAACGGCAGCACGCCGGCCAGCGCCAACGGCGTGATGACAAAACTCACCAGCGGAATCGCCACGGCATTCGCCAAGGGCGAGACCAGCGAAAACTGCTGAAACAAGGCGAGCAGCGCAGGCAACATGCCCAGCGTTACCGCCCATTGCGCACGGCCCCATTCCGCCAGCCAGTGCGCGGTACCCAAGCGTCCGCTGGCGATATAAAACAGCAAGGCCACCGCGCCGAACGACAACCAGAAACCGGCCGCCAACACCGCCCACGGGTCGAGAATCAACACCACCAGCAAGGCCAGCGCCAGCACGCGCGAGGCCGCCACTTCACGGTTAAGCAAACGCGCCAGTGCCACCACGCCCAGCATGTAAAGCGTGCGCTGCGCGGGCACAGCAAACCCGGCCAGCAGGCTGTAGGCCAAAGCCGCAACAAAGCCACCCAGCGCCGCTGCCTTTTGTGCGGGTAAATGCAAAGGCAAAACAGCCGATCGCCGCCACAACCAGCCGACCAGAAAATAAAACAATCCCGCAAACATAGTCACATGCAGTCCGGAAATGCTCATCAGATGGGTGACACCTGTTTTAGCGAACTGCTGCCAGAGCATCGGAGCAATCGACTGCTGATCGCCAATGGCCAATGCAATGAGAATGCCCGCTGTATTTATTCCATTCGGCGCATTGGGCAGCACGGCTTGAAAACGTTCGCGTATGCGTTCACGCAGCATCTCGACGGCATAACCCGGTCGCCAGACGGCTGTATCCAGACGTGTTGCGCTCATTTGATATGGCGGGCGCACATAGCCGGTTGCGCGTATGCCGCGCTCGAACAGCCAGCCCTCGTAGTCAAACCCCTGCGGATTCACGTTGCCATGCGGGCGCTTCAAGCGCACCGTGAAGCGCCAGCGCTCACCCGCGTGCAGTGGCAACTCTTGAATCTCCTCTGTCTCGTCGTCCGCTCGCCCGCGATACCAGGCTAGCGAAATATGCGATGGCACACGCGCAGCGGCCTGCTCCACATCGAACTCAAAACGCACACCGCGCTCGATTATCTGCGGCAATGCCCTGACCACGCCAACAACCTGAATATCCTGTCCCTCATTCGCCGCAGGTAATTCCTCAGCCAGACGCCAGTAGCCGAATGCCGATGCCCAAAGGAAGCCCAGCGCAAACCCCGCGATCAGCAGCGCCGTCATCATCGCAAACCCGCGCGCCAAACGCCGTGTCATCAGCGCCGACTTTTTGAGCAAGACCATGCTCAATAGCACCAACAGGGCCACCCCGCCGCCTGCTGCCAACCAAGGCCAGGCAACAAGTTCCGCCTGTTGCTGCACGAGCCAGACGCCGACGGCAAAAGCCAGCACAAACACGCGCATTAAAAAACCCGCCGCAGGTCAACACAATTCTGCATAATCATAAGCATCCACAATCCAGCCCATCGCAATCAATCCATGAGCTACGTTATCACTCCCGCACCGCATTCCACCGTTTTAGTTGCCAACAGCAACGATCTGTTTCCCGTCCATCGCATTTACTGCGTGGGCCGCAACTATGCCGCACATGCACGCGAAATGGGTGGCAACCCCGAGCGCGAGCCCCCCTTCTTTTTCTGCAAACCTGCGGATGCGGTTGTTCCGGTTCCCGCAGGTGAAACCATCGCGCTGGCCTATCCGCACGAAACCACCAATTACCACCATGAGATCGAACTCGTCGTCGCCATTGGCAAGACCGGCAAAAACATCACCGAGCGGCGCGCCCACGACCACATCTGGGGCTATGCCGTGGGCCTCGACATGACGCGCCGCGACCTGCAAAGCGCCCTGCGCGAAAAAAACCAGCCGTGGGAACTGGCCAAGGCATTCGATGAGTCCGCACCGCTTGCCCCGCTGTATCCGGTCAGCCGCATCGGCCACCCCAAAGCCGGCAGCATCTGGCTCAAGGTGAATGGCGAACTGCGCCAGGAAGGCCGCATCGAACACATGATCTGGTCGGTTACCGAAACCATCAGCCACTTGTCGCGTTACTTTGAACTCCAGCCGGGCGATTTGATTTTTACCGGTACACCGGCCGGCGTCGGCCCCGTCGTGGTGGGCGACGCGCTATCGGGCGGGATCGACGGGCTGGGTGAAATCGCCGTGCACAGCGTTGCGGCATAAGCCACGCCATGCGCCGCTCGCTGAAGCGCTTTCTGCCGGATCATGATGTCATCCGCAACAACCGCTGGTTTGCGCCGTTCGCCAACACGCTGCTGCACCCGCGTCTGTGGCATTTGAATCGCCGTTCCGCCGCCGGTGCCGTGGCCGCTGGGCTGTTTTGCGGCCTGATTCCGGGGCCATTCCAGATGCTCGGTGCGGCGATTTGCGCGGTGATTTTCCGTGTCAATCTGCCGCTGGCGATGTTATGCACGCTGTACACCAATCCTTTCACCATCGTCCCGCTGTATATGGCAGCCTACGAAATCGGCCATGCCGTGCTCGGCGGCGCGGCAACCTTTTCCGCGCCCCCCGCGATGAATGGCGACTTGCTCGGCTGGATTCCAGCGCTCACCCATTGGGTGATCAGTCTCGGCAAACCACTGGCGCTCGGCCTCGTGCTGCTCGCCAGCCTGCTCGCCGCACTGGGCTATCTGATCATGCGTATCGGCTGGCGCTACTGGTTGATACACGCTATACGGCAGAGAGCCACAGGCGAGAGGAAAGATCCCTGACATATGATGAGACTCGTTGCACTCTGTGTGTATCGGCGTTGGGGCATCGCCCTAGTTCCGGTCAGAGTGCAAATCCCAATCTACTAAAGCACCTCGCATTAACCCATTGTTTTTTACTGGCTAGTGCGTTTTCCGACAGAAAAAATGTTGTTTTCAGCAAACATATGATCCTGGAAACCTCAGTTGGAAGCGCCCGATGGTGCGTTTGGGCGGCTGGTTGGCGCGAAGCGACGACGCGGCAGGCTCATGCCTGCAAGGAGGAGCGACAAAGCCAGACGGCCGTCCGGACGTGCCAGCGGGCGCTTAGCGGACTCACCTGATTGGTGAGGGTCGAAAAAGCGGGAAAGTTCAATATTCATCAGTGATTCAACGAAGTCGGAAGTGGTCAACTGAGGTTTCCAGGATCATATGAGTCTGGTGATTTTTTGAGCCTGATTGGCCTTTCCACGAAATGAAAGAGCCGCTATACGGCCAAGCCGTTCGCGTAATCTGTTGAAATTCTGAAAGTTTGAATTCTTGTGATCGACCACCATGTCGACGACACCCCTATCAATTTGTAGGTATTTTGGGTACTTGAAGGTGACTTCCATAAATCGTCGCGCTAAAATATATTTACATATACCCTATAATTAAATAGGGTTTACGTATACATATGACCAAAATCGAACTTATCCGCAAACTCTCTGAGCTCGATCGACGAGGGATCTATGTGCTGGCACGCCGGGACATCGAAAAGTTGTTCCCAGACGAGGGTGAAAAGTCCATGGAAAAGTCGCTGCAACGGATGGTGTCCAACGGCCTCTTGCAGCGGGTCGCCAAGGGCCTCTACGTGAACCCGGCCGCGACGAGCAAGAACCGCTGGCTGACGGAGGAGATCGCCAAGGCTCTACGCCCTGGGTGCCTCTCGTATGTCAGTTTGGAGTCCATCTTGTCAGAGTATGGAGTCATCTCGCAGATCCCGATCAGCAGGATGACAGTGATGACGACCGGACGAAGCGGGGTCCACAACACCCCCTTCGGGACCATCGAGTTCACCCACACCAAGCGGGCGCGCTCGGAGATCCTTGGGAGGACGCTTGCGCCCAAGGGTCGACCGCTTCGCATCGCCACTCGATCAGCGGCTGTCCGCGACCTCTTGCGCGTGGGGCGCAATGCCAACATGCTCATCGATGACGAGCTCGAAGACGAATCAGAGGTGGAAACGACATGAGCGAAAGACAAGACTTCGAGAAGCTGGTCAACCAGGCTATGTCTAATCCCGCCTTATCAGCGATGCGCCCGGTGGTGGAGAAGGAGCTGCTCCACTACGAGATATTCCAAGCGCTCGACGGCGAAGGCTTGCTCAAAGACTTGGTGTTTCAAGGCGGCACGGCCCTGCGCCTATGCCGTGGCTCCGACAGGTTCAGCGAGGATCTCGATTTTGCCGGCGGCATCGATTTCAGGGCCGACAAGATGGTCCAAATCAAAGACTGCATCGAGAAGAGCATTGGAGATCGCTTCGGATTGACGGTCACAGTGAAGCCCAAGCTGGCCAAGGCCGGAGTGGGCCGGGTGAAGGTGGACAAATGGTGGATCTCGATAGAGACATCCCCTGAAAATCCGGCCATGCCGAGCCAAAAAATCAAGATGGAGATCGCCAATATTCCGGCCCACACCCGGGAACTGATGCCGCTGCGAGCCAACTACGATTCGGTGCAAGCCATGCCGACAGTCCTTGTCAACACCGAGTCTCTCGACGAAATCATGGCAGACAAGATCCTCGCCTTCCCTACCTCGTTGAGAGACAGCCAAGGCCGAGCGGCAGGGCTCGACTCGAGCAAAATCCGCCACCGCGACATTTGGGATTTAGCTTGGCTGTCCGCGAGAGGCGCCAAGCTCGATCCCAATCTGGTAGCCCTAAAGATCGAGGACTATGGCGTCAGTGGCTACGATGACCTGCTTGGCGAAGCAGTCGAGCGACTTCCCGCCATCGTAAACAGCCCGGAGTTCACGGCCCAGATGACGCGATTCATTGACTCTGCCACAACATCCAAGACTTTGGACAAGGAAGGGTATCTGGACTATTTGTCGACCTCGGTTGGGGAGCTTTTCTCGACGATGAGGTCGGAGCTTGCGTCCGCGCTACAAGCCATCCAAAGCCATGCCGTGGCATCCACGGCTGCCGCGCCCAAGGTCAAGCGCAAACAAACGCCAGATTTGTCGATATGAGCCTTGGCCTTTGCGATTTTGGTTCAAGCGGCGGACCGGAGACCCTGCTGACTTCCCAATTCGCGAAAGATTTCTTCCGCAAATCTATCGCCGCTGGATAGTCAATTTTCATAGGCATGTTTGCCTATGAAACCAGAAATATCAACAGATTAAGCGAACGGCTTGGCTATACGCAGCCCTTTTTATTGGTTTAATTTTATTTGAAAATAAAATTAAACCGCTGTCAGTTTTATCACCCCACCAGCCGCCCATCCTCGAGATGCAGCACCCGCGCCGCACGCGCGGCAAGGCTTGCGTCATGCGTGACCATGATCAGCGCCGTGCCGTGTTCGCGGCAGAGTTCCAGCAGCAGATCAAACACCGCATCGGCTGAGGTGCGGTCGAGATTGCCTGTGGGCTCATCAACGAGCAGGCAAGCGGGTTGTGTAACTAGCGCGCGCGCTACGGCAACACGCTGGCGCTCGCCGCCGGATAGCGCGCCGGGTTGATGCGTCAAGCGGTGACTTAAACCTACACGCTGCAATACGGCGGATGCTTGCGCCAGCGCCTCAGCGCGCGCCATGCGCCGGATGAAGAGCGGCATGGCGACATTTTCCAGCGCGGAAAATTCGGCCAGCAGATGATGAAACTGATACACAAAACCCAGCGTTCGATTGCGCAAGCGGCCGCGCTCGGCTTCACTGGCTTTAGCCAGATCCTTGCCTTGCAGCCACACTGTACCTGCAGTTGGTTGATCCAGCCCGCCGAGCAGATGCAGCAGCGTGCTCTTGCCCGAACCGCTGGCGCCGACAATGGCCACCGTCTCACCAGCGCCGACTTTTAGATCAACGTCGGCGAGCACCGGCACATCCACTGCGCCTTGATGAAAAGTCTTGGCCAAACCGAGACAGGAAATAATCTCACTCATAGCGCAAGGCCTCCGCCGGTTGCGTGCGCGAAGCGCGCCAGCTGGGGTAAAGCGTGGCCAGAATGGTCAGTACGAACGACACTAAACTGATCGTACCGACATCCGACCAATGCATGTCCGAAGGGAGCTCGCTGATGTAATACACATCCTTGGCCAGAAACTGCATGCTGAACAGCCGTTCGATAAATGGCACCACGACATCAATATTAAGAGACACCGCCACGCCGAGCGCCACGCCGGCAAATAAACCGATGAAGCCGATCAACGTGCCCTGCACGATGAAAATACCCATGATGCTGGGTGGGCTGGCGCCCAGCGTGCGCAAGATGGCAATGTCGGCGCGCTTGTCCTGCACGGCCATCACCAGTGTTGAGACAATATTGAAGGCGGCCACGGCAACAATCAACAGCAGGATCAGAAACATCATGCGTTTTTCAATATCCACGGCACGGAAAAAATTGGCATGACTGCGTGTCCAGTCAGTCACCCCGACATCGGCGTCCAGATAGCGCAACAACTCGCGGCTGATTTTTGGCGCAGCGAACAGATCATCCACCTTGAGTCGCACGCCAGAGACGCGATCTCCCATGCGATACATTTTTTGCGCGTCGCTCATGTCAATTAACGCCAAGCCGGAATCAAACTCAAACATGCCCACATCGAAAATGCCCACCACGCGAAACTGCTTTACGCGTGGCAAAATCGCCGCAGGCGTTACCAGGCCTTGCGGCGCGAGCAACGTTACCTTGTCGCCTACGCGCACCTGCAAGCCATGCGCGAGCTCTGCGCCCAGCACAATGTCGAATTCCCCTGGCACAAGTTGTTCCAGTTTGCCTGCACTCATGTGACGACTGAAATTCGCCACTGTATCTTCCGCCTTGGGCACGATGCCGCGCACCATCACGCCACGCACCTGGCCGTCAAAACTCAGCAGGCCTTGCTGCTGCACGAAAGGCGCAGCAGCCCGCACCTGCGGATGGCGCGCCACGCCCTGCACCACATGGCTCCAGTCGGCCAGCTCACCGGATTCGCTACTGACTTGAATGTGCGAAACCACGCCCAGGATTCGTTCGCGCAACTCTTTCTGAAATCCGTTCATGACGGATAAAACAATGATCAATGCCGCCACGCCAAGCGCCAGGCCAAGCATGGAAATCAACGCGATAAAGGAAATAAATTGATTGCCTCCGCCTTCACGGGGCTGGGCGCGCGTGTAGCGCAAGCCGATGAGGAATTCATATTTCATGGAAAATAAACGGAGAGCACCATCGGTAATTGCGAATAAGCTCTGCATGTTAACATGCAGAGATGCTTACGCTTATTGTTCCAGGCTTGATTTGGCCGCATCAGGCGCTTCTCGACCTCACTCGCGGCCTGACTCGTGATCTCACTCAACAACAGGCCCTGCCCGCTTTTTCCACCTTGCTCGGCCGGGGCAAACTTACCCGCTTGCCGCCTTGCACCATCCATCAATCCATTGCACAAGCCCTTGGTCTGGTGACATCCGGTTCAACTGCAACCTTGCCTGCTGCGGCACTGCGCGGGTTAACCGGGTTAACCGGGTTAACCCTTGGTACGCAAAACACCAGCCACACGGACGACTGGCTATGTCTGGACCCCATCCACCTACGTGTCGAGCAAACACGTTTGCGCGTCGACGACCCGCAGTTTCTCGACTTGAGTGCGGCCGAAGCCGAAGCACTCGCCGTCTCGCTAGCGCCGACTTTTTCAGCCTTGGGCATCTTGCAGGTGCTGAACCCTACCGCGTGGAATCTTCGCCTGCACGCCAGCGCACCTACCCTTACTTTATTGCCACCTCTGCCTGACCACATTGCCCGCGCAGCGATACCGCTGCCTAAAAACGAAGCAACTGCCCCGTGGCGACACGCCATCAACGAAGCAAACATGCTGCTGCACACGCATCCGGTCAATCTGGCACGAGAAGCCGCCGGAAAGCTGACCATCAACACCCTTTGGCCGTGGGGGAACGGCTGCCTGCCAGCCTCAGCCATAAAAACGATGCCTCCTTTTGAAGCCTTCTGGGGTAATGATCTGGTTACCCAAGGCGCGGCAATTCATCAAGGCACACCAGTGAAAAATTTGCCATCGCGCTTTGAAAACCTGACGACCCATAATGCGCTGGTGCTGCTTGACCCGCTCGAGATCCCCGCCCGCAGCGGCGATACCGACGCCTGGCGAGCCGCGCTTTTACAGCTGGAAACTGATTGGTTTGCCCCGCTGCTGGCGTCACTGAAGCGCCGCCAGATCAAGCATCTCCGCTTGATAACCCCAGGCGAGGCCGCCAGTTTTGAACTCATCATTCGCCCTCACCACACTTGGCAATTCTGGCGCTCTGCTGCGCGTCTTACCGTACTTGCCGCGCCTTGAAAGCAAAAGCACCCTTCTTTATTTGAAACCTCCATGACACAAACCAACCAGACCATCCACATCGCCCAGCGAGACATCCCGCCACGCGCCACCTGGGTATTGCAAGAAGCGGGGGTGCATCCCTTGCTGGCGCGCTTGTACGCCGCACGTGGCGTGCGTGCCGGTGATGAACTGGATACTCGCAGCGCCGCACTGCTTCCCCCCGATCAGCTCAAAGGCGCAACAGAGGCCGCACGCTTGCTGGCCGATGCCATCGCGGCCAAAAAACGCCTGCTGATTGTGGCCGACTACGACTGCGATGGCGCTACCGCCTGTGCCGTGGGTCTGCGTGCGCTGCGCATGATGGGTGCCACGGTGGAGTACCTGGTGCCCGACCGTTTCAAGCTCGGCTATGGACTATCGCTCGAGGTAGCCAAGCTGGCAGCCGAGCGCCAGCCCGATGTGGTCATCACGGTGGATAACGGCATCGCCAGCATGGAGGGTGTCGCCGAGCTCAAAGCTCGCGGTATCGCGACGCTGATTACCGATCACCATCTGCCGGGGGCTGAGCTGCCCGCTGCCGATGTGATCGTCAACCCTAACCAACCGGGCTGTACTTTCCCCAGCAAGGCACTGGCGGGGGTTGGCGTGATGTTTTATGTAGCGCTGGCGCTGCGCGCCGAACTGCGCCAGCGGGGAGCCTTTAGCCAAAGCCAGGAGCCCAATCTGGCCAGCCTGCTGGATCTCGTCGCGCTGGGCACCGTGGCCGACGTGGTCGCGCTGGATCGCAACAATCGTATTCTCGTCACGCAGGGCCTCACCCGGATGCGCGCGGGCCACATGCAGGCCGGTGTGCGAGCCTTGTTTACCATTGCCGGACGCGAGCCGACGCGTGCGGCCACGTTTGATTTAGGCTTCATGCTGGGGCCGCGGCTCAATGCAGCAGGCAGACTGGCAGATATGTCGCTCGGCATTGAAGCCTTGATTACCGATGATGCCGCCCGCGCCATGAACATCGCGCAGGAACTGGATGCCATCAACCGTGAGCGGCGCGTGATCGAGACTGACATGAAAGAAGATGCCGAGCTGATTCTCGCCTCTCTCGAGCCGGCCGATCAAGCCAGTCTGACGCTGTTTGATCCTGACTGGCATCAGGGTGTCATCGGCATTCTCGCGGGCCGCGTCAAAGAAAAATTTCACCGGCCAACCTTTGCTTTCGCGCGTGGCGATGAAGGTGAACTCAAAGCATCAGGCCGCTCGATACCCGGCCTGCATTTGCGCGATGCGCTGGATCTGGTCAGCAAACGCGTGCCCGGCCTGCTATTACGCTTCGGCGGCCATGCGGCCGCCGCCGGACTCACGCTGGAAGAAGATCGCCTGGCAGAATTTGAAGAGGCTTTCGAGACAGTTTGCCGCGAACTGATTTCACCCGGCGATCTCACTCGCACGCTGGAGACCGATGGCCCGCTGGAAAGCGGCTATTTCTCGCTGGAAGCCGTCCGCCTGATGCAACAGGAAGTCTGGGGGCAAGCCTTTCCAGCCCCCTTGTTTAACGACACGTTCGAGGTGGTTCACCAAAAACTGCTCAAGGATAAGCACTTGAAGCTGCGCCTGAAAAAAGGTCACATGCAGTTTGAAGCCATTCAGTTTAACTTTTCAGGCAGCGCACCCAATCTGATCCATGCGGCGTTTCGTCTGGACATCAATGAATGGAATGGCACTCAAACGGTGCAACTGCTACTGGAACACTTCGAGGCGGCATAGAGTGCTGGGGGTTGCCGTGGCAAAAAACGTAACGCGCCGCCGTATCCTGTATCCCGTATCATCAGCACCGATTTTTGGCTCTGACCAAGACGGCTGTACGCTACAGCTGGCCACCCGTAGCAATGAGCAAGTCGGAAAATTCCTGGTCGGGCAGGGGCTTGGCAAGCAGGTAACCCTGAAACTCGTCGCACCCCTGATAGCGCAGAAAATCAAACTGTGCCTGGTTTTCCACGCCTTCGGCCACGACCGTTTTACGCAGGCTTTGGCACATCGAGATAATCGCGCGCGCGATCATTGCGCCATCATCCTCATGTTCGATTCCCGTCACCAGTGATTTATCAATCTTGATGATATCGAGAGGAAATCGCCGGATATAAGAGAGCGATGAATAACCCGTACCGAAGTCATCCATGACCAAGCTGACACCCAGACGCTTGAGACCTCTCAGCATGCCTAGCGTGCGTCCGCTATCGCCGATAAAAATGCTTTCGGTAATTTCCAGTTCCACACGCTCGGGCGGTAAACCAGCCTCGCTGATCAGCCCGGCGATATGCTCAACGAGTTTGTCATCAAGAAATAACCGTGGCGAAAGATTGACCGCCACATTGAGTGGTTTCCCTAGCACCTTGCTCCATTGGCTCGCAGCAGCAAACGCCTTGCGCAAGATGATGTCGGTCAGCGGCACGATCAGCCCTGTCTCTTCTGCGATGGGAATGAAGCGATCTGGCGCCACCGTGCCAAAATCTGCTGTATGCCAGCGTGCCAGCGCTTCGGCACCCACAATGCGGCGGAGATGATCCACCTTGGGCTGAAAAGCAACCGAGAACCCGTCCTGCTCAAGTGCCACCCGCATGGCGGCTTCAAGCTGGAGCCGTTCATCCGAGATGCGGTTCATCTCGTGAGTGAAAAACTGAAAATTGTTGCGCCCGCGCGCCTTGGCGGCATACATGGCGATATCGGCATGTTTGAGCAAGGTTAGCGCATCTTCGCCATCCGTCGGATACAGCGCAACGCCCAAACTCGCGCCGACCTGCCAATCACGCCCCATCAGCATGATCGGCCGACTGACCTCTTGCAGCACCCGTTCGAGCAAGGAAATGATGGATGCCACCTGATAATGCTCGTTGAGCACCAGCACAAATTCGTCACCCCCCTGCCGCGCCACGGTGTCTATCGTACGCAGGCTATGGCGCAAGCGGTGAGCCACTTCAACCAGCAACTCATCGCCCGCCACATGGCCTAGACTATCGTTGATGAACTTGAAGTTGTCCAGATCGATAAACACCAGCGCCAGAAAATAGCCACGCCGCGTCGCACTGGAGATGGCTTGCTCAAGACGATCATTGAGTAAATTACGGTTGGGTAGCCCCGTCAACTGATCAAAATTGGCCTGATACTCCAGCTGCGCTTGATAATTCCTGCGCTCGGTGATGTCCTGCACCGTGCCTTCGTAACAAATAAGTTTTCCCTGCAGGTCTCGCACACTATGGGCATTTTCCGAAATCCATATCTTGGAACCATCCTGGCGATAGACCTCGGATTCAAAGTTAACCACCTCGCCCTGCGTATCCATCAAATGGCGAAATTTTTCGCGCTGTGCAGGATCAACGTACAGGCGACGCTCAATATCCGCAAGGTCGGCGATCAGTTTCTCGGGTGACGTATAACCATACAATCGAGCCAGGGACATGTTGGCCGACAAATAGTGCCCGTCAGGCGTAGTCTGGAAAATGCCTTCGGATGCATGCTCGAATATGTGGCGATAACGCAGTTCAGCATGGGCTATGGCATCCTGCGCTTGACGACGTTCGCTGACGTCTTCGATAAAACCTTCCAGCACCTGCTCACCGCACTCGTCCAGCACGGCCATGCCACGTTCCATTACCCATTTTTCCTGTCCGGTACACGTGAGAATGCGGTACTCCACAGAAAAATTTCGGTTCGCTGCGACAGCCGCCGAAATTTCTTCGCGTACCCGCAACCGGTCTTCTGCCAACGTGATCTCCTCCCACGAGACTTGTTTGCTATCGACCAGCGCTTCAGGTGCATAGCCGGTCAGGGCAAGACAGCCCTGGCTGACAAACCGCATGGTCCATTGCGCATCCAGTCGGCACCGATAGGCCATCCCGTTAAGATTGGCCATCAAGGTGTCGAGTACACGGATAGGATCCAGAGAAAGCGTAGTATTCACGCAGGCAAGATACTCAGCAGAAGTTTTTTCGGGTGATTGTTGGTACATGGAAAAGGATACATGAAAAACCTTGAGAGCATAGCAAGTTATGTACCATGCCATGACATCTCACTATGGCCCTATGGCCCGGTGTTGCGCCCGTCGGTGGCAAGTTGGCGTCATCCATGCACCATGAACAACACTACATCTGCCCCAGCATGGGGCGCCACCCTGTGCAAGAGAAATACACTGCACGCCGGTCTCCCAACACCAACTTTTTCTTTCGTCATTACACAAAGTACGCTAA
>WOZP01000143.1 GCA_011620215.1 Rugosibacter sp.
TGGCAACCGATGTGGCAACCGATGTGGCAGCTGGTGTGTCGGTTGCGCCATCTTCTGTACTTTTCGCCGCCGGGGTACTCGCCGGGCTGTCCGGGCTTTCTTTAGCTGTGGGTTCGCGCTCGACAGAAGAGAGCATCGACGGCTTAGTTGTCAATTTCGTGCCTGAATTAGCGGGTGACGTGGGCAAAACTGATTCCGTCACCTCAAATGCCATCCCCTCATTATTTTCACGCGCATAAATAGCTGCTACGCGAGCAACGGGCACAACGACCGGGAAAACCTTGCCACTAAAACGCCCCTGAAACGTGATTTCGTCATTACCAAGCTGTAATTGATTCGTCGCATCCAACCCGATATTAAAAACGATTTCACCATTCTTGATGAACTCTGTCGGCGCACGCGTCATTGCATCCACAACCACCGAAAGGTAAGGCGTAAAGCCCTGGTCGATGCACCATTCATGTAGCGCACGAATCAGATAGGGTTTGGTTGATTGCATGGCCTGGTTAGACTAAAGATGTCGCGGTATAGCAAAAACAGTGCGATGAATGCCGTGCGAAATACACTATAAAAAAGAAGCGCACGGCATCAGGCGCATGAAAATTTATCGGCGCATCGCTTTTTCTGTTGGTGTCAATGCATCGATGAACCCTTGTCGAGAGAAAATACGCTCGGCATATTTCATCAATGACGATGCGGTTTTAGGTAATTCAATACCATAATGATCCAGACGCCATAGCAACGGGGCAATCGCCACATCGAGCATGGAAAACTCATCAGCCATTAGGTACTTTTGTTTATTGAACATGCCGGATAAATCAACCAGCCTGTCGCGAATGTGCAGGCGCGATTTATCGGCTGTTTTCAGATTTTTCTCCAGTACCGGCACATGGCTGAACAGCTCGTGTTCCATGGTGAACAACAGCTGACGAGCCTTGGCGCGCGTTTGCGGATCCGGCGGCATCAATTGCGGATGGGGGAAACGCTCATCAATATATTCATTGATGATGTTGGACTCATACAGCACCAAATCGCGATCCACCAGCACGGGCACATGGTTGTAAGGATTGATAATCGCCATTTCTTCTGGTTTGTTCAGAAGGTCAACATCAATCACCTGAAAATCCATCTGCTTTTCGTATAAGACAATGCGGCAGCGATGACTGAAGGGACAGGTTGTCCCCGAATACAAGTTCATCATTGCGCTAGTGCCCCAGGAATAGTCCGCATCACGCACGACCTTACGCACGGATGGTGCATTCATTTCTCGATGTCCCATAGTTGCCATTACCTATAAAGTTAATGAATATCTTTCCAGTATTCGCGTTTCAGCGCATACGCCAAGACAAATAAAACACCTAGAAAAATTAAAACTATCCAGCCAAGGCTCTTGCGCTTTGCAGCACCCGGTTCGCCCATATATTGTAAAAACCCAACCAGGTCAGCCACCATGTCGTCATACGCTTGTGGTTGCATCTTGCCTGGAGTAGCCAAAGTGAGCTTGTGATCTTCACCCAAGACTTGTTCACCCTGCAATTCCCACATGACATGCGGCATACCGACATTTGCAAACACGGTATTGTTCCAGCCGGTAGGCCGTTCGCTGTCACGATAAAACCCGCGCAAATACGTGTATAGCCAATCAGCGCCAGAGCCAGCCTCTGAGGCCCGAGCACGGGCAATAACCGTCAGATCCGGCGGCGCAACACCAAACCATTCTTTAGCCTCATCACGTCGCATGGCCACGCTCATCGATTCGCCTACTTTGTCCGTAGTAAACAGCAGATTATCCTTGATCTGTTGATCAGTCAGACCAATATCCTTCAAGCGGTTATAGCGCATGTAGGACGCAGAATGGCAGTTCAAGCAGTAATTGACAAAAATCTTGGCACCATTCTGCAATGCAGCTTTATTACCTGAGCGATCCGGCGCATGATCAAGATGCAGTTCTGTTCCACTCGCCATAGCCAGTGACGGCACAAAAAGAAGCGACGTGGCAAGGGAAATGAAAAGGGAAGTGACTAGTTTCTTCATTTTTTCACTCCATGCCCTGAAGACGTCACACGATCGGGTTCGGGTTTGCATTTATCAATACTGCTATAAATCGGCATAAGCAGGAAGAAGGCAAAATAGATGACTGAACATATTTGTGAAACCAGTGTGCGTACAGGCGTTGGTGGCAATACGCCAAGATAACCCAGCACGAAAAAACTGATCACAAAAGCCGCCAGAAACGTTTTATAGATTGGGCCGCGATAGCGAATCGATTTTGCCGGGCTGCGATCAAGCCAGGGTAATAAAACAAAAATCATGGCCGAGGCACCCATCGCAACGACGCCCCAAAACTTGGCATCAATCCCAAAGAGCGGATAAGTCACAGCGCGCAAAATGGAATAGAACGGCGTGAAATACCATACCGGCGCAATATGCGGCGGGGTTTGCATCGGGTTAGCCGGGAAGAAGTTGTTGTATTCGAGAAAGTAGCCGCCAACCTCCGGTGCAAAAAACACGATGAGTGAGAAAACCATCAAAAATACGACTACACCCATGATGTCTTTTACCGTGTAATACGGATGAAACGGAATACCATCCAACGGAATTCCCTTGGCATCTTTTTTCTTCTTGATTTCAATGCCATCCGGATTATTGGAGCCCACTTCATGCAGCGCAAGAATATGCGCCACCACAAGACCCACCAGCACAAGGGGCACAGCAATCACGTGAAACGCAAAAAAGCGGTTCAGCGTAGCGTCGCCGACGACATAATCGCCGCGAATCCACAATGAAAGATCCGGCCCGACAAAAGGAATGGCAGAGAACAGATTGACAATAACCTGCGCACCCCAATAAGACATCTGACCCCAGGGCAGTAAATAACCGAAGAAAGCCTCGGCCATCAAGCACAGGAAAATCAACATGCCGAAAATCCAGATCAGCTCGCGTGGTTTGCGATATGAACCATATAGCATGCCGCGAAACATATGCATGTAGACCACAATGAAAAACGCCGAAGCGCCAGTGGAGTGCATGTAGCGAATCAACCAGCCCCACGGCACATCGCGCATGATGTATTCAACACTGGCAAACGCCACCGGAACACCCGCAGCGTTTAACGAAGCATCAGGCTTGAAATGCATGACCAGAAAAATACCGGTCACGATTTGTATCACTAGAACTAACAGAGCCAGCGAGCCAAAGAAATACCAGAAGTTGAAATTTTTTGGCGCATAGTATTCAGATAGATGCGCCTTCCAATTGGAAGTTAACGGAAACCGCTCATCAACCCAGCCAAGCAGGTCTTTGAGTTTGGTGTTTACGGCGCTCATGCCTTGACTCCCTTATCTTCGCCAATAACAATGCGTGCATCGCCAAGGTACATATGCGGTGGCACTTCCAGATTATCAGGCGCAGGTTTACTCTTATAAACACGCCCTGCTAAATCAAACGTCGAACCATGGCACGGGCACACAAACCCGCCCGCCCAATCAGGAGCTACACCTGAATCAGCGCCCGTCTTGAACTTTTCAGAAGGCGAACAACCCAAGTGGGTACAAATACCCACAGCAACCAAAATATTAGGCTTGATAGACCGCGTTTCATTTTTGCAGTAATCCGGCTGCTGTTTTTTATCCGAATTGGGATCACTCACTTTTGCATCGGTAGTCTTAAGTGAAGCCAGCTGCTCTGGAGTGCGATTGATAATCCACACCGGTTTACCACGCCACTCGACCGTCATCATTTGTCCGGGAGCCAACTTGCTGATATCCACCTCAACCGGCGCACCTGCTGCTTTAGCGCGCTCGGACGGCATCATACTGGCCACGAACGGCACAGCCGCCGCTACGCCACCCAAACCACCGATTGTTGCAGTGGCCACCAAAAGCCGCCGTCGGCTGCAATCGACTTTTCCGTCATTGCTCATGTTGTTTTCCCTGAAAATTGCTAAAAATGATGCCGCTTAAATCGTCTAAGCTTTTCATTGTAACGAATCTCCGTTCGAGATTAAAGCCTTTGCTCAATCTATCGCCCATTCTGAGAAAAATAATATAATAATTACAAATAGATAGCGAATTAATTTTGTGGATACCTCAGGCACGCGGCTGTTTGCGCCAAATAATCCCGCCAACTTGGAGACTAGTCAAAGTCTCGTCGTTCGCGCAAAGCCTGTGCGACAGTGGCCGCATCAGAAAACTCCAGCTCGCCACCGACGGGCAAGCCGCGCGCAATGCGGCTCACCTTGATATCGCGCGCATGCAGCAGCTCGGACAGATAATGCGCTGTGGCTTCACCTTCATTCGTGAAATTCGTGGCGAGAATCACTTCTTTAACCACGCCATCCGTGGCTCGCGCAATCAAGCGGCCAAACGCCAGCTCTGTCGGGCCAATGCCGTCCAGTGGAGACAAGCGGCCCATCAGCACATAGTAAAGCCCGTTATAAGCCTGTGTTTGCTCCATGCTGTTCAGATCAATCGGCATTTCAACGATGCATAACTGCGCCGGGTCGCGCCGCGTGGAAAGGCAGCGCTCGCAAATTTCCTGTTCTGTGAAATTGTTGCAACGGTTGCAGTGATGCAAATTATGCAAAGCCGAATCGAGTGCCCGGGCAAGCCGGTCAGCACCGCGCCGGTTACGCTGCAGCAGGTGATAAGCCATGCGCTGCGATGCCTTGGGGCCGACGCCGGGCAAGCCGCGCAGTGCCTCGATCAGTTCGTCCAGGCTAGTGCTGGCTGGCATGCGGATGTCTCAAATGGAAATTACTCGCCTATGCGATACGTCAATAGGTTCCGGCAGCTTTCTCACGTCCTGCTCAAAAAGGCAGCTTGAAGCCCGGCGGCAATGACATCCCCGCGGTAAATCCACTCATCTTTTCAGTGGTAATCGCTTCGGCACGTCGATTGGCATCATTCATTGCTGCAGCGATCAAGTCTTCGAGCATTTCCTTATCATCCATCACTGAAGGATCAATTGTCACGCGCTTGACCTCATGCTTGCAAGACATGACCACCTTCACTGCTCCAGCACCTGACTGACCTTCCACATCCAGCAAGGCCAATGCCTCTTGCGCTTTAGCCATGTTGGTTTGCATTTGTTGCGCTTGCTTCATTAATCCGGCAATGCCGCCTTTCATCATGCTCACTACTCCTTATTTACTGATTTGCCACTGATTTAATAGTTGATTCATCAATGCTGGCATCAAACAGATCGACCACTTCACGCACGAAAGGGTCTTGTTCAATGGCAGCAATTGCGCGATCTTGACGCTCACGCTGCGTAGAGCGGATGCGATCAGCCGGGGTCATGCTGGCAGGCTCGGCGACTTCGACTTCCAGACGCAACTTGCGTCCGTAATGGGATTGCAACTCCGCCTGAAGTTTGTCTTGCTGCACCGTACCGAGCAAATGCTTATGCACCGGGGACAGCCGCAACAGGATGGCGGTGTCGGTCAGTTGCGTGAGGTCGCAGTGCTGCGCGAGTTGCTTGGCCATACCGGTTAGCGAGAGTTTCGCCACCTGAGTGTGCCAGTCGTCGTCTGAATGGGCTGGAGCGCTAGATACTGGAACACTCATTGGCGTCTTGGCAAAAGTCGGCGCTGGTGATACGCCGCAAAGCAAGTCCTCTTGGGGGGCGGCGCTTGATACCGTGTTCTGGGTGTTTCCTTGGGAAGCCGCAGTAGGCGCAGCCTTGGGCGGTGATATTTTTACTGGCGCAGACTTGACGGGTGTTGCAAGCGCGGTAGCCGATGCAGGCGACCCATTCGATGCATTGCGCTCAGGCCGAAACGCATGCAAGCGCAGCAAAGTCATGACAAAACCAGCATATTCATCCGGCGCTAATGCCAACTCATCCCGACCATGGATAGCAATTTGATACGCCAGTTGCAAAAATTCAGCATCCAGTGCCTGCGCATAAACAGTTAAACGACTCCGCTCTGCTTCATCCGTCAAGGCCTCGGGCGCAAATTGAGCGAGCGCAATGCGATGAAACAACGTGGCTAATTCTTGCAAGCCCCCATCAAATGAAAAACTCCCCGCATCCATCTGTTTTGCCACTGCCAGCATGGCGTGAATATCCTGTGCCAACAAACCATCCAGCAGGGTAAATAAATACTCGTCGCCCACCGTGCCCAGCATGGCACGCACACTCTCTTCGGTAACGTGGCCGGCACCATGGGCAATGGCTTGATCCAGCAGCGAGAGCGCATCACGCATGCTGCCTGCCGCGCCTTTGGCCAGATGACGCAACGCGGGTAGCTCGAACGGAATGGTTTCAGCCGCCAACACCTGCGATAAATGGTCCACAATTGAAGTTTGCGACATCTGCTTCAAATTGAATTGCAGGCAGCGTGACAGCACCGTCACCGGGATTTTTTGCGGATCGGTCGTTGCCAGAATGAATTTGACGTGCGCCGGAGGTTCTTCCAGCGTTTTCAACATGGCATTAAAGGCATGCCCGGAGAGCTGATGTACTTCGTCAATGACGTAAACCTTGTAGCGGCCGCTCGTTGGCGCATAGGTTGCACGGTCAAGCAGCTGGGTCATATCATCCACGCCGCGATTCGA
>WOZP01000031.1:0-2209 GCA_011620215.1 Rugosibacter sp.
ATTCGTGAAGAATTTGCTACCGCGCAACCTTTGCGCGGCACGCGCATTACCGGCTCGTTGCACATGACGATCCAAACCGCTGTGTTGATCGAAACCCTGCAAGCACTGGGCGCCGAGGTGCGTTGGGCTTCATGCAATATTTTTTCGACGCAGGATCATGCTGCTGCTGCGATTGCTGCTGGGGGCACGGCTGTATTCGCGGTGAAGGGCGAAACACTCGAAGAATACTGGGATTACACCCACCGTATTTTTGAATGGCCGGATAACGGCTATAGCAACATGATTCTGGATGATGGCGGGGACGCCACGCTGCTGCTGCATCTGGGCGCGAAAGCTGAACAGGATCAAGCCGTATTGAACCACCCCACCAGCGAAGAAGAGCGTGTATTGTTTGCGGCCATCAAGGCCAAAATCGCGGTCGACAAAACCTGGTATTCCACGCGTCTGGCGCACATCAAGGGCGTGACCGAAGAAACCACCACCGGCGTGCATCGCCTATACCAGATGCATGAGCGCGGCGAATTGAAATTCCCGGCGATCAATGTCAATGACAGCGTAACCAAATCCAAATTCGATAACCTCTACGGTTGCCGTGAATCACTGGTGGATGGCATCAAGCGCGCCACTGACGTGATGATCGCCGGCAAGGTTGTCGTGATCGCTGGTTATGGCGACGTAGGCAAGGGTTCTGCCCAAGCCATGCGCGCGCTCTCGGCGCAAGTGTGGGTAACCGAAATCGACCCGATCTGCGCGCTGCAAGCGGCGATGGAAGGCTATCGCGTCGTGACCATGGATTACGCCGCTGACAAAGCAGATATTTTTGTCACCTGCACAGGCAATTATCATGTCATCACGCATGACCACATGGCGAAGATGAAAGATCAGGCCATCGTCTGCAATATCGGGCATTTTGACAACGAGATCGAAGTCGCCGCGCTAGAGCAATACCAGTGGGAAGAGATCAAGCCCCAGGTGGATCACATCATTTTCCCCGATGGCAAACGCATCATCCTGCTGGCCAAGGGTCGGCTGGTGAATCTGGGTTGCGGTACGGGACATCCGAGCTATGTGATGTCGTCGTCCTTCGCCAACCAGACGATTGCGCAGATCGAGTTATTTACGCGCAATGCGGATTATCCGGTGGGTGTGTATACGCTGCCCAAACATTTGGATGAAAAAGTGGCGCGCTTGCAATTGAAGAAGCTGAATGCCCAACTCACCGAGCTGACCGAGCAGCAGGCGACCTATATTGGCGTGGCGAAAACCGGCCCTTACAAGCCGGAACATTACCGCTATTGATTAACGTCAAAAGTCCGCGCTGGTGGCGCGTATGCGTCGTTTTTGCCACATACGCGCCGTATCACCAGCGCCGACTTTTCAGGGCTACGTATGAATCTTGAACTCTCCATAGAATTCTTTCCACCGCAAACGGTAGAAGGCATCGAAAAATTGCGTGAAGCACGCGAGCGGCTGGCGATACTCAAGCCCGCCTTTTTCTCCGTCACTTATGGTGCCGGCGGTTCGACGCAAGAACGCACGCTGGCGACCGTCAGCGAAATTGCCGCCGCTGGTCATGTTGCCGCGCCGCATCTGTCGTGCATCGGCGCAACGCAGGCGAGCATTCGTGAATTGCTGGCCATCTTCCGCGACCGCGGCATCCGCCGCATCGTCGCCTTGCGCGGCGACTTGCCCTCCGGCATGGCCGACCCCGGCGAATTCCGTTATGCCAATGAGCTGGTTGCCTTCATCCGCGCGGAAACCGGCGACGCATTTCATATCGACGTCGCGGCTTACCCTGAATGGCATCCGCAGGCAAAAAGCCCGCGCGACGACTTGCGGCATTTCAAGCAAAAAATCGACGCCGGCGCAAATGCCGCGATTACGCAATATTTTTACAACCCGGACGCCTATACGCGCTTCGTCGCCGAAGCCCGCGCGCTGGGCGTTACCGCACCGATCACGCCAGGCATCATGCCGATAGGCAGCTTCTCGAAACTGGCGCGCTTTTCGGACGCCTGCGGCGCTGAAATTCCGCGCTGGATGCGCAAGACCTTTGAAAGTTTTGGCGACGATACGGCATCCATTGAAGCCTTCGGGCTGGATGTGGTCACGGAATTATGTCGGCAACTGATCGCACGCGGCGCGCCGGGCCTGCACTTTTATTCGATGAACCAATCACGCCTGACACTGGAAATCTGCCGCCGCTTGG
>WOZP01000031.1:2309-6535 GCA_011620215.1 Rugosibacter sp.
TCCCGCAGGGACGCAAAGCGCTGGCGTTGGTGACACGGCAAGCACAGCAAATACAACATCAACCGTGCGTCCCGGCGGCGACGATTTGCCCTTCGTCTTTTCCGGCACGCTCATCGTGCGCGGCCAGGGCCTGGCTGAAGTTACCGCCACCGGCCCGCGCAGCGAAATTGGCAAAATCGGCCAGGCGCTGGAAACCATCGACAACGTACCGCCACGCCTGACGCAGGAAACCCGCCGCATGGTGCGTGTCTTTGGCTTGTTCGGCCTGGTTTGCTGCGTCATCGCCGTGTTGCTCTACGGCCTCACGCGCGGCTCGTGGCTGGATGCCATTCTGGCGGGCATTGCGCTGGGCATGTCGATGCTGCCGGAAGAGTTTCCGCTGGTGCTCACGGTATTCACCGTGATGGGCGCCTGGCGCATTTCCCGCGCGCGCGTGCTCACGCGTCACGCGGCGGCGATTGAAACGCTGGGCGCGGCCACCGTATTGTGCACCGACAAAACCGGCACGCTGACCGAAAACCGCATGGCGATCGCGGCGCTGGTCGTGGCGGGTGAAACGCATAAGCCATCTGCCGAAACCAAACCCAAACCCGAACACGCGCAGCCGTTGCCGGAAAAATTCCAGACCCTCGTCGATTGGGGGCGTCTGGCCAGCGCACCGGAAGCCTTCGACCCGATGGACAAGGCATTTCATGCCCTGGCCTCGGCAAAAAATACACAGGAAACCCTCGTCCACAGCTACGGCCTGCGCCCGGATTTGCTTGCCGTTACTCAGGTTTGGCAAATCACGGGCACAGACAGCTACCGCATCGCCGCCAAAGGCGCGCCCGAGGCCATTGCCGCGCTTTGCCAGTTTGATGCCGCCGCGCTGGCCAAGCTCATGCATGAAGTCAATGCGCTCGCGGAACAAGGCATGCGCGTGCTGGCTGTAGCGCAGGCAGTGGCGACCAGGCCACACACGCCGGAATGGCCCGCGTCGCCGCTTGATTTTGCAACCCATGGCTGCGCGTTCCGTTTTGTCGGCCTGGTCGGCCTGGCTGATCCCTTGCGCGCATCCGTGCCCGACGCGGTGCGTGAATGCCGCTCGGCCGGCATCCGGGTGGTCATGATCACCGGCGACTACCCGACTACCGCACGCGCCATCGCCCATGCCGCAGGGATAACATCGGATGCCGTACTCACCGGCGACGAGATCGAAACCATGAGTGACGCGGAATTAAGCCAACGCATCCTTGCGGTTTCTGTTTTCGCGCGCATCATGCCCGCGCAAAAACTGCGCATCGTGCGCGCACTCAAGGCCAATGGCGAGGTCGTCGCCATGACGGGAGACGGCGTGAATGATGCACCATCGCTCAAGGCTGCGGACATCGGCATCGCCATGGGCGGCCGCGGCACGGATGTGGCGCGCGAAGCCGCCGCGCTGGTGTTGCTGGATGATGATTTTGGCTCCATCGTCAAAACCGTGCGTCTTGGCCGCCGCATTTACGATAATTTACGCAAGGCCATGGGCTATATTTTTGCCATCCACCTGCCGATTGCCGGACTCGCCTTGTTGCCGCTGGTCATGGGCTCGCCGCTGATTTTCATGCCCATCCACATCGCCTTTCTAGAAATGGTCATCGACCCGGTCTGCTCGATCGTTTTCGAAGCCGAAGAAGAAGAGCGCGACATCATGCAGCGCCGCCCGCGCGCCGCCAACAGCCGCCTGTTTTCCCTGCCATTCATCCTGTGGAGCGTGCTGCAAGGCCTGGCCGCCTTCGGCGTGCTCGCCGCGCTCTATCTGCTCGCCCTCTCCCGTGGCATGCCCGAAAACGAAGTGCGCGCGCTCACCTTTGTCTCGCTGGTGCTGATCAATCTCGGGTTGGTGCTGGTCAATCGATCCTTCAGCAGTTCGCTGATCAACGCCCTGCGCCTGAACAACCGCGCGCTGTTCTGGGTCACCGCAGTAACCACCACGCTGCTCAGCCTCATCCTGTTATGGCCACCTGCGCGCGACCTGTTCCGCTTCGGGCCATTGCATGTCAATGACCTCATGGCCATCCTGGCTGCAACAGTCCTGCTCGTTGTCACGCTGGAAGTGGTGAAACGGTTTTGGGTGCGTCAGCGACCTTCGCGACCTTCGCGACCTTCACCTGATCATCCGCATACGTAACCTGCAGCTCACTTTCGGCCCGCCCTCAACTGCTGGCTCAAACAGCGCGCCGCTGATAAGCACGCCGCAACACCAGCCCTGCCCAGGCGAGCGCAAGCAACGCCAGCAGCGCGCCCGCCATCCGCACAAAGCGCCCCCAGGCTTGCGCGTGTGACAAGCCGCCAAGGGTATCAAAAAGATAAATCCAGTCATGCGGGCCGTCCTCGCCGGTGTGCCCGCCGAGCAGCATGAGCTGTGGCTGCAAGGCATCATAGATGTAGGGCGCCAGGTCGATAAAACTCATTCCCGTCCACCACAGGCACACCGCTGCGCCAAACGGATCACGGTTTTTGCGCAGGAAAGCCATGCCAATGGCCAGCGGCAACAACACCTGAAACAGGCTGCCACCCGCGATGGTGAGGAACTCGCCGAACGGCATGAACAGCACATGCCCGGCTTCGTGGATCGGCAGCAGGATGTTGTGCATGAAACTTTGAAACACCTCACCATCGCTCACATCGCGCGTCATCAGGAACACGCCCCAAACCGCCAGGCCGAACAGAACGGCTGCACGCACAACCAGAAACGCAGGGTCGCCCGCATCCTTGCCGGGCAAGGTCAACAAGTCCGCACGCCAGGAACTGGCCTGCGCATCTTCTTCGTCAAATCCAAACTCACCCTTGTTCCGCGCTTCCCGTTGCGCCATCGCCGATCTTGTCACGCGCTGTGGCGGCCACTTGTGCATGTATACGCCGCACGC
Source organism: Rugosibacter sp. (assembly GCA_011620215.1). Classification (GTDB taxonomy): domain Bacteria; phylum Pseudomonadota; class Gammaproteobacteria; order Burkholderiales; family Rhodocyclaceae; genus Rugosibacter. Next base: position 5,201 of record WOZP01000031.1, read on the forward strand.
CGGGCAGGCGTCCGTCGCGCCCAGCGGCTGGGGCGGGCGATGGCCACATTTGGGGCAAACGGCAAATGGCGCGGGCATGCAGTCTGTATCAGCGACGACGACCGCCGAGAATCGAGCCCAGCACGCCGCGAATGATCTCGCGACCAAGCTGCGAGCCGATGCTGCGCGCGGCGCTTTTGACCGCCGCCTCGACCACGCCCTGACGCCCGCCACTGCTACCACCGCCCAGTATGTCGCCCAGGCCACCGAACACGCCGCCGCCTTGTGGTGCGGCTTCATTCGCCTTGCCTTGCACTTCCTTCGCCGTGTCACCAGCGCCGAGTTTTTCAAACGCCGATTCACGGTCGATGAATTTCTCATAATGTCCGGCGATCGCCGAACCGGCAATTGCGGCCTTGCGCTCGTCAGATGTCAGCGGCCCGATGCGCGAGAACGGCGGCAGTACAAAAGCACGCTCGACCACGGTCGGCTTGCTCTGCTCGTCGAGAAAGGACACCAGCGCTTCGCCGACGCCCAGTTCGGTAATCGCCGTCACCGCATCGAAGGCCGGATTGACGCGCAGCGTGTCGGCCGCCGCCTTGACCGCCTTCTGGTCGCGTGGCGTGAAGGCGCGCAAGGCGTGCTGCACGCGGTTGCCGAGCTGCCCGAGCACGGTAGCGGGAATGTCGAGCGGATTTTGGGTGACGAAATACACACCGACGCCCTTCGAGCGGATCAGGCGCACCACTTGCTCGACTTTCTGTAACAGCGCCGACGGCGCATCGGCGAACAGCAAATGCGCTTCGTCGAAGAAGAACACCAGCTTGGGCTTGTCCAGGTCGCCCGCTTCCGGCAGCCGCTCGAACAGTTCCGCCAGCAGCCAGAGCAGGAAACTGGCATACAGGCGCGGCGAGTTCATCAGTTTCTCGGCCGCAAAGACATTGATCACGCCCCGGCCGCCCTGCGTCTGCATCAGGTCTTCGATATCCAGCATCGGCTCGCCGAAAAACTTGTCGCCACCTTGCTCTTCCAACGTCAGCAAGCCGCGCTGAATGGCGCCGATCGAGGCCGCCGAAACATTGCCGTAGCCGGTGCGAAATTCGTCGGCATGGTCGCCGACATGCTGCACCATCGCGCGCAGATCCTTCAGGTCGAGCAACAGCAGGCCCTGGTCGTCGGCCACCTTGAACACCAGTTGCAGCACGCCGCCCTGGGTGTCGTTGAGATCGAGCAAACGGCCGAGCAGCAGCGGCCCCATGTCGGAAATCGTCGCCCGCACCGGATGGCCGAGTTCGCCGAACACATCCCAGAAGACGACCGGGTAACTGGCGGGCTGCCAGTCTGTTATACCCATTG
>WOZP01000021.1 GCA_011620215.1 Rugosibacter sp.
ACCTCTACCGCGCCCAGCTTCTCGGTTTGGCTTAACGTTCATGCGATTGCCCTGACTGTGGCACATGTATCAGTCTGTCTGAAAAGCGTGACGTCTTCATGTAAAACTTCCTCGGGCTGCTTTGGAGTAAATTCTACTTACTTTAAACCGCCGCTAATTTCTGGGGGGGGGATTACCATGGATTTAACTTGCGGCTTTGCGTTTCTAATCGCTGTATCGGCAAGCGACATGACGATAACTCCTGTTGACGGCAACTAACTACCATCGGATTGCAATACCCCGCGCTGGACTACCTTGGGCGTAAAAAAGGCCAGAAACCTTGCTATTACTAGGATTTCCGGCCTTCTTTGGACTGCTTTAGACCATAAACTGGTGGGTGCTGACGGGTTCGAACCGCCGACATTCGCCTTGTAAGGGCGACGCTCTACCAACTGAGCTAAGCACCCGCTATAACAATAGCTAGCTACTTGCTATGACTCAAGTAAATATTTTACCATTTTACACTGACAATCAGTGCGTCAAAATGGCACTTACTCCAACTTCTGCAATGGGGACAGTTTCTGCGGGCGAGATGGGTGAATCTGGCAATGGTTCAGGCACCCTTTCTAGAGCTAACTCAAGAACCTTATCGATCCATCTTACTGGCTGAATTTCAATACGATTTTTAATGATATCAGGAATTTCGGCTAAATCTTTAACATTTTCTTCAGGAATTAAAGCCAAACGTATCCCCCCACGCACCGCAGCGAGCAATTTTTCCTTCAGACCGCCAATAGGCAAAATTTCGCCACGCAGGGTAATTTCTCCAGTCATTGCCACATCAGCGCGAACAGGAATGCCTGTTAGAGATGAAACCAAGGCAGTACAAATTGCCGCACCAGCACTTGGCCCATCTTTCGGCGTAGCACCTTCAGGCATATGAATATGAAGATCACTCTTCTGATAGAAATCTTCTGGGATCCCCAACTGTTTGCTACGTTTTCTAACAACAGAAAGCGCCGCTTGAATTGATTCCTGCATCACATCACCCAGCGTGCCTGTTGTCATAGTTTTACCTTTACCCGGCAAAACTATCGACTCTATGGTGAGTAACTCGCCACCCACCTCGGTCCAAGCCAAACCAGTAACCTGTCCCACCTGGTTTTCTTTCTCTGCCATACCAAAACTATATGGACGCACTCCAAGAAATTTATCAAGATTTTTAGCATTCACCACAATTTTATTTTTACGTGGCTTCATAACTAACGATTTCACAACTTTTCGACAAATTTTGGATATTTCGCGCTCCAAAGAACGAACCCCCGCCTCACGTGTGTAGTAACGCACAATATCGCGGACAGCATCTTCAGTAACCACCATTTCTGTTGGCTTGATACCGTTGTTTTTGATCTGCTTTGGCAGCAGGTAACTCATGGCAATGCTTACTTTCTCGTCTTCGGTATAGCCAGACAGCCGAATCACCTCCATACGGTCCAACAAAGCATTCGGGATATTGAGTGTATTGGCTGTTGCGACAAACATCACATCGGACAGGTCAAAGTCGACTTCAATATAGTGATCCTCAAACGTGTGGTTCTGTTCTGGATCTAACACCTCAAGCAACGCTGAAGACGGGTCTCCACGAAAATCCTGCCCCATTTTATCGACTTCGTCGAGCAAAAATAATGGGTTCTTGACACCTACTTTGGCCATATTCTGCAAAATCTTGCCCGGCATTGAGCCAATGTAGGTACGTCTATGCCCACGAATTTCAGCTTCATCACGCACGCCCCCTAGCGCCATACGCACAAACTTGCGATTAGTCGCTTTGGCGATCGATTGCCCCAGCGATGTTTTACCCACGCCAGGTGGCCCTACGAGGCACAAAATAGGCGCTTTAATTTTATCTACCCGTTGCTGAACAGCCAAATACTCAACAATGCGTTCTTTGACTTTTTCAAGACCGTAATGATCTTTATCCAAAATTTTCTGGGCTGAAGAAAGGTTTTTGCTAATACGTGATTTTTTACGCCAAGGTAACCCAACTAAAGTTTCAATATAGTTTCTGACAACTGAAGCTTCGGCCGACATCGGCGACATGAGCTTGAGTTTTTTCAATTCAGTTGTCGCTTTGAGCAAGCCTTCCTTGCTCATGCCAATTGCCTTTATTTTCTTTTCCAATTCTTCAATGTCAGCACCTTCTTCGCCTTCACCGAGCTCTTTCTGAATCGCCTTAGCCTGCTCATTCAAATAGTATTCACGCTGACTCTTCTCCATCTGCCGCTTGACGCGACCACGAATCCGCTTTTCCACTTGCAGAATATCCAACTCGGTTTCCAGTTGCCCAAGAAGTCTCTCCAAACGATCTGCAACACCAATCGCTTCGAGAACCTCTTGCTTTTGTTCGAGTTTCAAAGGCAAATGAGCCGCAATAGTGTCTGCCAGACGCCCTCCTTCATCAATCCCAGCTAACGAAGTCAGCACCTCAGGAGGAATTTTTTTATTAAGCTTGACGTATTGATCGAACTGGGCAAGCACAGTACGGCGCATGGCCTCAACTTCATGGCTTGCAACATCTTCGCCAGTAATGACTGTAATTTTAGCGGTAAATAAATCGCCTTTATCTTCCACACTTAAAACTCGCGCCCGCTCAATACCTTCGACCAATACTTTAACGGTTCCATCAGGGAGCTTCAACATCTGCAAAATGTTGGCAACGCACCCGATTTCGTACATATCCTCAGGTGCAGGCTCATCCTTGGCTGCATGTTTTTGTGCCACCAAAAGGATACTCTTCCCTCCCTCCATGGCAGTTTCAAGTGCAGTTATAGACTTTGGCCGCCCGACAAACAGCGGTATTACCATATGCGGAAAAACTACCACATCGCGCAAAGGTAGCAGTGGAATAATTTGCTTTTCCACAGAAGAAGCAGTCAGATCAGACATCATCGTGTCCTTTAAGTTATGAATCACACCTCCCTATTTGGGGCGATATGAAAGAAATTCAAGATGCGGAAGTAAGCAATAGTTTACTTTTGATACACCAAACAGATCAGTTTGAACCCGATACTTTTGGTTGATCCGCGTAGATTATCAACGGCTGGGCACCGTTTTCTATCGTTGTTTCATCAACGACCACTTTAGTTGCATTCTCCATTGTCGGTAGCTCGTACATGGTGTCGAGCAGTACATTTTCCAGAATAGAGCGCAAACCACGGGCACCAGTTTTGCGTTTTAGCGCTTTTCTGGCAATCGCCTGCAATGCGGAAGGGCGAATTTCTAACTCCACACCCTCCATGGAAAAAAGCTTTTGATATTGTTTAACCAAAGCATTTTTTGGTTCAATCAAAATCTCAACCAAAGCAACTTCATCCAACTCGCGTAAAGTCGCTAACACAGGCAAACGGCCAATTAACTCAGGGATCAATCCAAACTTGATCAAATCTTCTGGCTCAACCTGCTTTAGAACATCAGAAACATTACTTGCATCACGACTTTTCACCTCCGCACCAAACCCTATGCCACCCTTTTCGGAACGGCTACGGATGACTTTATCCAGGCCGTCGAACGCGCCACCGCAAAAGAACAATATGTTTGTTGTATCAATTTGCACAAAATCCTGATTCGGATGTTTCCGTCCGCCTTGTGGGGGAATACTGGCAACTGTGCCTTCGATTAGCTTGAGCAATGCCTGTTGCACGCCTTCACCCGACACATCACGAGTAATTGAAGGGTTGTCAGCCTTGCGCGAGATTTTGTCAATTTCATCAATGTAGATTATGCCTTGCTGAGCCTTTTCGACATCATGATCGCAGTTTTGCAGCAATTTCTGGATGATATTTTCGACGTCTTCGCCAACGTAACCTGCCTCGGTCAAGGTTGTCGCGTCGGCCATCACGAATGGCACATTCAGCATGCGGGCAAGCGTCTGCGCCAATAAGGTTTTGCCAGAACCCGTAGGACCGATGAGCAGGATGTTGCTTTTTGCCAGCTCTACGCCATCGCTTCCAGTTTCTTTATGGCGAATGCGTTTGTAGTGGTTATAAACGGCAACAGCAAGAATTTTTTTTGCATCATCCTGCCCGATCACATACTGATCAAGCATATGACGTATTTCTTTCGGAGTAGGCAGTCCACCGCCCTCTTTTTCTGAATCCATGCCCGCAATCTCATCACGAACGATGTCGTTGCACAGGTCAATACACTCATCGCAAATAAAAACGGACGGGCCAGCGATCAGTTTTTTTACTTCGTGCTGACTCTTGCCACAAAATGAGCAATATAAAAGTTTTTCACCGCCAGCCGTTTTCTTTTCCACAATCGTCGTCTCCGTCAATAGATTCAGGCAGCAACAACCTCGGCACGGCTCGTCAGCACTTTATCAACCAAGCCATACTCAACCGCAGCATCGGCAGAAAGAAAGTTATCACGATCCGTATCCCGTTCAATACGCTCTATGGACTGACCAGTATGCATTGCCAGCATATTATTCAGCTTTTGCTTGAGGAACAGGATTTCCTTGGCATGAATCTCGATATCCGATGCCTGGCCCTGAAACCCACCCAAAGGCTGGTGAATCATCACACGCGAGTTAGGCAAACAATACCGCTTGCCTTTTTCGCCCGCTGTTAACAGAAATGCTCCCATACTTGCCGCTTGACCAATGCACAGCGTCGATACATTCGACTTGATGAATTGCATGGTGTCATAAATCGCCATCCCCGCAGACACAGAGCCGCCAGGGGAGTTGATGTAGAAAAAGATGTCTTTATCAGGATTTTCAGATTCAAGAAAAAGTAGCTGTGCAACAATCAAGTTAGCCGTTGCATCATTCACTGGTCCAACCAGAAAAATCACGCGCTCACGCAACAAACGCGAGTAAATATCGTACGCACGTTCACCGCGGCCACTGGTCTCAATCACCATGGGCACAAGACCCAAAGCCTGAGTGTCATTCATCGAAGCATCGACACCACTCGTGTATTTTGCACCGTACATAGAACCTCCTGAAACGATCATGCTGCGTTACCCATTAATTCATCGAAAGCTACTGATTTTTCACTGACCTTCACGTTGCTTAAAACCCATTGCACAACATTCGCCTCAACGGCCAACGCTTCTGCCTCGGCCAGGCGTTGCGGTTGGGAATAGTACCAACGCACAACCTCTTTTGGATCTTCAAATGAGGCAGAAAACTCATCCACCACAGCACGTACCTGCTCCGGCTTGGCATATAGAGTGTTAGTTTTAACCACTTCGGTCAACAACAAGCCCAACTTGACGCGGCGCATTGCCTTGTCGATAAACCATGCGGGCTCAATCGGAAAACCTTTCACGTTCATACCTCGTGATTCCATATCACGCAACGCCGCATCTGCCATTTGTTTGGATTCTGCCTCGACCAAAGCTTTAGGCACATCCAGCGGATTCACCGCCAATAAGGCATCCATCACTTGCTGCTTGGTTTTGGCTTCCAGACGCTTAGACACTTCGCGCTCAAGATTAGCGCGCACTTCAGCACGCATCGCTGCGACATCACCATCAGCCGAACCCAGTGATTTGGCAAATTCAGCATCCAGTTCAGGCAATTGGGCCACTTCAACTTTTTTGACCAAAATATCAAACTGGACTGTGCTACCGGCCAGATCTTTGGCTTGATAATCGTCGGGAAATTTAACGTCGAACGTTTTTTTATCACCAGGCTTGACACCTTCGATTGCCTGTTCGAAGTCAGGCAGCATAGTGCCAGCGCCAACAACCATGGAATGGTCATCAGCCTTGCCACCAGAAAACTCAACGCCCTCTTTGCGGCCAACAAAATCAATCACCACACGATCATCTTTCTGTGCCGGACGATCAGTTTCGCTATAGCTCACGCGCTGTTTGCGTAGCACATCCAGGGTTTGATCCACTTCAGCATCCGTCACAACAAGTACTGGCCGTTCAATGCTCTGCCCGGAAACATCCCCCAGAGTTATTTCGGGGTACACCTCAAAAGTTGCCGTAAAGCCAAGCTTTCCTTCACCCGCATCGGCTACTGGCTGAATGTTCGGATAACCGGCCATGCGCAGGTTTTGCTCTTTGAGCTTCGCCTCTAAAGCGGCTTCAACAGCTTGCCCGATTACCTCATTACGTGCTTGACCGCCATAATTTTGCGCAACCATGCTCATCGGCACCTTGCCTGGGCGAAAACCCGGCATCTTGACTGTACGTGCGATATTTTTAAGGCGCGCGCTAATCTCGCCTTCAATCTCAGCTAGCGATATTGAAATATCAATTCGCCGCTCAAGTGGATTTACCACAGGAGTCGTTGTTGTATTTTCTTGCGTATCTGCCGTTGTCATATCCGTCATTTTTTATCCGTCAAATTTGTGAAGCCAAGTTTGTGAAGCCGTTTGTGAAGCCAAGTGAATCTGCACTGAATCAGCATTTATTGCGGGCAACCCTGGTGGCTTGCTGCTCAATATCCATCACATGCACCTATGGTGCCCAGGAAGGGACTCGAACCCCCACGCCTCGCGGCGCCAGAACCTAAATC
>WOZP01000035.1 GCA_011620215.1 Rugosibacter sp.
CATTACCCTACACCGTTGGATGCCCCAACGTCATAACCCGTTTTGGACGGGAGTGTTCTCAACTCTATTATCAGATGAAAATATTCATCTCAATCAAAGAATAACCTGGTGGTATGCGTCTCCTCGAAATGGACATATCAGTTTATTTTCGAGAAATAGTCTTGCAATTCTTGCTCAAAAGAACGGTTTCAATTTTGGAAGTTTTTCGGCGGGGTTCCATGTCTTCTGCACAAACATTCCACCCTGGGCCAATCATATTATTCGCGGTTAACCCATCATCAACCCGGACTGGCGCGATGAAGCCGCGCAGTGCCGGTCACTTTGAACGCTGAAGCTGTAGCTCCCCATTTTTCACCCGGAAATGATCGTAAAAATGGCGCAGGATTTCCGCACCATTTGCATTTCATTGGATGAGTTTTCCCGAGCGCCGTCTCATCAGCGCGCCCCGTAGGAAGTAGCCATCCGGCTCTCCAAATGCAAAACCATTGGAATCTTGTTATTCCATTTGGTTCACAGCACGATGCCAACATGAACAGACTTTTTCTACCCCGTCGTTGGGTATCTCCACAAAAAAGGTGACAATAGGCACACGCCAAGTTAAAATTAGAATATGAAACCATTTCGCTGGAATCACGCCAAAAACGAGGCGCTTAAAATTGAACGCGGCATTTCGTTTGAAGTTATAGCTCTTGCTATCGAAGCGGATGGTTTGCTGGATGAATTGCGCCACCCAAACACGGGAAAATATCCAAACCAATCTGTTCTTGTCGTGACATTTGATGGCTACGTTTACTTGGTGCCATACGTTGAAGAGCAGGAGTATTACTTCTTGAAGACGATAATTCCAAGCAGAAAAGCCACTAGAGACTACTTGCTGAGGAGTAACCCAAATGAAAAAACTTGATGCGTTTGAAGAAGCCATTTTGGCTGCCTATGAAAAGGGCGAATTCAAGTCAACCTCGCCTTCAAAGGCAGCGTTGGCGAAATTCAAAGCCGCCGCCTCCGCTACCTTTCTTAAAGAAAAGCGGATCAACATCCGTCTTTCCACACCGGACTTGATGGATATTCAGGCCCGCGCACTTGAAGAAGGCATGCCATACCAGACTCTGATCGCCAGCGTGCTTCACAAGTTTGTGTCAGGGCGTCTTGTAGAGCCCGCGTCAGGTCTAACCTCTCGTTCAAGCGGGACGCACCAAAAGCCGCGCAGGTCCGGTGAATTCAAACGTTGAGGCTGGAAAAACCCCTTTTTCACCCGGAAATGGTCATAAAAATGGCGCAGGATTTTCTGCGTCATTTGTATTTCATCAATTGAGTTTGTCGAGTCACCGTCTCACCAGCGCCGACTTTTCACAAGCCTGTACTTAAACTAAATAGCCTCCACGAAAGCCGGGGCGGTTCAGTTTAGCGATCAGCTATGGAGTACGTTTTTCGGGGGCAAGGTCACCTGACAAACCCCACCCATATGCGGGTAATAACCGGTAATAACCGCACCGGAATCTCCTCCGAAAACAAGAAATGCGGTAGATTCAACACAAGAAATGCGGTAGATTCAACAAACCCAAAAAATTGCCACACGACTGGCATGCCATCACCACGATGCGGCATCATGCATCGGCGACTACCGGTCGCATTGACAAAATAATTCTGCAAGGAGAACCCCCACATGAACACGCCGTCTACTGCATCCGTCCACCTTGATGAAGCCTGGCGCAGCAATCTGCGCGGCAATCAGGCCGCATTGGCCGGCGCGCGCGATGGGAATGATACCGCCTGGTGGACCGGCAAGCCGCCTGTGGCCTGCCCCGGACAGACTGCCGATGGCCGCCTCACCGCGCTGCCGCTGCCGAATCTGGCCACCTGCACACGCCAGCAGGTGCAGGATTATTTTGACAATGGCTGGACGTTGACCGAGACCCTGTTCGCCGGACTCAAGGGGGAAGAAGCCTTTTACCGCCCGCCGTATCACGGGCTGCGGCATCCGATGGTTTTTTATTACTGTCATCCGCCGGTGCTGTATATCAACAAGCTGCTTGTCGCCGGGCTGCTTGATGCGCCGCTGAATCCTTATGTCGAAAAACTGTTCGAAGTCGGCGTGGACGAAATGCGCTGGGATGACATGTCGAAAAATGAAATGCTGTGGCCGGGCGTAGATGAAGCGCGCGCCTACCGCGCCGCCGTGTATGCGCAGGTTTGCGGGCTGATCGCCACGCATCCCGGTCTGGCGGACGGCCATGCGCCGATCACCATGAACGATCCGCTGTGGGCGTTGTTCATGGGCTTCGAACATGAGCGCATCCATCTGGAAACATCCGCCGTCCTGATCCACGAATTGCCGCTGGACCATGTGCAACGCCCTGCGGCATGGCCGGCGCTTTACCCGGCTGCGCCGCGTGCGGCGGCGCAGCCTTTGCGCCCGCGTGCCGGCATCGACTATCCGGCGACGGAAATGCGCGACGTGGCGGCGACCCGCGTCAGCATCGGCAAGCCAACGGACTGGCCGTCTTACGGCTGGGACAATGAATATGGTTCGCGCAATGCGCGCGTCGAGGCATTCCGCGCCGGGACGCGGCTGGTCAGCAATGGCGAGTTCCACGAATTTGTCGTGGCTGGCGGTTATCGCGAAGAGCGTTTCTGGTCGCCGACCGGCTGGGCGTGGCGGCGCTACCGCAACATCAAGTGGCCGACTTTCTGGCTGCCCGACGGCCCGGAAGGCTCGCACCGCTACAAGCTGCGCACATTGTTCGAGAGCATCGCCATGCCGTGGGACTGGCCCGCCGAAGTCAACGCGCATGAGGCGCGCGCCTATTGCGCATGGCGGTCGGCACGCGATGGCAAGACTTATCGCCTGCTCAGCGAAAACGAACACCACGCGCTGCGCAACCCGGTCAATAACGTCGCCGATGACCTCGCGTTGAACTGCGACGGCATGGCCTTCCGCGAACGCGGCATCAACCTGAACCTGGCCTATGGTTCCGCCAGCCCGGTGGATGCGGGGCGTGCCACCAGCGCCGGGTTTTATGATGTGTTCGGCAATGTCTGGCAGTGGCTGGAAGATGACTTCAATCCCCTGCCGGGCAGCGAGGTGCATCCGTATTACGACGACTTCAGCAGCCCGTGTTACGACGGCCAGCATCAGATGATCCTCGGCGGCTCCTGGGTATCCACCGGCGAAGAGGCCGGCCCCTGGGCGCGCTTCCATTTCCGTCCGCATTTCTTCCAGCATGCCGGGTTCCGTCTGGTTGAAGCGGCACACGATGGCGGCGCCGTGCACCTCAACGACGAAGACGACGCGCATCAGGTGTATGAAGACCGGCAGATGCTGAATGACTATCTGCTGCTGCATTTTGGCAGCCCGGCCGACCAGATGCCGCACGCCTTCGGCCCGCTGGAGGCAACCCAGTTTCCGGTGCGCTGCGCGCAATGGCTGCTCGATGGCGCGCAGCAATTCAATGCGGGAACGGGACGCGCGCTGGATGTCGGCTGCGCCGTCGGCCGGGCAAGTTTTGAACTGGCGCGGCGCTATCAGGAGGTCACCGGCGTTGACCTCTCACGCGCTTTCATCGATACCGCCGACACCCTGCGGCGTGAAGGCGCCGTTGATTATTTCCGCAAGGATGAAGGCGATCTCGGCGCGCGGCTGACGGCGCAAGTCGACCCGGCGATCAACCGCCAGCGCGTGGCCTTCCGCCAGGCCGATGCCTGCTCGCTGCCCGCCGATTATGTGGATTTTGATGCCGTGCTGATGGCCAACCTGCTCTGCCGTTTGCCCAGCCCGAAATCCTTGCTCGGTCGCCTGGGCGGGCCGCGCGGTCTGGTTAAAGTGGGTGGTCTGGTAGCACTGTTTTCCCCGTATAGCTGGCTTGAGCAATTCACGCCGCATGGCGCCTGGCTCGGAGGCTATGAAAAAGTCGACCATGCAGTCAAAACCGCCGATGCCCTGCGTGAATTTTTCACACAGGAAGGCTTTGTGCTGCGCCGTGAAGAAGAAGTGCCGCTGGTGATACGCGAGCATCACCGTAAATATCAATACATCGTCACGCATGCCATGTTGTGGCAACGGTCGGTTTAGCGCAACTTGCAACATGAAAAAAGCGGGCGGATGAATTCAAAATTCATCCGCTTTTTCGCTTTTTTTATGTCTGGAAAATCATGCTCATGCGGCAGTAATACATTCCGCCTGATTAACAATATCAGCAATTCTGTTTAACTGACTGAGCCAGGCAAGAGGGATTCCCAGACCGGGCGAATGCTCTTTTTGTGCACGTACAGCATCATGTGCTGCTGTCAGCGCACCTAGCATCAGCGAGCGGCCACAACTATCACCTCCGGCGAGAATATTGGCTTCGACTGCTTCACGAAAACCACTGGCGCGATGGGCAATGTGAAACAGCAGTGGCAAGCCCTGATGCAAATGACATGGCATGCCAAAGCGCGCAGCTGCGGCTGGGGCATCCAGCACGGGTAGCGCGAGTGCTTCGGTCAGCAAGGGCTGCAATATCTCACCTGCGGCTTGCACCGCACGCGCAAGCGCCTGGGGTAGCGGGATTCCGGCCAGCACTTCATCAAGCGCAATCGCCGCGACATTAGCCGCATCGCGTGCTTGTGGATGATCGTGGGTAATCGCAACCGCCTGCTGCACTGTTTTCAGGAGTTCATCTCGCGATCGCGCATGGCCAGCAGGCTGGCTCGCCACGATCGCCGGGATGCATTCCAGCGCTGGCAATTGATCGTCATCTGCACCTGTTATAGCCGGATAATCTTGCGGCTTGGCATAGCCTAACAGACGCACAACGGTCAGGCGGGTGGGATGGTCGGCATACCCGACCCAATGACCGCCAGGGCCAAAGGCGGCGAGCCATTCCTGTTGAAATGCCTGGCGCTCAAAGTTGCCGCCTGTTTTGGCAAGATGCGCCAACATCAAGCGGCAAGACTCCCCATAAAAAGATAAGTCACCCACCCGCTTGCCGACATGGGCAAAATAACCCATGACACCTTGATAGTTTGCCGGATCTGGCTCGCGAAATACCAGCGGGCCTCGTTGTTGCAGGGTTTTTAGCCGTTCTGCATCGTATAGCCAGTGCAAGCCAAGCGTAGCGGCATCGGCAGTTAGTGCGCCCAGAATAGCCGCGAGATGTGGGGTCATTTCATCTCCTTAAGTAAATTCTTATAGAAAATCTATTTACGTAAATATTCCATCATGCAGCGGGTGACGTGTTCAAGTAGAAAATTCGATGCATTGTTTCGCGTAGCAACCTGTCGCTGTATTACCAGCGCCGTCCGAATAAATGCCGCTACGCATAATTTCTCAGGCATTTTTACCTTTTTGCCACAGCACATCACCACTGCCTGCGACCTTATTCAACCAGCGGCCAAGGACGAACAACAAGTCGGAGAGCCGATTAAGGTATTGCCGTCCGCAATCAGACACCGTTTCAGTGGTAGCCAAGGCCACCACCGCACGTTCTGCCCGACGGCACACGGTACGCGCCAGATGGGTGAGTGCCGCTGCCCGCGTGCCGCCGGGCAGAATAAATTCCTTGAGCGGTTGCAAATCGCCGTTGTAATGATCAATCGCGGCCTCCAGCTGTGCAGGTTGGGTGCTTTTAAGCAAGGTGGCCCCAGGAATTGACAGCTCACCGCCCAGATCGAACAAGTCGTGCTGAATGCCGATGAGTAGCGTGCGCACATCCTCTGGCAATTCTTCACACAGGATGACGCCGATCAACGAATTGGTTTCATCCACATCACCCAGCGCAGCGATGCGCGTGGAATGCTTGAGACTACGTGTGCCATCGCCCAGGCCTGTGGTGCCTGCGTCACCCGTGCGAGTGTAAATTTTTGATAGTCGATAACCCATAAGATTTTTTATTCAGTGTCAGCATGGGAAAAGAGTAGAACATTGTTTTGCTCATGCGCTTCATTGTAAGCTGGGAGCTACGTTTCCACATCGTACAGTAGCGGCAACGCTGCAGACACCATTTTTAAATTTAAAGTCACGCCACAAGAGGAACCTTCATGACAAAAACAGTGGATGTCGCCATTATCGGCGCGGGGAGTGCCGGTTTAGCCGCGTTGAGTGAAGTCAGAAAACGCACACAGAATATAGTCATCATTAATGATGGTCCATGGGGCACAACATGCGCCCGTGTCGGCTGCATGCCCTCCAAGCTATTGATAGAGGCTGCAAACGCGTTTTATCATCGCACCACATTTGAAGAATTCGGCATTCGTGGCGCAGACCAACTCACAGTAGATCGTAGCGCCGTATTGCGCCGCGTGCGTCGGCTACGCGATACCTTCGTAGCTAGTACGCTGAAAGCCACCGAAGCGCTAGGCATTCGCGCCATAACGGGTCGCGCACGCCTCTTGGGGCCCAACCGGCTACACGTGAATGGCACAGAGATCATCGCCCGCCACATTATCATTGCTACCGGCTCACGCCCTGTAGTACCTGCGCCCTGGCGCGCACTTGGTGATCGGATACAAACAACCGATACGCTCTTCGAGCAAACCACTCTGCCGAACCGCATGGCAGTGGTGGGGCTGGGGCCGTTAGGTGTGGAACTTGCTCAAGCCCTCTCCCGGCTAGGCGTCAATGTCACCGCCTTTAGTCGCAACCCGCTGATTGCGGGCCTGACCGATCTCCGGGTAAATACGATCGCGCAGGAAGCTCTTGGTCATGAATTTGCGATGCATCTTGGCGCGGATGCCGAACTCACCGCGACAACCTCCGGTGTGCGTGTTCAATCCGGCAATCATGAGGTTGAAGTTGAACAGGTGTTGGTCGCACTCGGCCGCCGTCCCAACATCGATGATCTGGGACTGGAAACTCTAGGCGTAACGCTTAATGACAAAGGCATGCCAGAAATAAATCGAACAACCTTGCAAATTGCCGATCTGCCGGTGTTTCTTGCAGGCGATGCGAATGCCGAGGTGCCCCTGCTCCACGAAGCCGCTGATGATGGCCATATTGTCGGCATCAATGCCACGCAGCCAAAAGTGACTTGCTATGCACGCCGCACCCCGCTGACGATTGTTTTTGCCGAACCAGGCATCGCCATGGTCGGTGCCCGCTTTAGTGCGCTGGATATTGCCACCTGCATTACCAGTGAAGTGGATTTCGGCCATCAGGGCCGCGCCATGGCGGGCCAGCGCAATACCGGGCTAATCCGCCTGTATGCCAGCGCACAAGAAGGGCGTCTGCTGGGGGCAGAAATGTGTGCACCCGCTGCCGAGCATATGGCGCATCTTCTGGCATTAGCGATTGATCAAGCGCTCACCGTCCACGAAATACTGCGCATGCCTTTTTATCACCCGGTTCTGGAAGAAGGGCTACGTGTTGCCCTTCGGGGTTTGGTCAAACAATTGCCCGCAACCACAGGGTTTGATTTGGCGAACTGCGAAAGCCTGCATATCAAAGCACTGGAATAGACCTGCTACGCCATGCTGATGTTAATGGCCAACGCCAAGCCTTCGTTTGTCATTCACCAACCAGGTCACAGCACCGCGCAAATGTTTTTCAAAACCTGCTCGAAGTGGATTGATTCCGAGGACGACAAGCGCGAAGCGCGCCAAGCTGGATGTGACAAGCAATGTGACTAAAAAAATAAAATCTAGCCGTATCAATGAGTAGCTGGTCCGCCCGACAGGACTCGAACCTGTTACCCCCGGCTTAGAAGGCCGGTGCTCTATCCAGATGAGCTACGGGCGGAAAGGGCAGCAAATGCTGGGAAGTTCTGGATAAGACTGGATGCAGTCTAAAAAAGACAGAGACATCTTTCAAAAGAGATTGGTCGGGGTGATAGGATTCGAACCTACGACATCTTGCTCCCAAAGCAAGCGCGCTACCGGGCTGCGCTACACCCCGAACAAGCGGACATTCTACTCAACCTAGGGTTTGTCGGTCAATGCAGTTATGCCCTTTCTGGTTTCTCTTGTGATAAAGATTTGACTTGCGATAGCGATGGGTTTCGTATATAAAGCACCCCTCTTTGTTTTTAGTTAGATAACGCAATGACTGACGATCTGCTACATAAGAAACAATTTTCTGCATACGTCCCGATAAAGGGCGAGCAATATATGAGCGCAAAACAGCTGGCTCATTTCCGCGCGATTCTTTCTGCAGTCAAGGAAGATCTGCGTGATGATATTGAACGCACAGTGCATACCATGCAGGATGAGGCAACCGTGTTTGCTGATCCCAATGACCGTGCCAGCCAAGAATCTGACATTGCGCTTGAGCTCCGCAACCGTGATCGCGAACGCAAGTTGATCAAGAAAATTGACGAGTCCATCGCACTCATCGAAAGCGAAGATTATGGCTACTGCAGTTCATGCGGTGTCGAGATCGGTCTAAAACGCCTTGAAGCCCGCCCGACTGCAACACTATGCATCGACTGTAAAACGCTGGAAGAACATCGAGAAAAGCAAATCGGAAAATAACTTCGCGTTGTTTTCACAACGACACTCCATCGTTTCACTGGATATGACCCAATAAAAAAGGACGCCTAGGCGTCCTTTTTTATTGGGTCATATCTGACTATTCGACTATTCAGCCAATCATTGAGTCAATTGTCCAGCAACCTCAGACGTAGCGGCTGGTTCTACATCCACAGCCTTCATCGATAAACGCACGCGACCTTTATCATCTGTTTCAACAACTTTCACTTTAACAATCTGACCTTCCTTGAGGTAATCCGCAACGGCATTCACCCGCTCATTTGCAATCTGGGAAATATGCAACAGACCATCTTTACCTGGCAATAGGCTGACAATGGCACCGAAATCAAGCAGACGGAGCACCGTACCCTCGTAAATACGGCCCACTTCCACTTCAGCCGTAATATCCTCAATACGCTTCTTGGCGATTTGAGCCGCATCTGCATTAACTGAAGAAATGGTGATCGAACCATCATCTGCGATATCAATGACGCAACCGGTTTCTTCAGTCAACCCACGAATTACCGCACCGCCTTTACCAATCACATCACGGATTTTTTCGGGATTGATCTTCATGTGGATCATTCGCGGCGCAAAGCTGGATACTTCTTCGCGGGGGGCAGACATTGAGCCATTCATCAAGCCAAGAATATGCAAACGTGCCTCTTTGGCTTGTGCCAAAGCAACTTGCATGATTTCTTTGGTGATGCCCTGAATCTTGATGTCCATTTGCAGGGCAGTGATGCCGGCTTCAGTACCTGCCACCTTGAAATCCATATCACCAAGATGATCTTCATCTCCCAGAATGTCGGTCAGTACGGCAAAGCGATTACCCTCTTTGATCAGGCCCATCGCGATACCGGCTACAGGGGCCTTGAGCGGCACACCGGCATCCATCAATGCAAGCGAGCCACCACAAACAGACGCCATGGAAGATGAGCCGTTAGATTCGGTAATTTCCGACACAACCCGCATTGAGTAACCAAACTCTTCTGCCGAAGGTAAAACAGCACTAAGGGCACGTTTAGCCAAACGGCCATGACCAATTTCACGACGCTTTGGCGTACCCACACGTCCGGTTTCACCGGTTGCATAAGGTGGCATGTTGTAGTGAAGCATGAAGCGGTCACGATACTCACCTTGCAACGCATCAATGATCTGTTCATCACGGCCAGTTCCCAGAGTTGCAACAACCAACGCCTGTGTTTCCCCCCGTGTAAATAAAGTAGAACCATGCGTACGTGGCAAGACCCCGTTACGAATCGCAATAGGACGCACGGTGCGTGTATCACGTCCGTCAATGCGTGGCTCGCCACTGAGTATCTGGTTGCGAACAATCTTGGCTTCCAGATCAAACAGACAATTATTCACTGCATTGAGTTCAGGAGGGTTTTCAACGCCCTCTGTTAAGGCTGCAATGGTTTTCTTGGTAATCTCACGCGTTTTTTCGGTACGCGCTTGCTTGCTGGTAATCCGATATGCCTCACGTAATTCGTTTTCTGCCAACTCACCCACACGAGCAATCAGTGGCTCATTACGCGGGGCTGGCTGCCAATCCCACTCGGGCTTGCCAGCGAGTTCGACCATCTCATTAATGGCATTAATTGCCACTTGCATTTGTTCGTGGCCAAATACAACGGCGCCCAGCATAACCTCTTCCGTCAGCTGTTTGGCTTCCGACTCCACCATCAAGACAGCAGCTTGTGTTCCAGCAACCACGAGGTCGAGCTGTGTGCTTTCAAGCAGTTGAGTTTTAGTTGGGCACAGGACATAGCTGCCATTGATATAACCCACGCGTGCAGCGCCAATCGGACCATTAAATGGAATGCCGGAAATAGCCAATGCAGCAGAAGCGCCGATCAGCGCAGGGATATCCGGATCGATTTCCGGGTTGCATGACATCACAGTGCAAACGATCTGCACTTCGTTGTAAAAGCCTTCTGGAAACAAAGGACGAAGCGGACGATCAATTAGCCGACAAGTTAAAATTTCCTTCTCGGACGGGCGCCCTTCACGCTTGAAAAAGCCTCCAGGAATGCGGCCTGCGGCGTAGGTTTTTTCCTGATAATCAACAGTCAGTGGGAAAAAGTCCTGGCCGGGCTTGGCTTGCCGTGCGCCAACAACGGTGACCAATACAACCGTGTCTTCCATGGTGACCAATACAGCGCCCCCTGCTTGGCGAGCAATCTCGCCCGTTTCTAGCGTAACCGTATGAGCGCCGTAAGCAAAACTCTTCTTGACTGGACTAAACACAAATATCCCTTTCAGTAAAAAATAAAAGCCGACCCAGCACGCAAGGCTGAACCGGCGAAATCCATCATTACTCGATGAACAGGCGACACAGGTCGCTCAATTTAAAAACTAAAAAACAGCGCTGTGATTTATTTGCGCAGACCAAGACGCTCAATCAGCTCACGATAACCTTCTGCATTCTTGCGCTTGAAGTAATCAAGCATCTTGCGACGCTGACTAACCATTTTCAACAGCCCACGACGCGAGTGATGGTCTTTCGTGTGTGCTTTAAAGTGGCCTGTCAAATCATTGATCCGTGCTGTGAGCAGTGCGACCTGAACTTCCGGGGAACCCGTATCGCCTTGCGCACGCTGGTAGTTAGTTACGATATTTGCCTTATCTGTCGTGGAAATTGCCATGGTAGTTTCCTTGCTTGTTCTGACCCTTAAAGAGCTGATCATTATAACGTTTCAAGTAGCTCTTTATCAAGCTGCCTGTATGATATTCATCATGTTGCAAAAGAGACGAGTCTTTGTGGCTGCAGCCAGCCATCAATTGTCATCTGACAAACGCCCATAAAATGGTTATCTGCATCATAAACCCGCGTACGAGCACCCGCCTCTCCGGTCCAGCGTATTGCTTGCCCCTGCCTTATTTTTGCTGCATTTTCGGCGTCCAGCCGTGTGATGGCAAGCCCCTGTAACAATATGTCCAGAGGGAGAAGCAAGGTATCGCGGGCTTGGTTATCGAGGAACTCAAGCGTAGTGATCGTATGCGCCTGCGTGACATCCAATGCGCCTATACCCGTTCGCCGTAGTGCAACTAAATGACCACCACAGCCTAGTGCCTCACCAATATCCGCAGCCAAGGTTCGCACGTAAGTACCCTTGCTACAGCTGACCTCAAACACAAAAACCTCAGTTTCCCATTCAAGTAATTGAATCTGATAAATATGCACATGCCTAGGCGCTCGCTCCAGCACAATACCTTCACGAGCATACGCATACAAAGGCTTGCCATCACGTTTTAATGCTGAGTGCATGGGAGGCACTTGTTCAAGATCACCATGAAACCGGGTGAGCACCTGCTCCAGATCTGCAAGGTTGGTTGTAACCGAACGTCGCATTAAAACAGATCCTTCGGCATCCGCCGTATCGGTGGTGACTCCTAACCGAACGGTAGCAACATAGCGTTTATCCGCCTCCAGCAAAGCACTGGAAAATTTTGTTGCTTCACCAAAACAAAGAGGTAACAAGCCAGTGGCCAATGGATCAAGCGTGCCCGTATGTCCGGCCTTATCGGCGTTATAAAGACGCCGAGCAGCTTGTAGTGCGTAGTTAGAAGAGACACCTAAAGACTTATCTAGTAGCAAGACACCATCCAGATGGCGGCGCGGAGGACGTCGTGGTGCGCTCAATTGTTATCCAGCTTTTTATCCGATTTAACTGCCTCATCAATCAAGCCTGACAAGTAGGTACCTCGCTCGACCGAGGCATCATAGACAAAATGCAACTCGGGAATTTGATGTATACGTAACCGGCGGCCCAACTCGCGCCGCAAAAATCCAGCCGACCGTTTCAAGCCTTCGGCAAGAACATCTTTTGATTCCGCACCGGCTAAAGATGTATAAAAAACCTTGGCATGTGCGTAATCGACGGTCACCTCAACATCGGTCACTGTCACTAGTGCCAGCAGTGAAGCAATACGTGGGTCTTTGAGATGAAACCGTAACAGATCAGCCAGCTCACGGCGAAGCTGTTCTGCCACACGGTCAGATCTCGCAAAACCACGCTGTATTGCCATTAGCGATTAAAGCGAACGCGCAATTTCCTGTGTTTCAAAAACTTCAAGTTGATCGCCTTCGTTGATATCATTAAAATTCTTGAGACTCAAGCCGCATTCGAAGCCTTCTCTGACTTCCTTTACATCGTCCTTGAAGCGCTTCAAGGAATCCAGTTCGCCGGTATGCACTACAACATTATTGCGTAACACGCGTACTGAAGCATTGCGTTTGACAATGCCTGACAATACCATGCAGCCGGCCACCGCACCCACTCTGGAAATACGGAATACTTGCCGAATCTCGACCATACCCAGCACTATTTCTTTTTTCTCGGGTGCCAGCATTCCCGACAGAGCAGCCTTCACCTCGTCCACTACGGCATAAATGATGCTGTAAAAACGAATATCTACGCCAAAGCTTTCAGCCGCCTTGCGTGCGCCCGCATCTGCTTTTGTATTAAAACCAATAATGACCGCTTTGGATGCAAATGCGAGATTAACATCAGATTCACTAATGCTCCCCACGCCAGCATGAATAATGGATATTTTAACTTCACTCGTGGATAGCTTGTTGAGTGACTGAACCAGCGCCTCTTGGGACCCCTGAACATCGGCTTTAACAATTAATGGCAAGGTTTTTATTTCTCCCTCAGCCAGTTGCTCAAACATGTTTTCAAGTTTTGCCGCCTGTTGCTTAGCCAACTTAACATCCCGAAACTTGCCTTGCCGGAACAGAGCAATTTCGCGCGCCTTGCGTTCATCGGCAAGTACCATACCGATATCGCCCGCAGCGGGAACATCGGTCAACCCTTGAATTTCAACAGGAATGGATGGGCCTGCTGCTTCAATGGATTTTCCATTCTCATCCAGCATGGCACGCACGCGGCCAAAAACCGAACCGAGCAGAAGAGAATCTCCCCGTCGCAGGGTTCCTGACTGTACCAACAGCGTAGCGACCGGGCCCTTGCCTTTATCCAGGCGCGCTTCAATTACTATCCCTTTCGCCGGGGCATCAACAGGTGCTTTCAGCTCAAGAACTTCGGCCTGTAAAAGCAATTGCTCAAGCAACTCGTCCACACCCGCGCCTGTTTTAGCGGATACACCGATGAACGGGGAGTCGCCGCCATATTCTTCGGGTACAACGCCTTCAGCTACCAGCTCCTGCTTGACCCGCTCAGGATTACCGTCGGGCTTGTCAATTTTAGTAATCGCGACAACCAGCGGGACACCTGCCGCTTTAGCGTGATGAATCGCTTCTTTGGTTTGCGGCATAACACCATCATCCGCCGCCACAACCAAAATAACGATATCGGTGGCTTTTGCACCACGTGCACGCATTGACGAAAACGCTTCGTGTCCCGGTGTATCAAGAAATGTAATCATGCCACGCGGTGTTTCTACGTGATAAGCACCGATGTGTTGCGTAATTCCACCGGCTTCACCATGTGCGACACGGCTTTTGCGAATATAGTCAAGCAAGGATGTTTTACCATGATCAACGTGGCCCATGACGGTAACAACCGGTGCACGCGGCAATTGCTCAAACACCTTGTGCTCCACCTGATCATCCAGGAAAGTCTCCGGATCATCTAACTTGGCAGCGAATGCGCGGTGACCCATTTCCTCTACCACAATCATCGCGGTTTCTTGATCTAATACCTGGTTGATCGTCACCATCGAACCCATCTTCATCATCACTTTGATGACTTCAGATGCTTTAACCGTCATCTTGTGCGCAAGATCAGCAACCGAAATAGTTTCCGGCACCTGCACATCGTGGATAATGGCTTCAACCACCTGCTGCGGGGCACTATTTTCATTATGCTCACGATGTCCGCCACCCTGCCGTCCACCGCCTTTGGCACCGCGCCAACCAGAGGGGCCAATATCCCCTCGTGTTTTGATCGTCCGACGCTTGGTCGCATCATCTTTCCAGACAGCTTTCTTGGCAGGTTTGGCCTTTGTTTCGGCCTCCTTACCTGCAGGTTTGTGTATCGTACCTGATACACCTGCTGTCGGAGTTACCGCCTTTGCTACGACTTTTGGTGCTGCGGCCGCTGCGGCGGTCGCAGCAACAGCGGCTTGCTGCTGCACAACACGCGCCTCAGCCTCAGCGCGAATTCTCGCTTCACGCGCATTTCTTGCCTCAAACTCAGCCGCTTGAATTGCTGCTAGTTGCGCCTGACGTTTTGCCTCTGAATCTCGTAGCGCACGCTCCGCGGAATCTATAATTGATCTTACCCTTGGTTTTGCAGTGGACCGGACAACGGCAACCTTTACTTCCGGCGTTGCAACTGGCTCGATTTTCTCAGGCGACTCACTTTGCTCACTTTGCTCAGTGTGTGCAATCGAAGGCAATTGCACAGTGGCGGCAGTATCCTGACTAGCAGAAACCGGAGGGGATTCACTTTTACTCTCCATCTCCGGCGCAATGCTTTTTTCCGTGTCTGTCTCTACTGCAACGGCTGTGGTCTTTACAGGTGCAGTATCGTTTACCGGCAAAATTTGCGCTTCATCTTGAGCATCCACCTGAGCCTCTATCTTGTGCTCCAAAGATGGCTCACTGGCAGTCCTTTCCATTTTTGGTAACTCAGTCGCCAGGCTTTTGGTCATCGCCGCATCAGCCTTGGCCACCACTTCTGGTGCATCTCGCTTGACGAACACGCGCTTTTTACGCACTTCAACTTGAATGGTACGCGATCTACCTGTTGCATCCGATGACTTTATCTCGGTTGTCTGCTTACGCGTCAAAGTGATCTTTGACTTGGACGCAGACTCTCCATGCGATTTACGCAGATAGTCCAACAGGCGCGTTTTATCCTGCTCCGACATCATGTCGCTAGGAGCTTGTTTTTCAACGCCGGCCTTGGCAAGTTGATCCAGTAGATCAGGAGCCGGCATTTTCAGCTCGGTTGCAAATTCAGAAACAGTCATCAAAGCCATGCCTTTACCCTCATTTTTCCTCAGCGAACCAATGGGCACGCGCAACGACAATCAAGTCTTTTGCCCGATCAGCGTCCAGCCCAGTCATTTCAATTAACTCATCGACTGCCAGATCTGCCAATGCCTCACGATCCGTAACCCCGTTCTTCGCCAGCTTTGCCGCCAGCCCAGCATCCACCCCCTGTAAGGCGAGCAGGTCTTCAGATACTTTATTCAGTTGCTCTTCATCCACGATGGCTGCAGTTAATAAAACATTACGCGCACGCTCACGCAACTCATTCACCACCACTTCATCAAATGCATCAATTTCAAGCATTTCTGCTAACGGCACGTAAGCAATTTCCTCTAACGAAGAAAACCCTTCTTCAATCAGAATATTCGCCACTTCTTCATCAACATCGAGCTTTGCCACAAACAAAGCGCGAATCGATTCAGATTCAGAAGCTGACTTTTCTTGCGACTGCTCAACGGTCATTAAATTGATGGTCCAGCCCGTCAGCTCCGAAGCCAAACGTACATTTTGCCCGCCGCGACCAATGGCAATGGCAAGATTGGCTTCATCCACGACCACATCCATTGCATGCTTTTCTTCATCCACCATAATGCTCTGCACTTCCGCCGGAGCTAAAGCGCCGATCACGAACTGGGCCGGGTCTGCCGACCAATTGATGATGTCAACACGCTCGCCAGACAGCTCATTGGTGACCGCGGTGACCCGCGAACCACGCATACCAACGCAAGTGCCAATAGGATCAACACGAGGATCATTTGATTTCACTGCAATTTTTGCCCGCATACCGGCGTCACGTGCGGCCGCCTTGATCTCAAGCAATCCATCTTCAATCTCAGGGACTTCAAGCTCGAACAGCTTCATGATGAAATCAGGTGCGGTGCGCGACAAAATCAACTGTGGGCCTCGAGCCTGTCGGTCAATCTTCATCAGCCAAGCGCGCACGCGGTCGCCAGGACGAAGATTTTCTTTGGGGATCATCTGATCACGCGGCAACAAAGCTTCAATGCGCCCTAACTCAATGATTGCGCTACCTCGATCCAACCGCTTGACCGTACCACTGACGAGATGCTCCTTGCGCTCAAGGAAGTCATTTAACATCTGCTCGCGCTCGGCATCTCGAATTTTTTGCAGAATGACTTGCTTGGCGGCCTGAGCGCCGATACGACCAAAATCGATGGGCTCCATTGCCTCTTCGATGTACTCTTCGAGCCCGATATCCGAAATTTCTAGCCGGGCTTCCTTCAACCCCTTTTGCACCTCAGGATTTTCTACTGTACCATCCTCGACAACCAACCAACGACGGAACGCCTCGTATTCACCAGTTTCGTGATCAATTTCAACGCGGATATCAGCCTCATCGTTGATGCGCTTCTTAGTCGCTTGCGCGAGCGCTTGCTCTAGCGCATCAAACACGATATCTCTGGCGACATTTTTCTCGCGGGCCAAAGCATCAACCAACAGTAACAATTCACGGCTCATAGGTGGTTCTCCGACAATATTCAGAATGTTGGCACTAAACGCGCTCGATCCACGTTAGCTAGCGCAATCTCATGCAGCACATTTTCAACTCGCAGACTAAAAGTCTCTGTACCTTCTTCACCCGCCACGGCTTCAATGACGCCCTTGAAATTACGCTGATTACCTAATGGAATACGCAATTTCAGTTGAATCTCACAGCCTGTAAATCGACGAAAATCTGCCGCCTTGGTCAACGCACGATCCAATCCGGGCGAGGACACCTCCAGCCGATCGTAATCAATATTTTCAACCATGAAAACATGGGTCAGCTGATGGCTCACAGCAGAACAGTCATCCACACTGATACCCCGCGTCGGCTGATCATCCGTTTCAGGATGATCAATAAAGACGCGCAACAGCCTGGCGCGCGGGCTCGATTCCACTTCAACGAGCTCAAACCCCAAGCCAACCACGGTTTTCTCAATTAAATCATTAAGCTGCATTCGCACACACACATCCGTTCGACAAATAAAAAATGGGCTGAAAAGCCCATTCTTTTCTCTCCCGAGAACGGTGCCAACTAAAGGAGCAAGATTATAGCAGAGGCCTCATTTCTCTGCAAAATCAATTCGATCGCTTGCGTCATCATCCGACATGAAACTCAGGTCATCGAAACCCTCTTCACTGAGCAAAGGTCGTGATATTCTGGTCTTTTGTTCTGGAGGCAATAGCTGCATCAAGGCTTCGACCTCGCCAGGCTCCAAGTCACGGGACTGCCCTCGCTTCAAACGAGGCGGCAACTGAACAGGGCCATAGCGCACACGCATCAAGCGACTCACGGTTAAGCCAACAGCCTCGAACATGCGCCTCACTTCGCGATTACGTCCTTCCGAAAGGGCCACGCGATACCAGCGGTTAGCACCTTCGCCGCCGGATTCAACAATCAAATTAAAGTGCGCCAACCCATCCTCCAACTGCACCCCCTGACGCAAGCGCTCCAAAATCTCTGGTGTTGCCTCGCCCAAAACACGCACGGCATACTCGCGTTCGATTTGATATTTTGGATGCATCATCCGCTGCGCCAAACCGCCATCGTTGGTAAATAACAGCAAACCACAGGAATTGAAATCCAGCCGCCCGATGGAAATCCATCGCCCATTCCTCAGGCGAGGCAGTTTAGTGAAGACACTCGGCCGTCCCTGAGGATCATCCTTGGAAACAATTTCACCTTCGGGCTTGTGGTACATCACCACGCGCGGCAAGCGGTGCGAGAACTTAAGCTGAACCAGCTTGCCATTCAGTCGAATTTTGTCGTCCGGACCTACCCGCTGCCCAATATGCGCGGGCTCGCCATTGACATTAACGCGCCCCGCAATAATCCACTCTTCAATTTCTCGACGCGAGCCGTGTCCGGCATCTGCCAATGCTTTTTGCAGCTTTGGCGGATCACTAAAAACAACATGGTTACCCCGCCCACCTTGAATTTGCGGCGAGGCCTGTCGTGCTCCTGCGCTGTCATTGCGGGCATCAACCAATGCGCGGGGGCCCTTTTGCGCAGTACGAAAAGGGGTGGCCTTGCGCGGCTTAGTCGAATTAACCGGCTTACGCGGCAAACTACTCCGCGGGGCTCTGGATGGTGTAACGGAAGTGCCTGGTTTTTTCATGGTGCCCTGCGGGCGAACCTCTGTTTCATCATTCTGTCGGTAACGTACTTTCACTGCGAATTACCGGTTCGGTCGTGTCGGTAATGTCTTTGCTTATATTTTCACTCATCATTTCACTTACCGAGGCAACAAAATCACTCGTCAGTACCGCCTGATTCGGTTGAGTATTCATGACGCGTTCAATTTCACTCAATGGCGGTAACTCGGTCAAGCTACGCAAACCAAGGTCATCCAGAAATACTTTTGTGGTGGCGTAAAGCGCAGGCCTGCCCGGTGTATCGCGATGGCCAACCACATCAATCCAGCCACGTGATTCAAGTGTTTTCAATATATTAGGCGACACCGCTACACCACGAATATCTTCAATATCACCTCGCGTCACTGGCTGGCGATACGCAATAATCGACAGCGTCTCCATCACGGCACGTGAATACTTGGGCGCTTTTTCGTTTTTCAGCCGGGCAACATAAGCCTGATATTCGGGGCGAGTCTGAAAACGCCAGCCAGAAGCCAGGCGTACCAATTCAACACCGCAGCCTGACCAGTCACGGCGTAAATCGTCCAGCAGTATCTGCCATGTTTCGTCATCAAATGTTTCATCAAAAAGTTTTTTCAGCTCAGACAAAGGCAAAGGTTCTGCCGCAACCAACAAAACAGTTTCAAGCACGCGCTTGTAATCATCAGGCGTATACAGTTCCTGCATCATCCAACCTCGGACAATCTCACATAAATCGGTGCCAGAGCTTCATTTTGCGTAATTTCCACCATCGCTTCGCGGGCAAGCTCAAGCATGGCAAGAAAGCTGACAACCAATCCAGGCGCGCCAAGTGTCAAATCGAACAATTGTTCAAACAACACGTAGTCGCCGCCTTGCAAACGGCGCAAAATGAGGCTCATATGCTCCCGTACTGACAACTCCTCGCGATGAATTTTGTGATGCTGATGGTTTTTCACTTGCCGCATAAGCGAAAGCCACACCAACTGCAAATCATGCAGACTCACTTCCGGCTGACGCTCGACGACTTTGTCTGCAATCCAAACCGTAACCCACTCAAAATCTCTCCCGACCTGGGGTAATTCTTCCAGCTGGGCAGCCGCGGATTTCATCCGTTCATACTCGACCAGACGGCGCACCAGCTCGGCGCGCGGATCTTCTGCCTCACCCTCTTCAGCGCGCGGAATGCGGGGTAACAACATGCGCGACTTGATCTCGATCAGCATCGCTGCCATGAGCAGATACTCGGCCGCCAGCTCGAGGTTGTGTTTGCGCATGGCTTCAACATAGGCCAGATACTGCACTGTCAACGGTGCCATCGGAATATCCAGCACATTGATGTTTGCACGACGTATCAGGTACAACAATAAATCCAGCGGGCCTTCAAAAGATTCGAGAATAATTTCCAGTGCATCCGGCGGGATGTAAAGATCACGCGGCATCTCGGTCATCACTTCGCCGTAGACTTTGGGCAGATGAGGCAGGAGTAACGCATCAATAAAAGTCGGCGCTGGTGATACGGCGCCAACGCTGACTAATGCATTATTCAAAGGCTGCATCACGAGTAATCAATCCCTATGGCTTCGCGCACATCACGCATCGTCTCTTGCGCCAACTTGCGTGCTTTTTCACACCCGTCGGCAATGATATTCTTGACGAGTTGCGGATCTTCCTCATACATTTTTGCACGCTCTCGCATCGGCTCCTGTTCCTTTAGCACCGCGTCGATCACAGGTTGCTTGCATTCAATGCAGCCTATCCCGGCTGAACGACAGCCCGTTTGCACCCATTGCTTGACCGCATTATCCGAGTAAATCTGGTGCAATTGCCACACGGGGCACTTGTCCGGGTCGCCCGGATCGGTGCGACGCACACGCTGCGGATCGGTCTGCATGGTGCGAATTTTTTTGGTGATGGATTCTGCATCTTCACGCAGCGCAATCGTATTGCCATACGACTTCGACATCTTTTGCCCATCCAGCCCAGGCATGCGCGAAGACTCCGTCAGCAGGGCATCAGGCTCGACCAGGATCATTTTACGCGTGCCCTCCAGCCAGCCAAACAACCGCTCACGATCGCCAAAAGACAGGCTCTGCGCCTCATTCAACAGCACGTGCGCCTCATTCAATGCCTCATCTTCACCTTGCTCCTGATAGCGTGTGCGCAGCTCTTCATAAAGCTTGGCGCGCTTGTTGCCCAGTTGCTTCATCGCCTCCCTCGCCTTGCCTTCAAAATCTGGCTCGCGGCCATACAGATGGTTAAAGCGACGCGCAATCTCACGCGTAAACTCAATGTGTGGCACTTGATCTTCGCCCACCGGCACGCGATTGGCGCGATAAATCAGAATATCAGCCGCTTGCAACAAGGGATAGCCAAGAAAGCCATACGTCGTCAAATCCTTGTGCGTCAACTTCTCCTGCTGATCCTTGTAAGTTGGCACGCGCTCCAACCAGCCCAGCGGCGTCATCATTGATAACAACAGATGCAGCTCGGCGTGCTCCGGCACCTTGGACTGAATGAAAATTGTGGCTTGCGTCGGATCAACACCCGCCGCCAGCCAGTCGATCACCATGTCATAGGTATTCTGGGTTATCGTGCCCGGCTCGTCGTAAGCCGTGGTTAGCGCATGCCAGTCGGCGACAAAAAACAGACAGGGGAATTCATGCTGCAACTTGATCCAGTTGGCCAATACGCCGTGATAGTGGCCCAGATGCAAACGCCCGGTAGGGCGCATGCCAGAAAGAACTTTTTCTGCGTACATAATAGTAGTAGTAAAAACCTAGAACCCGAAGAGACTCGTTAGCAAAGAGAAATACACGCCCAACAGGGGGCGCAGGATACGATCCAGGCCGCCTAAAAACAGCAGTGCAAGAAGAATAGGCAGCCCCCAGCGCTCAAGCTGAGAAAATTTCCACGCCGCGCGCGGTGGCAACAAGCTCACTGCAATGCGTCCACCATCCAGTGGTGGCAAGGGCAATAAATTCAGCAGCATCAATACGCCATTGATCCCAATACCCACCTTGGCCATTTCGCGCAATGCCTCCGAATACAGGGTTTCCGGAAAACCAAGCACTGCCTTGAGCAGCAACGCCCAGGCCAAGGCCATCACCAGGTTCGCCGCCGGCCCGGCAGCTGCGACCCACAACATGTCCTGCTTGGGGCGACGCAATTTGCCAAAATCCACCGGCACGGGCTTGGCCCAGCCGAACAACATACCACCTCCGGAAAGCAACAAAATCACCCCGGGAACAATCAGGGTGCCCACCAAGTCAATATGGCGTAGCGGATTGAGGCTAATACGCCCCAGCTTCCATGCCGTGGGGTCGCCAAAATGGCGTGCTGCATAGCCATGAGCCGCTTCGTGCAATGTGATGGCGAAAATCACGGGCAAGGCGGAAACCGCCAGTGTTTGGATAGTATTCATGAAAGGCGGATTCTAACAGGCCGCCAGACTTGAAGGCGTACGCCACAGGGCGGCTGGCCCAACCGCGACGAATGACCCGCTACGCTTGCTGGCTAACGAAGCTGTAGAAAAACCGGTGAGTGGTCTGGACAATAGCATTTCCGGGATTGCCAGAGCCGCGCCGACCAGATAAACCCAGCCGGGACCGGCGTGTATGGGTTGTTTGCCATGCCCGGCATGCTACCGCTGGCCGCGCTCCCCGGACAACTCGAAAAGTCGGCGCTGGTGACACGGCGAAAACAGGATTTCTGATGGGTTGATGCCTGGCAAAAGAGCATTACTCCTCAGCATGCCTCATGGCCTCGAAGCGAGAGAAAAGAGCATCTAGCTCGGCCTCAAGAGCCTCGACTGCTTGAATACTGGAAGTGCGATTGCCGGATGTATTAGGCGGAATCATTTGATGTGCTTTGTTGTCTAGCGCAGAGGCGATTCCGGCTACTAGCACTGAAAGCCCAAATATATGGCCAGACATAGCATCAATAGCATCACTTATTTCACCTGGTAGAAACTGATACAGTTCCCGGTCATATAGTGCCTCGTAGCGATTCTGTATTGCGTCCGCATTTTGAGTAAGCGTAGCGAGTGGTCGGTTGCCCTCAGCTAGGGTTCGCTTCATGTACCCAACATGATTTTTTAAATTCTTAATTAAGGCCATGGAATGATGAATGCAGCGAACCACGTTTCTGGCCCGATCATCTTCGCGAATCATCATGTTGTAGGCCAGCAGGCGCGTGGCCGTCATCGCAACAAGAAGTGCTGCACATGCGGCTGTTGTCGGCGGAAGTAGTGCGAGAAGTGCTTTCCAATCTCCTCCGTAGATCAAACATGCCGCATAGCCTAACAAGATTGCCAACAGGACCAAAACGATGGCCTGAATTACCCGAAGATCGCGTTCTGCAAGCTTTAGCTCTTGAAGAAAGCGATGTCTTTTCGATGGCATATGACGTGATATGTTCATAAGCCCTAACGAAGCTGTAGAAAAAATATTTGCATCACCGCATTCTGCTGTGAACCAAATGGAATAACAAGAGTTGAATTGCGGGTTGATATTTCGGAGAGGCAAATGGCCCGCTACAAAGACATCGTCAGCAGTCGCGGCATCGAACGCGCCTGCCGCGAACACGTCACCCCAAGCCAAACGGTGCCAGCGCGCCGCGGCCTGTGCGCACCAGTTCTGGCTGGTCAGCCGTCAGGTTGATCACGGTGGTCATTTCGATGCCGCAATGCCCTGCATCGATCACCGCATCGAGTTGTTTTTCCAGGCTTTCGCGGATTTCATCGGCATCGGCCAAGGGCAGTTCATCGCCCGGCAGGATCAGCGTTGAACTGAGCAGCGGTTCGCCCAATTCATCCAGCAGGGCCAAGACGACAGCATGGTCCGGCACGCGCAGGCCGATGGTCTTGCG
This sequence comes from Rugosibacter sp., assembly GCA_011620215.1. Lineage (GTDB taxonomy): Bacteria > Pseudomonadota > Gammaproteobacteria > Burkholderiales > Rhodocyclaceae > Rugosibacter. The sequence continues at coordinate 23,396 of WOZP01000035.1, forward strand.
CTTGGGATGCAGCAGGCGGCGCGGCAATTCCCGGGTGCCTTCGAGAATGAAGGTGTAACTGCCCGGCGTGGTCGCCTTGAGCAGGCGGAACTGCGCGTTATCCACGCGCGCATATTTTGCGATTTCGGAAAGGTCGCGGCACATCAGCGTGAAGTGATGCCGCTCGTCGACCCCGCGAATAGCACGGATACGATCCAGCAAGGGCGCATGGCCAGCCACGCCGACCAGCGAATACGCAGCATCTGTGGGTACCGCCAACAGCCCTCCACTGCGCAGAATCGCTGCGGCCTGTTTAATCAGACGTGGCTGCGGGTGCGCGGGGTGAATCTGAAATAGTTGTGCCAAAAATCAACCTCGCTTTTAATTCCACTGTGCCCAGACGGGCGTCAAATCTTCAGGTAAATCCGGCAACTTGCCCAAGTCCATCCAGCTTTCGCCGGGGCCATGAAAATCCGAACCGCGTGACGCCAGAAAGCCGAACTCGCGACAGACGCTGGCAAACTCTTTGGCCTCTTCCGGCCCTTGTGCACCGGACAACACCTCGATGCCCCGCCCGCCCAGATCACGAAAGGTGGTAAACAACTTCCGGCGCTGTGCTCCGGTTAACCGATAACGCGCCGGATGGGCAATGACCGCCGTACCACCAGCGCCGACTATCCAGGCCACCGAGTCTTCCAGCGTCGCCCATGCATGCGCCACATAGCCTGGCTTGCCTTTGGCCAGCCAGTGATCGAACACAGTTTTGGTATCTTTCGCACACCCCTGCTCGACGATGTAGCGGGCGAAATGCGCACGGCTGATCATGGCCGGATTACCCGCATACCGTAGCGCGCCTGCATAAGCGCCATGGATGCCAACCTTGTCCAGCTCCGCCGCCATCTCTGCGGCACGTGCGTCACGCCCGCTACGCACTTTTTGCAAACCAGCCTGCAATGCGGCATTCGCGGGATCAACCGCCAGCCCGAGAATATGCACCGTCTGGTCATCGCCCCAGGAAATCGAGATTTCCACGCCATCAATAAAGCGCAAGCCCAACGCATCTGCCGCTGCACGCGCCTCGGGCAGGCCGCTCAATTCATCATGGTCGGTCAGCGCCAGTAATTCCACACCGTTTTCATGCGCGCGGCGCACTACCTCGGTCGGTGTCAGCATGCCGTCCGACAAATTGGAATGGCAGTGTAGATCGGCGTTAATGGCTTTCATTTTGCTCTCATTGCGCAGCAATCCCGCGCACAAAAAATTCGTCAATCAATTGTGCCACTTTCTGCGGCTGATCATGCTGCATATTGTGCCCGGCATCCGGCAGCATGACTTCACGAATCTGCTGAAAGCAGGCCACACGCTGGCGATAGTCATTCGATGTCACATCAAAAACCTTCTTGATTGCATATGATTCTGCAGCCGTTACCCACAGCACTGGCGCTTTCACCTGCCGCCAGATCGTCATGGCCTCTTCCAGCCGATACGGAACAGGGTTCGACCAGCGGTGGCAGGGATCAATCGCCAAATGGATTTCCCGCTGCCCGTCGCTGGTTGTTTTCTCCGCACCCAGATGGGCTGCAAGAAACGCTGCCTGTGCAACGGACAAACGCGGATTATCATTCTGCAAACGCGCCGCCAGGGCAGCATAATCGGGATACGGGCGAAACCCTCTCCCCTGTACATCGCGTGTTTGCAACAACCACTTTGCATAGCGTATCGGCGCTTCTGTCGCCGGGCAGTCGGGCAGCCCCAAGCCTTCGAGATTGACCAGCCCCGCCACACGTTCCGGCCGCAGCCCTGCATACAGACACGCCACATTGCCCCCCATGCTATGCGCCACCAAGCGCACCGGTGTCGTGGGCGAGTAATGTGCAAGCAAGGCATCGAGATCCGCCACGTAATCGGGAAACCAGTAGCTGTCACCATTCCATTGCGACAACCCAAACCCGCGCCAGTCGGGCGCCAGCACACGCCAGCCCTGCGCGAGACTATCCACCACAAATTGCCAGGTGGCTGACATATCGCCCCAGCCATGCAGCATGACCAGCAACGGCGCGTCTGGATCATCCTGCCAGCAGCGCACATGGATGCGGCGGCCGCGCAGCGACAGGAATTCGGATTGACTGGCGGATTGGCTGACGAATGGACTCGACTTCATGGTTCCAGTTTAGCAGCGTGGTCAGTCGGGCTTTGCGGGCTTTATCCTGCTCATGGCGTAACCACCTGTTCGACTACAATCCACGCGAGATTTTCTTCTTAGCCCACAAAAATTCCAGTGATATTCAACCATGGCCACCAAAGCTTCCGATAGCCGCGCAAGCGCTTATGATGAATCCTCCTTCCGCGTTCTGAAAGGCCTGGAGCCTGTGCGCGAGCGGCCGGGGATGTACACCCGAACAGACTCACCCGTGCACATCATTCAGGAAGTCATTGACAACGCCGCCGATGAAGCCCTGGGCGGATACGCGAAAAATATTCACGTCACCCTCCACCAGGGCGGAGCGATTACCGTCGTTGATGATGGCCGGGGCATACCGGTCGGCATGCATCCGGAAGAAAAAATTCCTGTGGTTGTCCTGGCCTTTACGCGCCTGCATGCCGGCGGCAAGTTTGATAAACGTTCAGGTAATTCCGCCTATGCTTTTTCTGGCGGACTGCATGGCGTGGGCGTGGCAGTCACCAATGCGTTGTCCAAGCGCGTAGCGGTTGAAGTGCGTCGCGAAGGCAAGATATGGCAAATCGACTTTTCAGAAGGCGGCGAAAAAATCAGTCCGCTACAAGAAGCCGGTACCTGCGGCAAACAAACCGGCACTCGTGTGAGCGTGTGGCCTGACGGAAAGTATTTCGATACCCCCACCGTATCATCGGTTGAGCTAGAGCGCCTGTTGCGCTCAAAAGCCGTACTGCTGCCTGGCGTCACTGTGCGCCTTGATACTGAACAAGCCAACGGCAGCATCAGCAGCAAAACCTGGAGCTACCCGCAAGGCCTGGCGGGCTATCTGATAGAACTGGCAGGGAGCGCTGAAAATATCGCCCCGCTATATGCCGCCGAAAAATATGCCAATACCGATCATCCTGACTTCGCCCCTGGTGAAGGCGCTGCCTGGGTCATCGGTTGGTTTATTGAAGCCGTTGCCTCTGAATCGTATGTCAATCTGATCCCTACCGTGGCTGGCGGCACGCATGAAGCCGGACTACGCGCCGGTGTTTTCGAGGCAGTTAAATCCTTCATCGAGCACCGCGCCTTGCTGCCGCGCGGTGTCAAGTTGCAGCAGGATGATGTCTGCAGCCGCATGGCCTATGTATTATCCACACGCCTGCTTGACCCGCAGTTTCAAGGCCAGGTCAAAGAAAAACTCAATTCGCGTGAAGCCGTCAAGCTGGTATCCAGCATGATTCGCGATCCCTTCGAGATATGGCTTAATCAACACGTTGAAGCGGGCCGCGCCATTGCAGAGTTAGCCATACACCAAGCCCTTGCACGGCAAAAAAATGCGCAGAAAGTGGAAAAAAGAAAACAGTCAGGCGTTGCTGTGTTGCCCGGCAAGCTTTCAGATTGCGAATCCACTTTATTGACCGAAAACGAACTTTTTTTGGTGGAGGGGGATTCCGCCGGTGGATCAGCCAAAATGGCGCGCAACAAGGAAACCCAGGCGATTTTGCCCTTGCGTGGCAAAGTTCAGAATTCCTGGGAAATTGACGCCGGACGCCTGTTTGCCAATGCAGAAATTCATGACATTGCGGTGGCCCTGGGGATAGATCCGCATGACAGCGCGACAGCTGATCTATCCACCTTGCGTTATGGCAAAGTCATCATCATGTCAGATGCCGACGTAGATGGCGCACATATCCAAACCTTGTTGCTCACGCTGTTTTACCGGCACTTCCCTGCTCTCATTACGGCAGGCCATGTGCATATCGCGCAACCTCCGCTCTATCGCATTGATGTCCCTGCCAGCGGCAAGAAACGGCCCGCGCGTCGGCTGTATGCGCTTGACGAAGGAGAGCTTGCCGCCATGAAAGATCGCCTCATGCAAGAAGGCGTTGCCCAAAGCACGATTGAAGTCGGTCGGTTCAAGGGCCTGGGCGAAATGAATCCCGAACAATTGCGCGAAACCGCCATGGACCCGGCAACTCGTCGTGTATTACCCGTCACCGAGCGGCTTGCCGCGCAAACCAAAGCCATGTTCAATCTACTCATGGGCAAGGGCGAGGCAGCCTCGCGCCGTGTCTGGATGGAAGCGAATGGGCATCTGGTCGAAGCGGATATTTAAAAAACTCATCGTACACTTTGGTGCCGATAGGCAAAACAACCGCGCAAAAAACAAAGTGTCGGCCAAGAGAAAGTCTGCCAAAAGTCGGCGCTGGTGATACGGCGGGAACAAGGTTCACCTATCACCTATAATGCGGCCGATGATGCAAAGCAACACAACTGAAATTCCAGGCAGCGCGGACAACACGTCAAGCGCTCATGCTCGACTCGCTACCACGGCCATCGCCGCGATGGGCGTGGTGTATGGTGATATCGGCACCAGCCCGCTGTATGCCATGAAAGAAGCCTTCAATGGCCCGCATGCGGTAGCGGTCACGCCGGAAAACATCCTCGGCATCCTGTCGTTGATTTTCTGGGCGCTGATCATTACGGTGACTTTCAAGTATGTGGTCTTCATTACCCGCGCCGACAACCGCGGCGAGGGCGGCATCATGGCCTTGACCGCACTGGCGCTGCGTACCAAAGGCGCAAGCCCCCGCCTGCTGTGGCTGCTGTCCGGCCTGGGCATTTTCGGTGCCGCGCTGTTTTATGGCGATGCGGTGATTACACCGGCAATGTCGGTGCTCTCGGCGGTCGAGGGGCTGGAAGTCGCCACGCCGGTGTTCAAGCCTTATGTCGTACCGCTGACCCTGATCATCCTGACCGGTGTCTTTCTCGTCCAGCCGCGCGGCACGGCCAGCATTAGCGCGCTGTTCGGACCAGTGATGCTGTTCTGGTTTGGCACCCTGGGCACACTGGGCGTGATCGGCATACTCAAGCATCCCGGTGTCCTTGCGGCAATCAACCCCTGGTATGCGATGCATTTTTTCGTCACCAACCAGATGCATGGTTTTCTTGCGCTAGGCGCGGTGGTGCTGGTCATCACCGGCGGCGAAGCCTTGTATGCCGACATGGGACATTTTGGCCGACGGCCGATCAAATGGGCCTGGCTGGGTTATGTGTTTCCCTGCTTGTATCTCAACTATCTCGGCCAGGGCGCATTGGTTCTCGATAACCCCGCCGCAGTCAAAAACCCCTTCTTCCTGCTGGCGCCTGACGCTCTGCTCTACCCGATGGTCGCGCTGGCCACGGCCGCGACCATCATCGCTTCGCAAGCGGTCATCTCAGGTGCGTTCTCGCTGACCAGTCAGGCCATGCAACTCGGCTATTGCCCGCGCATTCAGGTCAAATTCACCTCGGAACGTGAAAAAGGACAGATCTACATCCCCAACATCAACTGGTTGCTGCTCGTTGCCGTCATTGCGCTGGTGTTGGGCTTCAAAACTTCATCCAACCTCGCCGCAGCCTATGGCATTGCCGTCACCCTGACCATGCTGATCGATACCGTGCTGGCCTTTGTCGTGGTGCGTGCGCTGTGGAACTGGAACTGGATTCAGGCAGGCGTATTCCTCACGCTCTTCATTGTTGTCGACCTTGCCTTCTTCTCCGCCAACCTGGAAAAAATAGTCGCCGGTGGCTGGTTCCCGCTGGTGTTGGGGCTGGGAATTTTTATCCTGTTTTCCACCTGGCAGCGTGGCCGTGCCCTGCTCTATAAAAAATTGCAACAGGACTCGATGCCGCTGGACGCCTTCCTCAAAAGCCTTGAGTACGGCGGCCCGCAACGCGTGCCCGGTACCGGCATTTTCCTCACGCCACAACCCGACAGCGTGCCGCGTGCCATGTTGCACAACCTGCTGCACAACAAGGTGTTGCATGAACGGGTGATCCTGCTCAATGTCAATATGCGGGACATTCCGCATGTTGACGACGCTGACCGCATATCCGTGGAACCGCTTCCCCAGGGCTTCTACCGCGTCATTCTGAATTACGGCTTCAAGGATTCGCCAAACATTCCGGTGGCGCTGGAAAAGCTCGGGGAACCGGGCATGGCGCCCGTCGAGATGATGGAAACCTCATTCTTCCTTGGCCGCGAAACCATAGTCCCGAATGCCGTGCCCACCATGCGCTTATGGCGGCAAATACTCTTCATGTGGATGTTCCGCAATGCGGACACGGCAACCGCCTTTTTCAAGATACCAACGAACCGCGTCGTCGAGCTGGGTACCCAGATCGAGCTCTGATACCCGCCGGCAAACCCGCATGAACATCAATACCAGCGAAGAAGCGGGTGTGCGCTACCTGCATTTTGGCTCCGATTGGGTGCAGGGCGCGATGCGCATCGCGCGGCCCTATGCGCTGGAACTTGACTACACCAAAGAGATGATGTTGCCGCTGCTTCTGCGGCCCGACGACTGGCCGCGTCGCGTGTTATTGATTGGTCTGGGCGCAGGCTCGCTATGCAAATTCCTCTGGCGCTATCGGCCCGAGGCCAAGCTCACCGTGGTTGAGATTGACCCGCAAGTTGAAGCGGTCGCACGGCAGTTTTTCAAGCTGCCGGATGATCCGCAACGCATCCGCCTGCATTTTGCCGACGGGGCGGATTTCATGATCCAGTCCAGGCAACACTATGATCTCATCCTGGTGGATGGTTTCGACAGCAACGCGCGCGCCGGCCGGCTCGACTCGCTGCCGTTTTATCTGGACTGCAAAGCACGCCTGGCCAAAGAGGGGCTGTTGTGCATCAATCTGCTGTCACGGCGTAAAAACTTCAATCACAGCATCCAGCAGATCAAAACTGCTTTTGACGATCACGTCATCGTCATTCGATCCCGCGATGAAGGCAATGCCATCGCACTCGCCACAACGCACAACACAGCGCACAACACTACCGCCGCATTGCCATCCCCATCCAATCACGGACTCAGGACTTTTGACGAATTACAAGCGGCCGCCCGGCATTTGCGCCAGGCCACGCACCTCAATCTGCTGCCGGTGTTGTCAAATCTCGCCGCATCAGGCTATTTCAAGGATGGCCTATTGCAGTGCTGATCTGCTTATTTCGCATCCGGGAATAAGGAATGCTGTTTTTCTTGGTTCGTTTTTTACAACTCAGCCAATAAAGTTTCCTTTCTGAACATTCATTCACGAAAGGAAACACCATGCGTCGCCCGTTTTTTGTCAATGCGGCACTTGCCGGCCTGCTCGGCATCTCCCTGCTCACTGCCAGCGCAACCCATGCAGCAGACATTACGCTGCTCAATGTGTCTTATGACCCGACGCGCGAGCTGTATCAGGAATACAACGCCGCTTTTGCGAAATATTGGAAAGCCAAGACGGGCGATACGCTCACCGTCAAGCAATCCCACGGCGGTTCGGGCAAGCAGGCGCGGGCCGTGATCGATGGTCTGGAAGCGGATGTGGTCACGCTTGCGCTGGCTTATGACATCGATGCGATTGGCGAAAAAGCCAAGCTCATCCCTGCCGATTGGCAAAAACGCTTGCCACATAACTCATCCCCCTACACCTCAACGATCGTCTTGCTGGTGCGCAAAGGCAACCCCAAGGGCATCAAGGATTGGGGTGACCTGATCAAGCCGGATGTGGGTGTCATCACGCCCAACCCGAAAACCTCCGGCGGCGCTCGCTGGAATTATCTGGCGGCCTGGGCTTACGCGCTCAAGCAGCCGGGCGGCAATGAGAAAACAGCGCAGGAATTCGTCAAAAAACTGTATGCCAACGTCAAGGTGCTGGACTCCGGTGCGCGTGGCTCGACCACCACGTTTGTCGAGCGCGGCATAGGCGACGTGCTGCTGGCCTGGGAAAACGAAGCCTATCTGGCGCTCAAGGAACTCGGTCCGGACAAGTTTGAAATTGTCACCCCATCGCTCTCCATCCTCGCCGAACCGCCTGTCAGCGTTGTCGACAAGTTTGTCGACAAACACGGCACGCGCAAGGTAGCAAACGCCTATCTCGACTATCTGTATTCGCCTGAAGGACAGGATATTGCCGGTAAAAACTACTACCGCCCGACGGACAAGAAAGTTGCCGCCCGATATGCCAAGCAATTCGCGCCGGTGAAGCTCATCACCATCGACGAAATCTTTGGCGGCTGGCAGGCGGCACAGAAAACGCACTTTGCCGACGGCGGCACTTTCGACCAGATCAGTGCGCGCTAACGCACTGTCAATACGCAAAGCGGCGCTGAGCAGTTCCGCTTGCCGTATCACCAGCGCCGACTTTTTACATTTACCCCCTTTTTTACTCAGGAGAAAGCCATGCAGAAAAAACTCATCGCCCTTGCCATCGCCGGTCTATCCGGTGCGGCACTCGCCCAATCCAATGTCACGATTTATGGTGTGGCCGATGCCACCTTTGACATCATCAATATTAGTGGTGGATCAGGCGTCGCTGCGAACAATACCCCTAATTTCACCCGCGTGTCGACCAATGGTTCGCGCATCGGCTTCAAGGGCACGGAAAACCTGGGCAACGGCCTGACTGCATTGTTCCAGTTTGAATCGAACGCCAACTTTGATTCCGCTGGCGCGCTCGGTACCAGCCGCGACAGCTTTGTGGGCCTGTCGGGCGGTTTCGGCAAGGTGATTCTGGGCAACCTGACCGGCCCGACCCGTGCTTTGGGGGGGGCTCTGGATGTCAACGCTGGCGGAGATGGTATCGGCAGCAGCCAGGCCGTGCTCGGCAAGCTGGGCGGCGGGCTGGCCAGAAATATGGGCAATCGTTCAGCCACCACCGCCTCCACGTTCGATACCCGCTTCAACAATTCTATTGCTTACATCTCGCCCTCGTTCTCGGGACTGCAGGCAACAGTCGCCTATGTAGCCAACGAAAACAAGGCCGAAAACACCGCCATCCCCCCCGCTGCCTCCAACGCCATCAACACCTCGGCTTATGACCTGGGCCTGAACTACAACAACGGCCCAATACTGGTTGGCCTGACTTACGCTGAGGTAAGAGAAAAGAATGATGTCGCCACAGGGGCGCCTTATGGTTCCGGCGGTGCCACCGGCTTGAAAACCTACCTCGGCTCCGACCAGAAGCTCAAGGAATTCCGCCTGGGCGGCAAGTATGACTTCGCCGCTGCCAGCCTGCGGGCGCTGTATGCCCAAACCAAGGCCGACGGCAGCCTGCATGATGTCAAGCAAACGGTCTGGGGCATCGGCGGCACGTATAACGTGACCACCAATGGCAAGCTCACCGCGCAGTACTACCACGCCGGCGACCTGGATAAGAGCACGGGCGCGGATGACAACACCGGCGCCAAGTTCTACACCCTGGGCTATGAGCACAGCCTGTCCAAGCGTACTTTGCTCAAGGCCAACTATGCTTACCTGAAGAATGATGACAAGACATCCACCAATGGCTACGGCGGATATGACTTCGGCAAGAACTCCTCAGGCTTCGCCGGTGATGAAATCAAAGTCTCCGGCCTGCAGGTCGGCTTGCGGCATTCGTTCTGAATGGCGTAGCATTTTCACCACTGCGTAATCGCATACTATCGTTATGCACTTTCCTCGCCGCACCTCACCAGGTGCGGCGTTTTATCGACGACAACACAGCGGAGGCTTTATGGCCATTTTTAACGACAACGCCCAATCCATCGGCAATACGCCCTTGATCCGGCTCAACCGCATCACC
>WOZP01000164.1 GCA_011620215.1 Rugosibacter sp.
GAGCGTCGAGGCCAGACGCGTAGCAGGTAGATCCACTCCTTCGCGCAGCACTTTTTCAGCGGTGTCCCAGCGCTGGGTATCGATGAGCAAACCCACTAATGCTTGACGTGATGCGGCGTGCTCAGGCGCAAGAGCCAGTGCTGCTTGATATTGCGCTATGGCATCTTCCAGCCGACCAGCGCGTTGCATCTCTCGCCCCGATTGATAGATGGTTTCCGCCCGCTCCGTTGGACTGGGCAAATGTTCCTGTTTTTCAATCCGCGGCGTGCCGGTGGCTTTGGGATTGCTGGTGTTCTGTATGGGTGGCAAGAGCAGGCTGGGTGCTAGTGCTGGGGATGCTTTAACCCCTTCAGCGGCAGGTGCGGCGCGGGCTGCTTGTTGTGGATCAGAGCTTGTCAGCGATGGTTTAGTGGTGGTTGCAGGGGAATTTTGTGTGGGTTCGACCTTACGTGTGGCAGATTGAACGACGGTGGCCGGTTGGTCGCCTCTGGTTGGGGCTGCTTCCGCTAAAACAGTTGCAGTGGGTGGCTGAGGTGCCGGGAGCTTATTGGTAACAGCCGTGACGGGTACGGCTACGGCTACGGCCTCGTTGTGCGGTGCTGGGTTCACCACCGGGGTAGGAGGATTTTTTCGCCATTGCCATGCAGCCAGAATCGCACCTGTTATTAGAGCCAGCAGAATAGCCATCCGCTTGGGCCAGGGCGAGGTTATTTCACGGCGAGCGGCGAGCGGTGTCACTGCAGAAGGCAGGGCACCACGTTCCGCTTCGCTGGCGCGACGTGCATCGAGGTCGCGCAACATTTTATTTACCAGGCTCATCGCAACCTCACCAGTTTTTCCACCATGAAATTCGCCGCGCGCCTTCTGTGTCGCGTCCTGCTTGTACAACATGAGTCCTGACGACGGACGGTTTGCCTTCACCAAAGGCAAGCAAAAGCGCTTTATGCGCCAGGATATTGACCAAACGCGGTGTGCCGAAAGATAAGTGCCACAATAATGCGGCCGTATTGCCTGTGAATAGGTCATTGCCTCGATATCCTGCAACACGCAGGCGATGGCTCAGATAGTGAGACACTTCTTCGCGGCGTAAACTCGGCATCCGATAGTGCAGCACAATGCGTTGCCGCAACTGCCGGACTGCCGGATTGGCTAATTTTTCGTCGAGCTCAGGTTGGCCAAACATAATGACTTGAACCAGTTTTTGTTTTTCCGTTTCCAGGTTCGACAGTAAGCGCAGGGTTTCCAGGCTTTCCAGTGGCATGCACTGTGCCTCGTCAAGCACAACGATCACTTTTTTCCCGATAGCTGCTTGTTCAAGTAAATGTTGATTGATTATTTTGATCAATTGAAAACTGGGATCATGCAGCGCATTAGCCAGCGTCAAGCCCAATTCTTCGGCAATTGCACCGAGCAATGCCCGTGGATCCAGCATGGGGTTGGGCAAATAAGCGACGACATGGCCTTCATCCAGTGTAGATAATAGGCGGCGGCAGAGCAGCGTCTTGCCCGTGCCAACTTCTCCGGTGATTTTGATGAACCCTTCGCCCGACGAGAGGCCAATGAGCAGCGTGTTCAGCGCTTCCTGATGGGCGTCGTTGGAATAAATAAAGCTGGTATCGGGTGTAATGCCGAAGGGAAGCTCAGCGAGGCCGAAGTGGTTGAGATACATGCGCTGCTAGTTACCGTTTTGCTTCCATTGGTGTTTGGTAGGATTTCAAGCGCTCTTGCACGGCGTTGATATCCTGCGTCCAGGTTTGATCGTTACGGATAACGGTTGTTTTAATCAAGATCACCAATTCACGTTTGGTGAGCCCGCTGTTACGCTGTCCTAGCAGGTTGGCCGCAATGCCGGTAGCGCCGGGAAGCTGGGATCGATCAGATGATTGCTCCTGGCGCATCAAGCCACCGATGGCGACAATATTGCCATCTTGCACGCGGACGATGCTGTCTGTTTCATTAATGTTGCTGGTCGCCAAAGGCAGGCTGAACGCACCCAGGGTGCCCAGACTAACCGTTTTGTTTTTTTCGGTGACCACACTGACCATGGGATGCACATGCAAGATGATATTCCCATCATCGTCGATCTGCGGCGTGACATCCAATGAAATGCCCGAGAAGTAGGGCTCTAGTGTCAAGCTCGGAGTAACTACAGTGCCCGTCGTCGTGGTTGTTGTCGAGGTGGTCAGATTGGTGATAAAGAGTTCATCCGTGCCGACTTTAAGCACGGCTTTTTGATTGTTGACGGTTGCAATGCGCGGGCTGGAAAGTACGGTGACATTGCCTTGTGTTTCCAGAAAATTAAGCAGCGCGGCAAAGTTTGCGGATTGAAAGGCAAGGCCCAGAAAGCCTTGCCCAAGGGCTGTTGCTGCAACTAGCCCGCCTGCACCTGGCAGCACGGTGCCATTGGCGGAAAATAGCGTACTGGACTGACCGATTGCATCCACTGCATCGTTCGGGATGCCGGTTATGGGCTGACCAGGCTGTGTGCGCAAAATTGTGCCCGGCTGAACGACACCTGTAGAAAAGCGATTATTTTTGCCATTGAATGTTGACCAGTTAATGCCGGATTGATACCCCTCGGAGAGGGCGACATCGACAATCTTGGCTTCAATCATCACCTGCCTGTCTGCGATTAGCTGAGTTGCCTTGAGATATTTGTCTACATTCGCCAGTTCGGCAGGCATGGCACGCACCACCACCACGCCCGAGGCGGGATTGATGACGACACTGCGTCCATCCGTTGTGCCGAGAATCGCTGTTAGCGCTGTTTTCAGGTCACCCCAAAAGTCGCTATCGGTGCTCATGCTCACGCGGCTGGTATCGTTGCTGCGCGAGCCACCGGATGCACCACCACCTGCGGTGGCTTGTGTGGCCTGAGTAGCAGAGCCGCCTGCGCTACCTCCACCACCGGTGGTGATCGAATTACCCGTCACACGCAAGTCGCTTGAACCTTGGCGATGGCTTGCCAGGTAATTGATCTGGAAGACGCGCGTTTTCATCGTGTTTGATTCAATGAAAATACGCTTGCCTTGAATGCGGTATTCATAACCGAATAACTCTCGTATCGTATCCAGCGACTCCAGAACCGTGACGTTTTTGAGGTTGACGGTGATATTGCCGCTGATATCCGGCGGTAACAGCATGCTGTAGGGTGTACCTGAGACCAGCGCCATGAATACTTGTGTTGCAGGCGCATCGACAACTGAAAGATCAAACCGCGACTCACTGGGCGGAGCGATAGTCGGCCGTGCGAGGCTCGGCATAAGGGATGTGTCAGGCGCGGCAGGGCGGGCTTTGCGATCTGCGGCTGATTGCAGCAGTACATCGGTGATCTGGTTGAGCACTTCATTGTTTTTGTGCTGTGGGGTAGAGCACGCCATCAGCGCAGGGAATACGCAGAGCACGGTAAGCCAGCGGATAAGGTTTGTCATTTTTTAGAAATTCCCGTCGGAAGTTGCTTCACGTGGTGGGTGGTGGCACGCGGTTTTTTAGCCACTGGGGTTTTTTGGATGGATGGGGTTAGCCGCAATACTTCCTGGCCATCATCACCCTGCAATGTCACTTCATTTTCGATAATTTTAACGACGCGTTTTTCACCCACTTTGCTGCCTAGACGGACCGTCTGCCCGGCAATCAAAGCTGTTGATCGCTTTTTGCCTGGCCGCACAATAATGGCTTGCAGGCCCGAGCTGTTGTCAGTACTTAAAGATGAGCCGTCAGCTATCGGCGTATCTGCTGGCCGCATGGGGTCTTGCACCTGGGCGACTGCTGATAGTGATAAAAGAGAAATGGCAATTGCTATTGCTCGCCGCATCACATGACCAACCAATCTTTGTCCAAGCTCAAAGTGTACACGCGCAGCATCATCTCGTTTCGTGGGTAGGTCGTGGTTTTGAGTTCAAGCCGATTCCACATCAGGCGTTGCGGCAGGGCTTCCAGGCTGGTCAAGTACTTCAGCAAATCAAGATAACTGCCTGCCAGACGTAGCTCGATACCATGTTGCCAAATGCCATCTGTAGGCGGTGTGGCTGTATTTTCTGCACTATTGGCGGCAGCTTGATGATTCGCGCCGGGTGTATTCTTCAGGGGGTTTCCTATGGGTTCAGGAGGCAGGGTTTTTAATTCAAGGAGTTCAATGCCGCGATTGCGCGCGAGCAGGTCTTCCAGAAAACCACGCATGCGTGCCGGCGACACCATGCCCTGTTCAAAGCCTGCTAGCCGTGTATTGACCGCATTCATGGCATTTTTGAGTTGTGCCAGGCGTTGCCGGTTCGCCGTATCGGGGTCTGCCACCGCTTGGACTGCGGCAAGCTGTGCTTTTTGCTGCAATAGTTCGGTCCGCGTGGCCAAGGTTTCAGCTTGTGCTGCGCGAGTTTTTTGCCAAGCGGTATCGATGCCGAAATTAAACAGCAAGAAACCTCCGCCAAAGAGCAGGGCGAAGGCGAGAATTGCCCGTTCCCGGCGCGGGCGCGTCAGAAACTGCGCAGACCAGTTTTGCCATTGCATGCGCAGCGCATTCATGGCTTGGCGCCCTGTGATATGGGGGTTGGTGTGAGCACAAAATGAATCGGCCGCCGGGGGGCATTGATGCGCTTGGGTTGCGCAGCCTCTCCACCAAAAGTCGGCGCTGGTGAGACGGTGGCCGCAGTTGCCGCAGTCGCTTGGGCGGTGCTGGTTGTATTGTTCATTGATCCGGCCTCGGCGGTCGCATCACGTTGCAGGCTGAGCGCTGAAAATTGCCGACCCTGGAAAATTTTTTCACTTCCCAGGCGATGGATGTAATCAGGCACAATTTTTTCATCGAATGTGCTACCGCGAATCTCCATATCGCTGCCGCCCGCGCCCAGAGTAAAGCCGGTGAGCCATAAACCGACGGGCACCTGGTGCGCAAACCCTAGCAGATAGACGGAAAATCCACCGCTGTTCCCCATGGCGCCGCTTTCCAGCAAGCGGGCAATTTCTTCGCGGCGGGCGAGCGCCGCTTGTGCATGGTTAACTTCAGCGACGATTTGAGGATTGGCTGGCCGGCTGGCCAGTTGGTTGGCTTGATCCAGTGCAAGCTTGACTGCTTCCAGGTCACCGCTGATGGTGACTGCCTGACTTTGCTGCTGCGAAAGATCGCGGTGGGCGACAAGCGACGTCACACCGAGGATGCTGAACAGGGTGACTGCGGCCAACGCCAGATTATTCAGGTTTAGCCAATCGTGAACCTTTAAAAACCGCGCATGGTAAAGGTTGATTTGCGCGCTCAAGGTGCAGGTTCCTCACGCAGGGCGGCACCCAAGGCGCGCAGGCATTGGAATTGGCGCTGTGGATCAAGCAGTGACGGTACGGCACTGAGGTCAACGATATCGGTCAGATTTAAAGTGGTCACAGGGAGCGACAGATTATTGCGCAGGTAATCCATATATCCGGTAACTCCGGGAATAGTCCCTACGACAAGGCCAGAGAGCGGCACCATGCTATAGCTACGGTCAAAATTATCCAGTGAGCGTTGTATATCCAGCGTGATGCGCTCAAAGAGTTGCTCTCGCCGCTCTAGGCTAGCCGATAGCAATTGTTCTGCCGAAATTTCAATATGCCGCGCTACGAGGAGATCTCCACCAAAAGTAAAAGTCAGCAGCCCTTCGGACTCATCAAAAATGAGCATGGCCAAGCCGCGATCGTCTTCTTCGAGCAAAGAGGACAGGTTGCGTTGAGCGAGCTCTGGTAAGTCAATCGCGGTGAGTTCGAGTTTGGCTGACTGGAAGGATTGTATGAACGGTGCCATCACCGTTTCAGCTGCCAGCAGTGCATAGACTTGCGGTGAGCGGCCGAGCGGGGGGATTGGCAAAAGATCAATTGCGGCAGTATCTACGGGAAAGTCCACTTGGTCTTTGAGTTTCCAGCGAACGATTTCACGTGCTTCGTCAAGCGGTCCGTCGATGGCGTCAGTCAAAACCACTTGATACTGGCCAGCGGGAAGCAACGCGGTGAGGTGATAGTGATGCAGCTGTAAAGGTTTTTTGAGGGCAGTCAAGGTCGTGGCATCGTCCGCGCCACGCTCGATGGATTCAGCTAGCAGCACTTGTGGCAGGCGGCCTGTCGTGCGAAGAACGTGCACGAAATCAAAGCGGCGTGGACTTTGCCCTATCGCTAGCCAGCCAGGTTCGTGTGATATTTTGAGAAATGGGAGCATAAGGCTAAGAAGGCTAATTCCCACTACTATACTGAGTTACGCGCTGATTCAACTGGAAAAATCAGCCCTAAAGCTTGTCCAATTGGGCAGATTGGAAACATTGCAGGTGGCTGAAAGCGAATCAAAAAGTCGGCGCTGGTGATACGGTAAAACAGAGCGGATAGCAAAGCAGGCATTCACCAAAACCAAAAAACAGGGCCAGGATAAATGTGCCAGGCCCTGTTTTTGGGAAATACAGCAGTGATGATTAACTCGTGATTTAACAGCCCGTTGTATCTCCGTTTGCTGAGGGCGGTGTTGTTGCTCCAATGACGGCAGCACCACCTGCAATAGTCGGTGCAGTGTAGGTAAAGAAACATGTTGCCGGGTTGGTGCCACCATTCACACGGATAGTGAGCACTGCGCCTGCGCCAGCCCCGCCACCTGCGGTCGTTATTTGCTCTGCAGCAAGTGTGGCGGCGGTAGCCGGGAATGTGGAGCTTAAGCCTGCTGCATCAACGATACCCTGCAAGTTTGCGGTAGGATAAAGATTCAGAATTCGCACACGCCCCGATTCGGTACACAGGTTAGTCGTGTTATTCGCAATCGCCGGGCCGAACCCGAGTGCGACCGGACAAGCCACCGCATCAGCCACACCACCTCGCGCCAAAGCCGTACCATGCACCAAAGCTGCTGCTGCGCCCACGGCACCGCGCGCCGCATTAAGCTTGGCGATGCGCGCATCGCGCTGCAGATTGGTGAAACGCGGCAGAGCCACGGCGGCCAGGATGCCCAGGATAGTGATGACCACTACCAGTTCGATTAAGGTAAAGCCGGTTTGATTTTTACGTATCATCATTACTCCTCAGTTTTAAGCACAACAGTTTATTGATCGCTTGCGAATGCTCATTACAACAACTGCAAATTGTAGAGCGAAATCGTCTTGCTTCATCTACATGATAACGGCAAGACAAGCCTTTTCCTTTAATGCTCGAACAAGGCCAGGCAATCAGGAAACCACAAATATCGTTCAAAAAGTCTTTCATGGTCAGTGGGTTTGCCATTGAAACGGGTGAACGGGTTCCAAGCGTGCGTGACCACTGCCTGTTAACATTATACGCAGGCGAATTTCCGGAATTTTTTTCGGCGTGCTTGCGTTTGTGTCAGCAAGCCTAGTATGGCCTAAAGAGCTTAACTGAATACGATTCGCCATTTTAGGCAGATAAACAACTTCTGCGTGGCGGCTATCCCAATACCATCCACCTGGCGTTAGCGCCCCTTGCGCAGGGTAAGCACCTGCATAACCCAGCGGTTTGGGGGATAACCATTGAAAGGGATTTTCACGTTGTAACAGCGTGTGATCCGTGATCTCTCCACGGGTTCCCCGGCTCATGAGCTCATAACTGAGGGCGCGCTCAAGAGCAGCAACGTTATCTTCAAATCCTCGTCTTTCGGCTTCTGCCTGGGTCGATAGCAATCCTTCAAAAAGAAAATAGGCCGCAATGCTGATAATCACCAAAACGACAGCAAATTCCAGCGAAGTGAATCCGCATAAACGGGCCGACTTGACCGGATACGGCCGCAAACGTTGATCGCTGGACAATCGGCGCATGCGCTCAGTGCTTGATCATTGTGCTGCCCAAATCCCAAATCGGCAGGAAAATACCCAAGGCGAGTACCAGCACCATTGCACCGAGCGCGACGATCAGGATAGGCTCGATTTGTTGCGAAAGCGTTTTGAGTGCGTACTCCACTTCGCTTTGGTACATGTCGGCGACTTCTTGCATCATGTCGTCCAGCGCGCCGGATTCTTCGCCAACGGCAATCATTTGAATCACCACGGGAGTAAATACACCAGAGGAAATAGTCGTGCGCAGTACACTTTCGCCACGCTCAATGCCTTCACGCATCTTTTCGATTTTGGCAGCAATGAAAGCGTTATCGACAGTTTCTGCCACATTGCTCAGGGCTTGAATGATGGGTACTCCGCTACGTGACGATAAGGCAAAGGCACGGGCGAAACGGGCGAGCGTGCCTTTTTGGATAATTTTTCCGGCCACCGGGATTTTCATCTTGAGACGATCCCAGTCGTAGCGACCTTGGTCAGTTTTACGCCAGGCATTAAAGGCGAACACGGCTAAAACTGTGCCAGCAATCAAGAATGGCCAGGAATTCACCATGAATTCCGAAAATCCGATCAACACGCGCGTCATCAGCGGTAATTCTGCATTCAAGCCTTTGAAGGTTTTGGCAAAGGCCGGGATAACAAAAATATTGATCACCAGCATGGCGACGGCCATGGCGGCTATTACAAACGAGGGGTAGCGCAAAGCAGACTTCACCTGCTCTTTCATGAAGCGCTCAAAATCAAGATGCTCAAACAGGCGGATGAATACCTCTTCCAGCCGCCCGGTCATTTCGCCGACGCGCACCATGGATATATAAAATCGTGAAAACACCTCCGGATGCCGTGCGAGCGAAAGCGATAGATCACGTCCCGAATCCAGGCCTTCACGCACATCACCGAGTACGGTTTTCATGGCCGGATTGTTGTTCGATTCCTGCAATCCAGCCAAAGCCCGCATGATTGGTACCCCTGCACGCAGCAGGGTGTGTAGCTGGCGTGAAAAGAGCAGCACGTCAATGGGGCTGACTTTTTCTTTGAAGAACTGAAAACTCGGCGTTGCGGACACGCTGCCTTGCTTGCTTGTGGTGGACGAGTTCGTGCCCTGTGGTTTGATCTCGATCGGTGTGATGCGCATGCCCAGCAAGCTATCGGCAACCGCATTGGCGGCTGCGCCTTCCATCACGCCTTTGACGATATCCCCTGCAACATTGCGGCCGCGCCAGCTGAAATCAGGCATAGAGTTTCCTATTCGTCGAGTTGCGTACTAATCCGCATGGCTTCATCCACCGTGGTTTTGCCATCTAGCACCAGGCGCACCGCATCATGGCGCAAGGTTTTTCCTGCCATTTGCTGACGGCCTAGGGCCATGAATTCATTGGGGTCTCCACGGTTGACTGCTTCTACCATCGTGTTGGTCATTTCCAGCATTTCGTATACCGCCTGACGACCTTGATAGCCGGTGTTGGCGCAATGACTGCATCCTTGACCATGGACATAGCGCTGGTCATCCACGTGATCTCCCAACTCGCTTTTGAGCCATAAATGCTCGTGCGGCAACAGCGTGTGAGGCACGGTACAGTTTGTACAGACCAGTCGCACCAGACGTTGTGCGAGCACGATTTGCACGGAGAGAGCCACCATATAACGCGGCACACCCATGTCCAGCAGGCGGATAGGCGTCGATAACGCATCATTGGTATGCAAAGTCGAGAGTACCAAATGGCCAGTCATGGAAGCACGCATGCCAATTTCCGCCGTATCCTGATCGCGCATTTCGCCGATCAAGACGATGTCAGGGTCTTGGCGTAAGGCTGAGCGCAATACACGACTAAAGGTCAGATCGATTTTTTCATGTACCTGCACCTGGTTGATGCCTGGCAGCCGATATTCAACCGGGTCTTCTACCGTGATGATTTTCTTTTCAGGTGTATTCAGGGCATTGAGTGCGGCATACAGCGTGGTGGTTTTTCCTGAACCGGTGGGGCCGGTGACCAGCACAATGCCGGAGGGCCGATCGATCGCATGGCGGAACCGTTCGAGAATATGCGGTGGCATGTGCAACCGATCTAAATGCAGCAAGCCTGTGTTCTGCGCGAGCAAACGCATTACAACCGATTCGCCATGCTGGGTTGGCATGGTCGAGATGCGGATATCAATCGCTTCATTGCGCAGCTTGATATTGAACCGGCCATCTTGCGGCAAGCGTTTTTCGGAAATATCCAGACCGGACATCAGTTTGAGACGCAGGACGAGTGCGGTAGAAATTTTGGCATCGGCTTCTGTCTGGATGCGCAATACACCATCAATACGGAAACGAATGATGAGCGAAGATTCTTGTGGTTCGATATGAATGTCGGAGGCGCGCAGTTTCAGCGCTTCTTCAAACACAGTATTGAGTAGCTTGACGACAGGTGCATCTTCAGCGCCTGCGGTGAGACCGAGCAGGTTGCCAAACTCGGCCGGCATATCGGATAAATCCGCCGTGAGTTCTTTGGCCAGGCCGAAAATTTCTTCGGTGCGGGTATAGGCGCGATCAATGGTGCCCATCAACTGGCTTTCTGTGACAACTGCCAGGTCAATGTCACGCTTGAGTAGTCGTGCCAAATCATCAAAAGCAGCCAGATCGGTCGGATCAGCCATGCCAACCAGCAACATGCCCGCACGTTCGCTTAATACAAGTGCACGCAAGCGCCGCGCTTGGCTTTCCGGTAACAGGTTAAGGTGTTCTGGTTTAGGATTGAATTGGCGCAGATCAATGAAGTCTGCACCCAATTGACGCGCCAGGGCAGTGGAAATACCTTCTTCCGTGACGTAGTTGCTTTCTACCAAAACACGCCCTAATTTGCGTCCGGTACGTTTTTGTTCATCGAGCGCGTGCTTTAATTGTTCGGCAGTGATAAGACCCTGCTGTACAAGCAAATCACCCAAACGAATCTTTTCTGGGCGGGCCATTAAATGGTCTCCAAAGGGTTTATTTTGCGATATTACACGAAGTCTTTTTGCCAATCATCTGATTATTTAGGAAAATACTGTATTTTTTGGAGAGTATGCCATTGTTCCATGTGATTCTAGTAGCCCCTGAAATACCACCCAACACAGGCAATGTCATTCGTCTGTGTGCTAATGCCGGAGCGCGTTTGCATCTGGTGGAGCCGCTCGGTTTTGATCTTTCTGCAGCGCAGTTGCGTCGCGCCGGAATGGATTATCTCGATCTGGCCATTGTTAGCGTGCATGCCGATTGGGCGGCTTGTCACGAGATGCTCAAGGCGGAAGGTGCGGGGCGGCTGTTTGCTTTGACCATCAAGGGGACGCGTTCCTATGCCGGTCGTGGCGTCAGCAATGACATCAGCCACGACTTTTTACCGAATGATGCATTTGTCTTTGGCTCAGAGTCGAGCGGATTGCCTGCCAATGTACTGGCCGATATTGCCCCGGAGAATCGTCTGCGGTTGCCAATGATGCCTAGCAACCGCTGTTTGAATTTATCGAATACCGTGGCCATTGTGGTGTATGAGGCCTGGCGCCAAAACGGGTTTGCGGGCGGATCGTAATTGGATTATTGCTGAACTGCCTGCTTGGCAATTTAGCGCTGGATGGAATGTTTATTCGGTGCCCGCGTCACGTGCCATGAGCTGATGCACGGTCTCACGGGGGCTAATGCGGCCATCCAGTAGCCCTGCCACCGCAGTGGTGATGGGCATGTCGATGCCCATGGTTGCGGCACGTTGCGCGACTTCACGGGCAGTGAAAACGCCTTCGGCCACATGGCCTAAGGTATTTTGTATGGTAGTGAGGTTTTGGCCTTCGGCGAGCAATAAACCCACGCGCCGATTGCGTGATAAATCGCCCATGCTGGTAAGAATCAGATCGCCCAGGCCGGTGAGTCCGGTGAAGGTTTCGCGCCGAGCACCGAGCGCCACACCAAAACGGGTGATTTCCACCAGGCCGCGCGTTAGCAGCGCGGCGCGCGCATTGTGTCCCAAGCCCAAGCCATCGCTCACGCCTGCGGCAATGGCCATGACATTTTTAACTGCCCCGCCGACTTCAGCACCGGTGAGGTCGTCATTGGCATAAATACGCAGATTTCCGCCATGCAGCGCATGTGCGATGTCTGTGGCAAAAGTCATATCGGTCGAGGCCAAGGTTAATGCTGTGGGTAAGCCGCGGGCCACTTCAAAAGCAAAGCTGGGGCCTGTAAGTGCGCCCCAGATGAATGTTGGTGGTGTATCGGCAGCGCTGGTCGCAGGATTCAAGACGTCTGTTACCACTTGATGTGGCAGCTTGCCGGTCACGGCCTCCAGC
This sequence comes from Rugosibacter sp., assembly GCA_011620215.1. Taxonomy (GTDB): domain Bacteria; phylum Pseudomonadota; class Gammaproteobacteria; order Burkholderiales; family Rhodocyclaceae; genus Rugosibacter. The sequence goes on from WOZP01000164.1 coordinate 12,087, forward strand.
CCTTTGCAGACCCACAAAAAACGTCGCGGGGCAGGTGTTGCTGAAGTGCCCAGTTGCCGCAGTTGTTCAAGCAATGGCCGCAAACCAGCGAGTGGCACAGCAAGAATCAATAGTTCGGAGGAGGCAACGGCGGTGTTGAAATCACCCGTTACTTGCAATGCTTCGGGAAACGGACAGTCAGCCAGGTAACGCGGGTTTTCACGGTGCGTGTTCATCCACGCGACTTGTGCTGCATCGCGCGCCCACAGCCAAACATGATGGCGCGGCGCGAGAGCAATGGCTAACGCGGTACCCCATGCGCCGGCGCCTAAAATGGCTATTTTCATGCAGTGTGCTCGACTCTAGTACGTTATTTGACGGGCCGATTCGATGACACATTTCATCATAAGCCCCACACCTGTGCCGACTTGATAAAGCCCTGTTGTCCATCGCGGTGTTTTACCTTGGCCCATCCACCGGGCAACGCTTCGAGCAGGGTGAGAACAACCTCGCGCTCGGCTTCAAAAACGAGGGTGGCTTTATCGTCAGCCGCAGCACGAATTTGCGCACGATCTACAATCACCATGACTTGGCGGGTTTCGCTGAGATATTTTTTTTCTATCCAGGCAAGATCGCCTTTATTGTCACGCACCTTGACCCAGCCTTCCAGGCTGATAACGCGCTCTACCGGTGTGCCGGGATTAATGACAAACAAGGGCTTGGACTTGTTTGATGGCGCATCAAACAGCACCGCTGGCGCTGCGACAGAAAGAAAATCCAGTGCAAACGCCGGTGGCACGATGAAGATGCAAAGCAGGGTACCGGCAAGCGCTATCGCTTTACGCCATATGTCTTTGCGGCGCATCACCATCGCCGACTATTGCAGGGAAGCGGGTGCAGCATTGGTGGCAGCGGCTTGTTCGGCAGCACGTTGCTGATACATTGCTTCGAAATTCACCGGAGCAAGAATCACGGGCGGAAACCCTGCACGATTGACGGCATCCGAAATGGTCTCGCGCACATAGGGAAACAAGATGTTGGGACAGCCGACAGCTAACACAGGCTCCATCTCTTCGTGTGGCACATTTTTAATTTGAAAAATGCCCGCTTGGGCGGCTTCAACCAAAAAGAAAACCTTGTCTTCTTTTTGGGCTGTCACGGTAACCGTCACCACGACTTCAAATACGCCATCGCTAACGTCAGTGGCGACAGTTTGAATCTGTACAGAAATCCCGGGCGCTTCACGCTCCAGGTAAATCTGCGGTGCATGGGGTACTTCGACAGAAAAGTCGCGCACATAAATTTTTTCGATGGTAAAAACAGCTTGTTGATCGCTCATGGCAGGGGCAGTGACTATTTAAAAAGTGGGAAATCAAGAAGCCAGCAAGGCGTCAAGGCCACCTTGCTGATCAAGGGAAAAAAGCTCATCAAATCCACCGACGTGGGTGGTGCCAATATAAATTTGTGGCACGCTGCGGCGGCCGGTTTTTTGCATCATTTCTTCGCGTAGCTCTGGTTTAAGATCAACTCGCACTTTCTCGATATCTTTAACGCCTTTACGCAACAATAGTTGCTCGGCACGTACGCAATACGGACACACTGCGGTTGAATACATGAGTACTTTGACCATGACGCGATTATCCTGTTAGTTGGCTGCAAATTTATTTCATGGTGAGGGGGAGTTTCGCCTCCCGCCAACTGGTCATGCCGCTGGCCAGGGTAAAGACTTTTTCAAAGCCCGCTTTTCGTAAAGTGTTCGCGGCGGCTGAAGAGCGGTTGCCCGAGGCACAGCAAATAATCAGCGGGCGTTTCTTGAATTTTTCCAGCTCGATCATTTTTTCTTGTAATACAGGCATGGGAATATGACGGGCGCCCGCGATGTGCCCGTTATTCCACTCGCCACTTTCGCGGACATCAATCACGACCGCGTTTTCGCGATTCATCAGCAGTGTGGCCTGACTGGGTGTGAGCGCTTGGCTGCTACCGTTCTTCAACATGGGCCACAGCAACATGCTGCCCGAAGTGATGGCAAGAGCGACCCACATCCAGTTATGTTGCAAAAATTCCATGAGCGATCTATTTCCTTATTGTCTGTGTAATGCGTGGTCATGCGTTATTCAACGCAAAATGGCTTAAATCCATAAGCGATGCATTGTAACCTGCCCGAGGTAATCGCTTCTGCCTTTGTTGTTGCGCCACACGCTAAAATGGCCTTTTTAACGAACGGGAAGTTTCATGTACAAAATTGTTCTTCTTCGCCATGGTGAATCTGTCTGGAATCAGGAAAACCGCTTTACCGGCTGGCATGATGTCGGGCTGACAGCCAAAGGCATGGCAGAGGCACAAGCCGCTGGCCAACTGTTACGTCGAGAAGGGTATGCGTTTGATCTGGCCTTTACCTCGGTTTTGCGCCGCGCGATCAAAACACTATGGACAGTGCTCGAAGAGCTCGACCGCATGTGGATTCCCGTATGCCATTCCTGGCGGCTGAACGAGCGACACTATGGCGCTCTGCAAGGCCTGGATAAAGCAGAAACGGCGGCCAAATATGGCGACCAACAAGTGTTGATCTGGCGGCGCGCCTACGACACGCCCCCGCCCCCATTGGCTGACGGCGACCCCCGCCTGTCGGTGGATGATCCGCGGTATGCCAGTATTCCGGTGGCCGAGTTGCCACGCACCGAGTGCCTGAAAGACACGGTCGGGCGTGTGCTGCCCTTCTGGAATGACACCATTGCACCGAGCATCAAGGCGGGGAAAAGCGTGATTATCGCTGCGCATGGTAATAGCTTGCGCGCGTTGATCAAATATCTCGATCAGGTATCGGATGACGATATTGTCGGCATCAACATTCCCACCGCCCAGCCGCTGGTGTACGAGCTGGATGCTGATTTGAAGCCGATTCGTCACTATTATCTTGGTGATCAAGATGCTATCAATGCAGCCATTCAGGCGGTAGCGAATCAGGGTAAAGCCAAAGGGTGAAGCCTGATCCGGGCAAAATTCGCCATGCGGTTGGAATAATATCGCTGGCGTTATGCTTTCTGTCTGCAGCGGTATATTCCACGGCCAGCCGGGCGGCACCTGTTGAAGCGAAAAAACACACACTTGATTCCGTGCGTGCGCGAATTGAATCACTGCGCCGGGATATGTCCAAAACAGAAAAATCAAAACAGGATGTTAGCGAACAGTTGCGCGCAACGGAAACGGCCATTGCCGATACCAATCGGCGCTTGCAGCAGCTTGCGCAAGAGCGTCACGCGGTGGAAGAAAAGCTGACCACATTGCAAGCACAGATCAAGCGTCTGGAGCAGCAAACCTCAGCTCAACAAAGCCATTTGGCGCAGTTGTTGAATCGTCAATTTATTAGTGGCGATGCGGATGCTTTAAGCATTCTTCTGGCGGGGCGTGACCCGAATTTCATTGCTCGCGACCAGTACTTCCTGACCCAACTGTCGCGTGCAAAAGCCGATTTGGTGCAACAACTACGCACCACAGTCAGTGAGCGGCAACACCTGACCGCAGACGTGCTTGAGCAGCAAACGCAGTTGACCGAGATTGCGCGTCACGAACAGGAAAGCCGCAGTCAATTACAGATGCGTCAACAGCAGCGTGCGGCCGTGTTGGCCCAATTGGGGAAGCGTCTGCGCGGCCAGAAAACCGAGATCACCCGCTTGCGACGTGATGAACGGCGCTTGACGAACGTGATTGCCAGACTTGCGGCAGCTGCACGCAAGGAGGCAGCGCAGGTGGCTGCAAGAGAGGCCGCAAGAAAAGCTGCAAAGGCGGCGGAGACAAAAAAAACTGCGACACAACCAAAAGTCGGCGCTGGTAATACGGCAAGTCCTCCCGCTGCTCGCAGCTACGACCCAGGCCAGGTGAGTGGTGCGTTTTCAGCATTGCGTGGCAAACTGCGTCTGCCAGTTGCCGGGCAGATTGTCAGTCGCTATGGCAGCGCCCGTGCCGAGGGCGGGGCGGCATGGAAGGGACTGTTTATCCGTGCAAAAGAAGGCGACCCCATTCACGCGGTGGCTGCTGGCAAAATTGTCTTTGCCGAATGGTTGCGCGGATTTGGTAATTTATTGATTATTGACCACGGGAATGATTTTTTATCCGTGTATGCCAACAATGAAGCATTGCTGGGCGCCGTGGGTGCAACCGTTACTGCGGGCCAGTCGATTGCCACAGCGGGTAATAGCGGTGGATATCCTGACCCGGGTTTATACTTCGAACTAAGGTATCGGGGACGAGCGTTCGATCCCTTGAAATGGATTGGCACACGCTAATCCGCCGCTTTTGGACGCAAACACGTACAAACACCTACACATTCATCTACAGCTTACGGAGTCATTATGCGCAGTACCCTGCAAAAAATTGGTTTGCTCACTGCCGGTCTTCTCGCGGGCATTTTTGTCAGCCTCAACTTTTCGGCCAGCGCGGGCAAGGATGCCGCAGTGTCAGCCTTGCCGATTGAAGAGCTGCGCAGTTTTGCCGATGTGTATGGGGCGATCAAGCAGGGTTATGTTGAGCCCGTGGATGATAAAACCCTGATCACGCATGCCATCAGCGGCATGCTGGCAAACCTTGATCCGCACTCGGCGTATCTGGACGCCGAAGCATTCAAGGAAATGCAGGTCACAACCCAGGGCGAGTTTGGTGGCCTGGGGCTGGAAGTGGGGATGGAAGATGGCTTGGTTAAAATTGTTTCGCCCATTGAAGATACGCCTGCTTACAAAGCAGGCTTGAAACCAGGAGATCTCATCATCAAGCTGGATGACACGCTGGTGAAGGGGATGACCCTGACCGACGCGGTGAAAAAAATGCGTGGCAAACCCAAAACGCAGATTCGTCTGACGGTATTTCGCAAGGGTGAATCCAAGCCGTTTGAAGTCACGCTGACGCGCGAAAAAATCAAAGTGCAAAGTGTTAAATCCAAAGCGCTGGAAGGCGGCTATGGTTATCTGCGGATTACCCAGTTTCAGGATGAAACCAATGCCGATGTAGTCAGGCATCTCGAAAAACTGGTGAAACAGGAAAAAGACGGGCTCAAAGGCCTGGTGCTTGATTTACGTAATGACCCTGGTGGTTTGCTGACTGGGGCGATTGGTGTTTCAGCGGCTTTTTTGCCGCCAAAAACATTGGTGACGTCAACCGAGGGGCGCACCGAAGATGCCAAGCGCCGCTTTACCGCCAGCCCGGAAGATTACCTGCGTGGCACCAAGGATGACTATATGAAAAATCTGCCGGCCCAGATAAAAACCGTACCCATGGTGGTGCTGGTGAATGGTGGCTCGGCTTCAGCTTCGGAAATTGTCGCGGGGGCTTTGCAAGATCACAAACGTGCGATCATCATGGGCACGCAAACTTTCGGCAAGGGCTCCGTGCAGACGGTGTTGCCGCTTTCCAACAACACGGCCATCAAGCTCACTACGGCGCGCTACTACACACCTTCAGGCCGCTCGATTCAGGCCAAGGGCATCACGCCGGATATCGTGGTGGAAGAAACAGCCAACGGCGAAGCGTATGAACGTTTGCGCGAAGTTGATCTCGAGCGGCATCTTGCCAATGACAAAGACAAGAGTGTCGATGTAAAACCGGAAAGCAGGCTAGACAAGTCGGAAAATAAGCCGCACGTCAAAAACGGCAAGAAAAACAAAACGGACGAAGAGAATGATGCACGTGCACCAATGGAGTTTGCCTCGAAAGATGATTACCAACTCGCGCAAGCAGTGAATTTGTTAAAAGCGTTGCAGATTCTCAAGCGCTGATAACGAAAGGCAACATGTGAGCAAAATGACCCCCGCAAAAGCGCGAGAACTGCGTGATGCGGACGGTCATCGGCCACGTCCGGGCATGTTTGTGGCGCAGCCCGGCACGCGCAAGCATCGCGTATTACGTTTCGATGTGAATTATCCTGGCGACGCGGCTGCCGCCCAGACTTTGCTTGCCGGATTGCCCGAGATGGTGGTTGAAGCGGGCTCACTTTCAGGCAACCCCGCACACACATTGTCGCTGTGGTACGAGCTGAGCGAATACACATTCGATGGGATAGCCAGCGCGTTGGTCAAGCAGGGGTTTCATCTGGATAATGGCTGGCATGCGCGCTTCATGCGAGTGGTGATCGCGTTTGCGGAAGAAACCCAGTTGCGCAATAGGTATGGCCCGCAACGCTTGATCAAAAAGTCGCAGGATATTTATTCCAAAGCGTGGGATCACCATCTGCATGGCGATCATGACGACACGCCACCTGATTTGCGGCAAGATAAATAGCGATGAATGACGAGCAACTGCTGCGTTACAGCAGGCATATTTTGTTGCCCGAGATCGGCATTGAAGGTCAGGCGGCCATAACCAACGCACGCGTGCTGATCGTTGGTGCAGGCGGGTTAGGCTCGCCCGCCGCCTGTTACCTTGCTTCAGCCGGCGTGGGCACGCTGGTTCTGGCCGATGGCGACAGCGTTGACCTCACTAATCTGCAACGCCAGATTTTGCATCGCACGGCCTCTGTTGGTGAAGCCAAAGCCACTTCCGGGCAGCGCACTCTGGCAGAAATCAATCCGCAATGTCACGTGCTTGCCCTCACCGAACGCTTAGCAGGCGAAGCGCTGGACGAGCAAGTGGCACAAGCGGATGTGGTGCTCGATTGCTGCGACAACTTTGCCACGCGTCATGCCATCAATCAGGCGTGCGTGCGCTGGAAAAAACCCCTGGTGTCCGGCGCTGCGATTCGTTTTGACGGGCAAATCACCGTGTTTGACCCGCGTCAGCCGAACGCACCTTGTTATGACTGTTTGTTTCCTGAAGCTGAAGCAGCCGACGATGTGCGCTGCGCTGTGACCGGTGTTTTTGCGCCCCTGACAGGCATCATCGGCAGCATGCAGGCAGCTGAAGCGCTCAAGCTCATCATGGGCTGCGGGCAAAGTCTGGCCGGGCGGCTGTTGCTGCTTGACGCCTTGCACATGACCTGGCGTGAAGTGCGCATCCCGCATGACGCGGCGTGTGCGGTATGCGGCGAGGCTGGCGCGTAGGTTTATAAAAAACGCGCACGGATGAAAAAGTCGGCGCTGATGCTACGGCGCTCGACGACATGCAGCCGCCGTGCGTCAGTCAAGGTGGTCAATTCGGTTTGCTCGCCTTCGTTGATCATCCCGCGTGCGGCGTCACCCAGTAATAACGGCGCTTGATAAAGCAATAATTCATCAACACAATTGTCTCGCAGCAACGCGCCATTCAGGCGGGCACCTGCCTCGACCAGCACCTCGTTGATACCTCGCTGGCCAAGCGCGGTCAGTAAAGCCGCAAGATCAACCTTGCCATGCGCAGCGGGTAACACAATAATTTCCGCACCCGCAGCGGTCAATGCATCGCGGCGCGCGGGATGGTCTGTCGCGCAGGCGATCAGCACGCCGCCATTGGTTAGCACGGCGGCATCGAGTGGCGTTTGCAGCTGGCTATCGACGATGACTTTTAGTGGCGATCTCGGAGTTGACTGCGCGCTGTTAACGCCCCGCACAGTCAAGCGCGGGTTATCGTCTTTCACCGTACCAATGCCGGTCAACAGAGCACATGAGCGGGCACGCCAGAGATGCGCATCTTGCCGTGCTTCCGCACTGGTAATCCATTGCGAAACCCCGTTCTTGAGGGCTGTTTTACCATCCAGACTCGCCGCGATTTTCAGCCGCAGCCATGGCCGACCACGCGTCATGCGCGACACGAATCCGATGTTCAGCTCATGCGCTTCGGCGCTGAGTAAACCGCATTCTGCGGTAATGCCTGCTGCGCCAAGCCGTGCCAACCCTTTTCCCGCTACTTGCGGATTCGGGTCTTGCATCGCGGCAACAACGCGCGTGACGCCCGCAGCAATCAAGGCATCCGCACAAGGCGGCGTGCGCCCGATATGGCTGCAGGGCTCCAGCGTGACATAAACGGTGGCGCCTGCTGCGCTGGTGGATAAACTCGTCGTCAAATTCGTAGTCAAATTTGCCAGCGCAACGGCTTCGGCATGCGGCCCACCGGTTTTTTCATGCCAGCCCTCACTGATGATCTGGCCTTCTTTTACGATCACGCAGCCTACGCGCGGGTTCGGGGTGGTGGTGTTCATGCCACGCTGCGCCAGCAGCAGCGCTTGTGCCATGAAGCGATGATCATCTGCGGAAAAGCTCATCAACTGATGCTCATGACGCAGTCGGTGGGCCAGGGGGAGACTCTTGCGTTGGCGTTTGTGGCGGTGTTTCCACTTCACGGATGGCTTCAGAAAACTCATTCACATCTTCGAAATTTCGATACACCGAGGCAAATCGAATGTAGGCAATGTTGTCGAGTTTTTTGAGTTCGCGCATGACCAGCTCGCCAATGCGGTCTGACGCCACTTCGCGTTGTGCCAGCTGCACGAGCCTTTCTTCGATGCGATCCAGCGCGGCATCCAAGCTTTCGGTGGTGACGGGGCGTTTGCGCAAAGCCAGCATCATGCTGGCTTTGCATTTTTCGCGTTGATATTCCGTGCGGCTGCCGTTTTTCTTGATCACTTGCGGCAGCTGCAGCTCCACCCGCTCATAGGTGGTGAAACGTTTTTCACACGCGACGCAACGTCGGCGGCGACGCACGGTGTCGCCTTCTTCATTTTCCCGTGTGTCGACCACCTGCGTGTTGGCGTCCGCACAAAAAGGACACTTCACGCCAGATCCTTGACGGAATCTTTGCCTGACGCCCTGTCATGCAGGTAATCAGCCATACACTGGAAATTTTTTGCACAGCTCGGCGGCTTCAACGCGTACACGTTGCAGCACCGCCTCATCGTTCGGTGCATCCAGCACGTCGGCGATCAGGTTGGCCACTTGTTCGGCTTCGATTTCCGTAAAGCCGCGCGTCGTCATGGCCGGGGTACCGATACGAATACCCGAGGTCACAAACGGTTTTTGCGGGTCGTTCGGAATGGCATTTTTGTTCACCGTGATGTGGGCGTTGCCCAGCGCGGCTTCGGCTTCTTTGCCCGTAATCTGTTTGCTTTGCAGATCAACTAAAAATACATGCGATTCCGTACGCCCGGAAATAATGCGCAGCCCGCGTGACTTCAACACCTTGGCCATGACTTGCGCATTGTTGATCACCTGCTCTTGATAATGGCGGAAGTCGCTGCTCATGGCTTCTTTGAACGCCACGGCCTTGGCAGCGATCACATGCATGAGCGGGCCGCCCTGCAAGCCGGGGAAAATCGCCGAGTTGATGGCTTTTTCGTGCTCGGCTTTCATCAGTATCAAGCCACCGCGCGGGCCGCGTAAAGTCTTGTGCGTGGTGGAGGTCACCACATCGGCATGCGGCACGGGGTTGGGGTAGCACCCCGCAGCAATCAATCCGGCGTAGTGCGCCATATCCACCATGAAAATCGCGCCGACTGCCTTGGCCACTTTCGCAAAGCGCGCAAAATCAATGCGCAGTGAATAGGCCGAAGCGCCCGCAATGATCAGTTTGGGTTTGTGTTCATGCGCGAGGCGCTCCATTTCGTCGTAATCGATCGCTTCATGCGCATCCAGGCCATACGGCACAACGTTGAACCATTTGCCTGACATATTGACTGATGCGCCATGTGTTAAATGTCCGCCCATGGCCAGGTTCATGCCCAGGATAGTGTCGCCGGGTTTGAGAAAAGCCATGAACACCGCCTGATTGGCCTGCGAGCCGGAATTCGGCTGCACGTTGGCGCAATCGGCGCCAAACAGTTTTTTGGCACGCTCAATCGCGAGTTGCTCTGCCACATCGACAAATTCGCAGCCACCGTAGTAACGTTTGCCGGGGTAGCCCTCGGCATATTTGTTGGTGAGCTGCGAGCCCTGCGCTTCGAGCACCGCGCACGACACATAGTTTTCGGAAGCAATCAGTTCGATGTGTTCTTCCTGACGGTGATTTTCATTCTGTATCGCCGCCCACAATTCGGCGTCGGTTTTAGCGAGGGTGTTTTGCTTGGAAAACATGGCGGTATCCTGTCAGAGAAGGGGGAAAAGGCAAGGCGAAACAACATATCTGATAATTTTAGCATTCAGGGGGCTCCTGCTCTACCATAAAACAAGAGTGCTTTTGCATTGTTCCGGCTTGCTGCAAGGCGAGATTACAGCTTTGTTTTCTCTGCTGCTTGTTTGGGAAATTTATTAATCAGCCACTGCAAAACCTCCAGCTGATCTTGCGATGTGGCGCGGCGTACTTGAATTAATAATTTCTGCAAATCCGGGCGGGTTAAGGTGACATTTGATGCACCTTCATTGCACACCGAGCAAATGGCGCGGAGATTTGATGGATCGTCTGTGCCACCAATACTTTTGTCAATCACATGTCCGAGGTGCAACCTGGTTTTTCTTGTAGTGTCGTATGGATGAGGTTCGCCAGCAACTGCGCCACACATTTGGCAGGTAAATCCGTTTCGATCAAGGACGAAGGCTCGTGTTTCTTTTGAAATGGCGCGTTCAAAGGCCGGTTGCGGTTTTGGGGTTTCCAGCAGATATTGTCCCGGCTTTAATTCGTTACGGTCATTGTGCGTGAGGATCAGGTAGCCTTCTTCTGTGCGCAGCTCGCGAACCCGGCGTGCCCATTCGGATTGGTTGTCTGCAACGGTGCGCAACTCTTCGGAATCCATCACGCGACCAATATTTTTCAAAAAGTGCGCGCGGAGTTTTCCGCGTGCCCCGCCCCTTGGAATTTTTTCTTTTGTCACGGCTATGCGCGTTTAAGTTTTGGTTTTGCGGCAGCATTCAATGCCGCTCGAATTTGTGTGCCTACTGCACAGGCAACGGGGGGGGGGAAGGCGTTGCCAATTTGACGGTAGGCGGCAGTTTTTTTGCCGCTGAAGTGCCAGTGATCAGGGAAGCCCTGGATGCGCGCAGCCATGCGAACCGTCAGGCGCGGCATGCCAATAAAGTCTTTTTCGGGTGCGGCATTGGCAATACCCATGCCATCGACGCCAATGGAAGCCCACGCCTTTTTTGCTCTGGTGGGACCAAGGTCGGGCCCGCCATGTTTTTTACTGCCACCAACCAGCGTAGGTGCAATATCACATGCTTTTTCGCGCCACTGTATTGCGCCTTGCCATCCATCTGCGGCCATCAGGTCGAAAAGCGCCTCGCCGACTGTGGGTGGTGGAGCAATGTGTGCGGTCGGCCACTTAAAACATTCCGCAGCGTCTTTCTTCAGGGCAACGAAAACCACGCGCGGACGTAACTGGGGAACACCAAAGTCGCTGGCGTTAAGCAAACGCCATTCGGCAACATAGCCAAGTTTTTTTAAATCGGTAATAATTTTTGCGCGGTAATCATCAAATACCGCATCGAGCAGCCCGCGCACGTTTTCGAGCATGACGGCCCGGGGCTGACACTCAGATACCAGTCGAATGGCCTCCGGGAAGAGATCGCGCTCATCATCAATGCCAAGTTGCTTGCCAGCCTTTGAGAAAGGTGGACAAGGCACGCCGCCTGCCAAAAGTTCAATACCTTTCCATTTCTCAGCCGAGTAGTGATGGAGGTCGCCTTCGGTGACGTGCCAATGATTGCGATTAAAGCGAAGTGTTTGGCAGGCTGCCGCATCAATCTCGATGAGACTGACGTGCTCAAATCCTGCTTGTTCCAGTCCCAGCGCTTGACCACCGGCACCAGCGCAAATCTCTATTGATCGTAGCGACATGAAGCCACACCTTTTGACTATGACTGGCTAATTCTACAGAACATTGGTTAGCCGATGAAGCGTTATGCCACAGGGTAGAGGTCACTGTGATCGACGATGTTGAGCTTGTCACACAATCAGATGGAGGCGAGGCGCTAGAGAAGCTCATCGAGTGTCTGGTTCAGATGTGTTTGATCTCCCCAGAGCGTGATGAGCCATCCTGCATTGCTATGGTCTAGCCAGTTAAGCCCCGCATTGGGGATGGGAAAATCACGCGGTGTATCCAACGGGCGCTGCGTGGCCAGGCGGTAAATGATGTCGAGCACGCCGCCGTGGGTGAAGATCAGCACCGCTTGACCGCGATGTTGTTCCGCCAGGGTGCTCAGACTGTCTTGTATGCGTGCGGCGAAAGCCGCGAGCGATTCGCCGGTGTCATAGGCGTAATGCAGGTCGCGTGCCTGATGCAAGTGATACATCGCTGGATAAGCGTGCGCTGCCTCGGCAGAGGTTAGCCCCTGATGCGTGCCGTAATGGCGTTCGCGAAAACTCGGCGCTGGTGATACGGCAAGGTCTAGGTCGGCGGTTGCAATTTTGGCAGTATGCCAGGCGCGAGCGAGGTCCGAGCTATATATCGCAGCGAATGCGGGCGCTTTTTTCAAGTGTGCACGCAAGGCCACCGCCTGCGCCTGGCCGACGGTATTGAGCGAAATATCGATTTGCCCCTGCAAGCGTTTTTCAGCGTTCCAGTCGGTTTCACCGTGACGCACAATGCAAAAGCGGGTGATAGTCATTTGATCGTGGCTAGTAGAGAAGAGATAGAAGAAGGAAGGGAGGAAATTGATTAAACTGAACAAGATTCGTTGTGGATATGCAGCATATTCACCACGTTCAGCAGGCATGCGGCGATTTTAACGGCTCGCAGGCGGACACAGAAAAATTGCGAGGAAAATTGTCTCATGCAGCGTTTGCTTTACGCATCTCGTCTTATTGATAGTCTTAACCAGCGCATCGGTAACAGCATCCTGTGGCTGATTCTTGTCGCCGTGCTCATCAGCGCAGGCAATGCGCTGGTACGCAAGGTGTTTCAGACAAGCTCGAATGCCTTGCTTGAGGTGCAGTGGTATCTGTTTTCTGCCGTGTTTCTCCTCGGCGCAGGTTACGCCTTGCTTAAAAATGCGCATGTGCGAATCGACTTTGTGGCGAGCCATCTGTCTCGGCGCACGGTTCACTGGATCGAGATTGTCGGCATCGTGGTGTTTTTGCTGCCGCTATGTTTCATGCTGATTGACCTTTCCTGGCCGCTGGTGCTGAATGCCTGGGTGAGCGGTGAAATGTCGCAGAACGCGGGCGGGCTGATTCGCTGGCCGGTCTATCTGCTGCTACCCGTGGGTTTGGCGCTGCTGTTGCTACAAGGAATTTCGGAATTGATTAAACGCGTTGCTTATTTGCGCGGTGTGTTGATTGAGTCTAGTGAAGAGGACGAAAATAGCGAAGGCCGCGCAGCAGAGAGCGAAATCAACACCCATGCGCTGACTGCCTCGAAAGAAATTCGCTAATGACCATGCTTGCCCACAATTTTGTGCCGCTGCTGTTTGCGGGCCTTTTGGTTTTTTTATTGACGGGTTTCCCCGTCGCCTTTGCGCTCGCTGCCACAGGCTTGAGTTTTGGTTTGCTGGGCATTGAGCTCGGGCTGTTTCCCCCCGTGCTTTTCCAGGCATTGCCGTTGCGCGTCCTGGGCATCATGCAAAACGATACCTTGCTGGCGATACCCTTCTTTACCTTGATGGGCGGCCTGCTGCAAAAAAGTGGCATGGCCGAAGACTTGCTGGAAACGGTTGGTCAAGTCTTCGGCCCCTTGCGTGGTGGCTTGGCGCTGGCGGTTATTTTTGTCGGCGCGCTCTTGGCGGCCACCACCGGCGTGGTCGCCGCTGCAGTCATCTCCATGGGGCTGATTTCCCTGCCTATCATGTTGCGCTATGGCTACCACCGCACCATTGCCACCGGCGTGATCACGGCATCCGGCACATTGGCGCAGGCCATTCCTCCCTCCCTGGTGTTGATTGTGATGGCTGATCAGCTGGGCCGTCCGGTGGGTGATATGTATGCCGGTGCCATGCTGCCAGGCTTGTTGCTGGTGGGTTTGTATGCACTGTTTATTATCGCCATTGCCATAGTAAAACCTGCCTGGGTGCCTGCATTGCCTGTCGAGGCACGTATTTATCATGAAGCCAATGGGGCCAGCGGCCATGTTTCGCTGCTGGTCTTGTTAGTGATCGCGGCTACGGCCGGGGTTGGCTGGTCGCAGGTTCATAGTGATCTGGTTGGCCGCTGGCTGGATCGCAGCGGTGTTGCACCGGGGGACGAAATTGTGATTTTTTCTCTCGCCATCGCCGCGCTCACTGCCTTGGGCTTGGCGCTGCTCAATCGCGGGTTGGGTTTGAAATTTTTTTCGCGCTTAACCGAGCGCGTTACCTTTGTATTGATCCCGCCGCTGGTGCTGATTTTTCTTGTGCTGGGCACGATTTTTCTTGGCATCGCCACGCCCACCGAAGGGGGTGCGCTGGGTGCGCTGGGTGCGCTATGCATGGCATTGGCCAAACGCCGTCTGACGAAAAAACTGCTCGTCGAAGCGTTGGACAACACCACGCGACTCACCGCCTTTGTGATGTTTATTCTGATTGGTTCAACGGTGTTTTCATTCACCTTTAATGCGGCGGATGGCCAAGCCTGGATCGGGCATTTGTTCGATAAATTACCTGGCGGCATCATAGGATTTTTGCTGGTCGTGAATGTGCTCATCTTTGTGCTGGGCATGTTTATCGACTTTTTTGAAATCGCCTTTATCGTTGTGCCCCTGCTGGTACCGGTTGCCAATGCGCTGGGTATTGATCTGGTGTGGTTCGGTGTTATTTTGGCGATGAATCTGCAAACCTCGTTTTTAACGCCCCCGTTTGGTTTCGCCCTGTTTTATTTGCGCAGCGTGGCCCCCAATGGCGACACGACAGACCGCATCACCGGTGCACGCATTCCTGCGGTGACTACGGCGCAGATCTATAAAGGGTCAATCGCTTTTATTGTGCTGCAACTCATCATGGTCGTCGCGATTATCCGCTGGCCCGGGTTGGTGCTTGATCAAATTGATGCAGCACCCGCTACTTTGAGTGGGCAAGGTTTGCAACTACCCGACGCAGTGGATGCTAACGGAGAAGATGATCCGATGCGCGATCTGCTGGACGTCATCCGCCGCGAACAAGCAGCAACGCCCCCGCGCTAACCGCGATAGTTTTAAAACCGAAGGAAATCACTCAAATGCAGCGACGAAAATTTCTTCAGCAAGCCGGCTTGGGCGGCATTCTGGCCACAGGTATTGCCCCTGCAGTACACGCACAAACTGATATTCGCTGGCGGCTGGTATCCAGCTTTCCTAAAACGCTGGATACGATTTACATTGCCGCCGAGGTGTTCGCCAAAAAAGTGGCTGAGGCGACCAACGGCCGCTTTATCATCTCGGTGCATGCGGGCGGTGAGCTGGTGCCGGCCCTAGGTGTGGTGGATGCCGTGCAGCAGGGCACGGTGGAATGCGCGCATACCTCGCCGTATTATTTTTTCGGCAAGGATGACACCTTCGCCATTGACTGCGCGATTCCCTTCGGGCTGAATTCACGCCAGATGAGCGCATGGACTTATGAAGGCAATGGCTTGAAACTCTTTCGCGAGTTCTATCGCAATTACAACATCGTTAATTTTGCGATGGGCAACACCGGGGCGCAAATGGGCGGCTGGTATCGCCATGAAATTAAAACGCTGGCTGATATTCGTGGCTTGAAAATTCGCATTGGTGGGTTTTCCGGCAAAGTATTTTCTGCCCTGGGCGCCGTGCCGCAAAGCATCCCCGGGGGGGAGACCTATCAAGCGCTGGAAAAAGGTGTAATCGATGCCGCTGAATGGGTGGGCCCCTATGATGATGAAAAATTCGGCTTTTATAAAGTGGCCAAGCACTACTATTACCCCGGCTGGTGGGAAGGCGGCCCGCAACTGGCGCTGTACGTTAATGCCAAAGCGTGGGAACAACTGCCCGCCGACTACAAGGCCATTTTGACAACGGCTGCTTCACATGCGCACGTGCATATGCAGGCGCGTTACGATGTGGTTAATCCCCCGGCGTTAAAGCGCCTGGTGGCCAAGGGCACGCAGGTGCATCGCTTCAGCCCGCAAATCATGCAAGCCGCTTATGACGCCTCGATGGCGCTCTACAGCGACCTATCCGCCAAAAATCCGGCCTGGCGAAAAATCTATGCCGACTACGCCGCGTTTCGTGATGAACAGGTGCTGTGGGCGCGGTTTGCTGAAGCGAGTTTTGATCAGTTCATGCAAACGGGGCGCAATAAACGCTGAATCCCGTACTGCCTGACTTCCCGCAGGGCGGAGTCCACAGTGAAGTCCGGGTGGAGAAGACTGTTTTCCATCCGCAAGCCGACATGCAGATGCCTTCAAGGCCACGCGAGAATCAACACACCAGAAAGGATGAGCAACCCTCCGAGTGCCAGTTTCACCGTTAGCGCTTCGCCAAGGAATGTAATGGCAAGCACGATGGCAAATACAACGCTCAGCTTGTCGATCGGAGCCACCAAGGATGCGGGGGCAAGCTGGAGCGCACGGTAGTAGAGAAGCCAGGATAACCCCGTTGCAAGGCCAGAAAGAACAAGGAAAGCCACGGAGCGGAGTTCTAATGATCGAGGCACCTGCCACTCGCCACGAAAGCTGACGATGCCAGCAGTCATCACAAGAATCACCACAGTGCGTATCAATGTTGCCAGGTTGGAGTTCAATCCGGCTACCCCGAGCTTTCCAAAGATGGCCGTTAAACCTGCAAAAAATGCTGAACCGAGCGCAAACAGTTGCCAGGACATTACGCCCCCCCCCTCTTTTCATGGTTGCTTTTTTTTCATTCTGGCGCGAGACCTTTGCCACACCCAAAAGACTGCGCCAAGCGAGAGTATGACGATCAACACGATTGCTTCAATCCGCTTGACGTCGGTGATCAAGGAGCTGATAGCTAGACCAAAGGCATATCCAGCACCAGAGATGAGCATCGCCCACATGAACGCACCTATGAGGTTGAGTGCTGTAAAGCGAAGCAGTGGTACCGGGCTTGATCCCAAAATCACCGGACCAGCAATGCGCAATCCGTAAAGAAAACGAACAATCAGGATGAACAAGAGGTCATAACGCTCAAGAAAAGCATGGATACGAGACTTTTGTTTTGCCAGAGAGGGAAAGCGCGCAATCAATGCTTCGCCTTTCCAGCGCCCAAGCAAGAATGCCAGCTCATCACCCAGTATCGCGCCCGCGATGGCCACAAGAATCACTGTCGGCAGGGAAAGCAAGCCACGATGAGCAGCGAACCCGGCAGCGATCAAGATGGTTTCTCCTTCAAGTAGTGTGCCAATGAAGATTGCGAGATAGCCATAGGATGCGATGAACGCAGTGATCATGTGTTGAGGCTTTGCTGATAGCGAAAGACCAACCCGCGACTTTCAAGCCCATCCAGCAGGCTTATGCGCCCACCAAGGCTTGCTGCGGCTTCTGCTGCAATGGCAAGTCCCAGTCCGCTGCCTTCGCCTGTTGTTTCTGACAGCCGATAAAATGGATTGAACACGCGTTGTCGTTCCGCGACAGGGATGCCGGGGCCATTGTCGACGATCTCGATGATTGCATTAGTGTCATTCGCATAAAGCCTGAGGGTGACCTCGCCGCCTTCGGGAACATATTTCAATGCGTTATCCAGTGCATTTTTAAGTACTAGTCGCAGTGTTTCCGGCGCAGAAGTTAGCCTCAGCGGCTCAATCTCGTCGAGTCCCAAATCGATGCCTTTCGCCTCCGCCATCGGGAGGTATTCCGCAATCAGCTCTCGAGCCATTGTCGAGACATCGACTTCCTTTTTTTCTAACGGATCTGCTTGAGTTTTGGCAAGGTTTAAGAGTTGCTCCGTCAGTTGTCGTGCTCTTTCGATACCCGCCTGTAGCGGCAGAACGCGGTCACGCATGTTTTCCAGTGATCCGGCTTGTTTCAGATTTTGCACTTGTATTGATAGTGCGGTTAGCGGGCTGCGGAGTTCGTGGGCAGCATCGGCGATAAAGCGTCGCTGTTGAATCATCAAATCACTGACACGTTTGAGCAGATGATTGATGGCATGAACAAAGGGCGTTATTTCGTCCGGCACTCCCTCGTCTGAGAGGGGGCTAGGCCGATCCGCCGGTTGCGCATCCAGATGACTGGCCAGATTATTGACGGGCGCAAGTTCGCTGCGGACGATACGCACGATCAGCCACGCCATCAGGGGCAACAGCATCAGCAGGGGAATAAGTGTACGCAGGGCGCTGTGAATTGCAATTTCGTCACGCGTATCCGTCGATTGGGCCACCACGGTTGTCTTGCCAGAGAGGCTTCTCTGCACGAACAACCTGAGAGGTTCGCCGTCAGCCTCAAGCGTATGAAAGCCGGATGATAAATCGCCCGTAAGCCAAACGGGACGAGGATCGTCTGGTAAGCGAATCACGCTGATGCGTGATTCAGGATCACCCAAGGCGACCTCGGCACGATTTGGGCCCCGTGCATCTATCCGCGCAGAAATGCCGGTATTTCGTGTTGCCAGCAAAGCAGTCTGCCGCAGTATGTCGTCCTGGAACTCCTTCGCTTCGCCATAGGCCAGGATGAACGACGCAGCAGCTGCGACGAGGCCCGCAAGCAGGATAGCGCCGCCCAGCATCAACGTAAGCCGCCGTTGCAGGGAACGCTTCATTATGATTTCTCGACCATCCATCCAGCGCCGCGTACATTCTTGATGGTATCGGCACCCAGTTTCTTGCGCACGCCATGTATCAGAAAATCAACCGCATTGCTTTCCACTTCCTCGTTCCAGCCGTAAATTCGTTCTTCAAGTTCGGTCCGGGTGAAAATTCTCCCCGGCTGCAGCAGTAGCGCATGCAGCAAGGCAAATTCGCGGGCGCTTAGCCTCTCTGCTACATTGCCGCGTCGCACTTCGCGCGTTGCCGGGTCGAGGCTGATTATTCCGTTAGAAAGCATTGGCGCCGCTTGGCCACCATGGCGGCGGATGATTGCACGCAACCTGGCCAGCATCTCATGAACATCAAAGGGTTTCACCAGATAGTCATCTGCGCCGAGATCCAGTCCCTTGATTCGATCTTCCACGCCATCGCGGGCGGTGATGACAATGACCGGCACGGAGTTACCTGCCTGGCGCAGACGGCGCAGCACTTCCAATCCGTCGCGCTTGGGCAGGCCCAGATCAAGTAGCACGGCTTGGTGTTCACCGTACTCCAATGTGTTGTTTGCCGTAGCGCCGTCTTTTACCCAGTCCACGGCATAGGCAGCATCCTTGAGTGCGACAGATATCGCCTCGCCAATCATGGGGTCATCTTCTACGAGCAAAATACGCATCACTAATCGCTTATCCGAAATGGTTCATTGACGCGCCCAACCTCTTCGAATCAATCCGGCAAATAGCACTTGATAGAGGTGTAGCAGCAGGCGTGTTAAAGGTTCTATGAAACGATGTTCTTGCTGCGAGATCAGCCAGCTACTGCTCAAGGCGA
The DNA here is from genome assembly GCA_011620215.1 of Rugosibacter sp. Taxonomy (GTDB): domain Bacteria; phylum Pseudomonadota; class Gammaproteobacteria; order Burkholderiales; family Rhodocyclaceae; genus Rugosibacter. Next base: position 31,325 of record WOZP01000164.1, read on the forward strand.
CAAGTACAGCACCAAGGATATCCAGTGGGAAATGAACGCCAAGATAAATGCGTGCCCAGGCCACCGGTAGGCCTAATAGAGCGAATGCCCATCCTGCGAAACTAGTTTTTCGATGTAGAAGCTGGCTAAATGCAAAAGCCCAGATAAAAGTCAGGTGGTCGCTGGGGAAGGAACTGTCTTGCACATGTGAGATGAATGTATGACCGATTCCCATTTCGAAAGGACGGGGGTGATACCAAAGCCAGCCAATGATCTGATTAATCAGCAGACCCGTAAAACCGGAAACAATGGCCACGATCAATTGTTGGCGGATGGTATGAGCTCCATATAGCCAGCCAAAGATCAACGCTACGGGAATGAGCCAAATCGGATATTCCGCTATAACACTAGCGATATAAATATTAATATCGGCGCTTCCTGGTGCAGCGTTGATGAGCAGAAAAAGTGCTTGATTGAAATGTTCCAAATGTGTTCCTTAATGAGGAAATTCAAGTATCTTCAGTGGCATCAGTGGTTCTTGGCCGCCGCTCGTTGTTTTGAAAACACAATGCAGATTACGATGAAAACCAGGAGTGCCATCGAAGCTGAATAGCGGCTTAATGCCAGACCACCCGCAGCTACTGGTTTGTCGAGAAAATCACCCACCACTGCACCTAGCGGGCGCGTCAGGATAAAGGCAGCCCAGAATAATAAAGTACGGGACAAACTCGTCCAGAAATAGGCCGCAACTATGAGTGCGAGCAAGGCACTGAATATCATTGCGCTACCAGCGTAGCCTAGCCCGGCCGTATCGGCGGTCCAGTCTCCCAGGGCTGTTCCCAGCGTTTGTGAAAACATGATTGTCACCCAGTAGAACATTTCCGCCTTGGAAGAGCTGACGGTCTCAACAGCTATCGAGCCGAGTGACCGATACCAGATCAACAATGAGGCCATCAATAACGCGAGCAATATGGAGGTCCCTCCGGCATAACCTATCCCTAGCGAGCGGTCAGCAAAGTCAGCAAGTGTCGTGCCGACAGTTGTTGTGGCGATGATGGTGGTCCAATACAAGAAGGGATGAAAGCTCTTTGCCCTGATTTGAGCAATCACGGCGACCAAAAAAATCGCGGAAAAAATAGCGGTCCCCAATAAATAGCCCAAGTTCATTGACATCGATACCGCATCGCCTGCAGTTTCACCCAGTGTCGTCGCGGCGATCTTGATGATCCAGAAGAGCAAGGTCACTTCTGGTACTTTGCTCAACGTGTTTGCGGAAGTATTGTTCATGGATTTTCTCTCTTTTTCACGGCTTATGCTGTTGTGGTGTTTATCAGCCGACCATAGAGCAGACAAGCGGTTTTATTGATCCGGCTAGATGAAGTTTGAAGTCGAGCATCATTCAGTGCACGGAGCCAACACGGAGCTTCGTTACTGTTCAGTTCAAACATATTCAGGCCGAAGCAATAAGTGCAGGTAAAACCTGGGACAGCGATACTGTCCCAGGTTTTGGTAATGGCTC
>WOZP01000033.1:0-29362 GCA_011620215.1 Rugosibacter sp.
CATATAGCAACTGATTCACTGGCGTGGTCGCCACCACACCCAGAATTCCGCACATGGTCTGCCTCTATCGAAATCGAATACGCTTTACCGCTTCCGGCGGTAACCACGGTCTTGCTGCCAACACGGCTGTTTCAAGCGGAGGCGCCAATACTGCTCCCTGCCACCAGGCGGATTTGGGTAACGGTGTCATACCCGCCACCATGACACCTGCCAACACCACCAGAATCCCACGAAAAATTCCAAAAAATGCACCCAGCAATCGGTCCAGCAGGCCCAACCCCACAACACTTAGCAACATCGATATGACTTTGCGTGCAATGCTAAACAGGAGAAGTACAGCAATAAAAATAATGACGTAAGCCGCCGCCAAACGTATTCCGGCATCGGCAATATGACCAACTAACCACTGTGCAACCGGATGCGCCTCGGCACGTGCCACAAAAAATGCCACCACCCATGCCGCAAGCGCCAGAACCTCACCCACCACGCCACGCCACGCACCGAACAGTATTGAAATGGCGATCGCGGCTATTACGGCATAATCAAAAAGTGTCATCGGTTTATTTCACTGTCATTTTGTCGTTACCTTGCCAGTAACGCCGATTTTTTTAATTTTCGCTTCTGCTTTGTCGGCTTCTTCACGGCTGGCAAATGGCCCGGCGCGCACGCGGGTGCGCATACCTTGGTCATTTGATAGTTTCTCGGTATACGCAGGCAAGCGTAGCTCTTTCATCTTGGCCAGGAGTTGCTTGACGTTACCGGTTTCTTTGTAAGCACCCAATTGAACAACCCACTGCTGGACACCGGGATCTGCAAATGTTGGCGATGACTCACTCAGAACTGGGGTGGATTTATTCTCCGTCTTGTTCCCCGCCGGGGCCTCTGGCGGAGCTTCTTTTCTCGGCGCAAGGGAAGCGCCAGTGGAAGCCGCATCGGGAATGACTGCTTTGGGTTGCACCGCAGGCAAAGGACGAAGCACAGCATTGTTCGATAGGATTTTTGCCGCCAACCCACCGGTTTCCCGGCTCGGGATTTTTACTTGAATATCTTGTACCGGGGGACGCGGGTCATGATCCATGACCATGGGCAGAACTATCACAGCCAGCAAGGCCAGTGCTGCTGCGCCCACGAGCCGACGCCTGGCGCGTTTTTTCAGTTGGAGTTCAGGGTCCGCTGAAGTATCGATTTCCGTCATCCGGGTTACTCTGCTCGTTATGCTGAAAATTAGGCCTTCCGGCCGAGTGCTTGCAGCGCCGCTGCCACCACCAGAAAGGATCCGAAGGCGAGAATTCTATCACCATCACCCGCTTGATCTTGCGCCGCACGCAATGCCATCTGCGGAGCAGGAAACTCATCAACGACACTTAATCCCCTGACGCGCAAACGGCTCGCTAAAAAGTCGGCGCTGGCAGCACGGCGGCCTTCCAGCGTACAGGGCAACCAGTGCGTGACGCGCTCCTTTAAAGCATCAATGACCGCATCGATATCCTTGTCGCTCATCATGCCAAACACGGCGAATGTTTTCGGGTGAAACGCCATATTGCCCAGATTGTCGGCCAACACGCGCGCAGCCTGCGGGTTGTGCGCCACATCCAGCACCATGACAGGCTGCCCTGGCAACACCTGAAAACGGCCGGGGAGCTCAACCTCCAGCAAGCCCTGGCGAAAATCTTTCATGGCCACCGGTAGCAACGCATGTAATGCATCCAGCGCAGCCATGGCACAGGCCGCATTGCGTAGTTGATTGTCACCGCGCAGGCCGGGGTAAGCCAGGCCGCCCCGCCGTCCCACTCCCCCCCAATACATCCATTGCTGTTCTTGCTTTAAAAAACCAAAGTCACGCCCCATGACTTGCAAAGGGGTACCCACGGCCACGGCCTGCGCCAAGAGCGATGCCGGTGGCTGTGGATCACCGCAGACAGCAGGTATCCCTTGACGAAAAATACCCGATTTTTCAAAGCCTATCGTCTCTCGATCAGGGCCGAGAAACTCAGTATGATCAATGCCTATCGTACTGATAATCGAGCAAGCCGGGTCGTATATGTTCGTCGCATCAAGCCGTCCGCCCAAGCCTACTTCGAGAATAATTGCATCCAGCGACTCCGCTGCAAATACTTCCCAGGCCGCCAGCGTACCGAATTCAAAATAGGTCAGGGAAATGTCACCCCGTGCTGCCTCGACCCTGGCAAAGGCGGCGACTAACTGTGCATCATCTACGGCCGCTCCAGCTACGCGCACTCGCTCGTTATAGTGCAATAAATGAGGTGACGTATACAGCCCTACCCGATAACCGGCATGCAACAGGATACTTTCTAGCATGGCGCAAATAGAGCCTTTGCCATTCGTGCCAGCCACCAGAATCACCGGACATTTTTCGGTTTGCTGTAACCGATCTTTGACGATCGCAACACGCTCCAGCCCCAGCTCAATGCCAGCAATGCCGCGCGGATGCAACGCTTCAAGATGGTCCAGCCATGCCGTCAGGCTGTCAGATGCCAGTGGCATCAGACAGCAGGCATACGCATCAGGAGTGTGATGAGTGAAGCCAGCTTGTCACGCAGCTCACGCCGATCAACAATCATGTCTATCGCGCCCTTTTCAAGCAGAAACTCGGCACGCTGAAAGCCTTCTGGCAGTTTTTGCCGTACGGTTTGCTCAATCACCCGCGGGCCGGCAAAACCGATAAGTGCACCTGGCTCGGCAATCACGATATCACCGACAAAAGCAAAAGACGCCGATACGCCGCCCATGGTAGGGTCTGTCAGGAGCGTTATGAAAGGCAGTGAACGCTTTGCCAACTTGGCAACGGCTGCCGTGGTCTTGGCCATTTGCATCAGCGAAAACAATCCTTCTTGCATCCGCGCACCGCCTGAAGCAGTAATACAAATAAACGGCGCATTGAGTTCTAGCGCTGCCTGCACGCCACGTACAAACCGCTCACCGACCACAGAGCCCATCGAGCCCCCCATGAATTCGAACTCGAAACAGGCCACAACCACGGGTACTGTCTTGATGGCACCCTGCATAACGATCAGGGCATCGCTCTCGTCGGTTTCTTTATTAGCGGCTGCAAGACGATCAATATACCGTTTGCCATCTTTGAATTTAAGTGGGTCCATCGGCAGCACTTCTGCGCCAATTTCAAAACGTCCTTCTGCATCGAGCAATAAATTCAGTCGCGCACGTGCTCGAAGACGAAGATGATGACTACACTTCGGACAAACCTGCTGGTTATTTTCCAAGTCTGAGGCATACAGTACCGCTTCACAGGCCGGGCATTTCGACCATAAGCCTTCCGGCATGGACTTGCGGCCACCCGGAGAGCGCTTGATCTTGGGAGGAAGCAGTTTCTGTAACCAACTCATGAATGAGTCTCCTGATCAATCGCAAGGCGAAACCCAGCCAGTAATGCTTTCACGCGCGCCGGTGCATCGGCGGCTGGCCCGCCTTCGATTTCTTCAATGATGCGGCTGCCGATGACAACAGCATCGGCCATAGAGGCAATCCGTGCTGCGGTGGCGGCATCGCGTATTCCAAAACCCACGCCGACTGGCATGCCAACCTGCGCTCGAATCTTCGGGATACGCTGTGCGACTTCTTCCATATCAAGATGTCCTGCACCCGTGACGCCTGTGAGCGAGATGTAGTACAAATAGCCACTTCCCAGCGCAGCCACTTCCGCATAACGCTGGGAGGTCGAGGTAGGGGCCAGCAAAAATATCGGGTCTACCTGTTCCCGCTTCATTGCCGCAGCAAATTCAGCACATTCTTCAGGTGGGTAATCAACGATCAGTACACCATCCACACCAGCGCTATGAGCATCACGAGCAAAGGCGTCGATACCGTAGGATTCAACCGGATTGGCATAGCCCATCAGCACAACTGGCGTCACTTGATCTACCTTGCGAAATTCGCTCACCAAGGCGAGTACCCGGCGCAATGTCATGCCTTGCGCTAAAGCCCGCTCAGAGGCGCGTTGCACGGTGGGGCCATCGGCCATTGGATCAGAAAACGGCACGCCCAGTTCAATGATGTCAGCCCCGCCTTCAACCAAGGCGCGCATCAGCGGCAGAGTTAAATCAGGATGTGGATCACCCGCAGTAATGAAGGGAATCAGCGCCTTGCGGTGTGCCTGATTTAAATGAAAAAATGTTGCGGCTATACGTGACATATCAGAACTGGATCCCGGATTTTTCAGCAACAGTGTGCATATCTTTATCACCACGGCCAGAAAGATTGACGAGGAGCATTTTGTCTTTACCCAGGGTAGGCGCCAACTTTGCCGCATAAGCTAACGCATGGCTGGATTCCAGTGCCGGGATAATGCCTTCAAAATGGCATAAGTCATGAAACGCAGCCAAGGCAGCCGCGTCATCAATGGTGACGTAGCTTGCACGGCCCGTATCCTTCAGCCAGGCATGTTCAGGCCCTACACCCGGGTAATCAAGCCCGGCAGAAATTGAATGGGTTTCCATCACTTGGCCATTTTCATCTTGCAGCAGATAGGTTCGGTTACCGTGCAGCACCCCCGGGCGGCCAGCCGTCAGTGAGGCCGAGTGTTTACCGCTGGCCAGCCCAAAACCTTCCGCTTCCACGCCGATCAATTGAACATCGGTATCGGCAATGTAAGGATAAAAAATGCCCATTGCATTAGACCCTCCGCCGACACACGCAATGACGGCATCCGGCTGGCGGCCGATAATTTCCGGCATTTGCACCTTGCACTCTTCACCGATCACTTTCTGAAAGTCTCGCACCATCATCGGGTAGGGGTGAGGCCCTGCCACCGTGCCAATGATGTAAAAGGTATTGGCAATATGGGTTACCCAGTCGCGCATGGCTTCGTTGAGCGCATCCTTCAAGGTTTTCGAGCCCGACTCAACAGGCACAACCGTTGCGCCCAGCAGCTTCATGCGGTAGACGTTGGCGGCTTGCCGTTTAATGTCTTCTGACCCCATGTACACCACGCACTCCATCCCGTAGCGAGCCGCTACGGTGGCCGTTGCCACGCCATGCTGACCGGCACCGGTCTCTGCGATGACCCGGGGCTTGCCCATGCGTCGTGCCAGCAACGCCTGGCCGATACAGTTATTTATTTTGTGCGCGCCCGTGTGATTCAAGTCTTCACGCTTGAGAAAAATCTGTGCGCCACCCAATAAATCTGACCACCGCTTGGCGTGGTATATCGGGCTGGGGCGACCCACATAATGTTTCAGGTCATGAGCATACTCTGCCTGAAATGCTGGATCAGCTTGTGCTGCGGCATAGGCCTCACGCAATTCAGTGAGTGCCGGCATCAAGGTTTCGCCAACGAAAATACCCCCGTAAGGGCCGAAATGACCTTGCGCATCTGGCAAGTTATAAGGTAAATCAGGCATCTGCATTACGCACTCCGGCAATAAATTGGGCTATCTTTTCAGCGTCTTTAATGCCCTTGGCCACTTCGACGCCACTACTGACATCCACCGCCCAGGGCCGGATGACACGCACGGCTTGTTGAATATTGGAAACCTGCAATCCGCCTGAAAGAATGACAGGCAAGGGCAACGCTGAGGGAATTAGCGACCAGTCAAATTCTTTGCCACCACCACCATAACCTTCAACAAAGGCATCGAGCAACAAACCGCATGCCCCTTCGAAAGCGCGCGCGTATTCTAGCAAATCAAGCCCTGGTCTGACACGTGCCGCCTTGATCCACGGCCTGCCAAACTGACGACAATACGCGGCATCTTCATCGCCATGAAATTGCAGCACATTCAACGCAACCTCTGCCAATACAGAATGAACGGTGGCAGGCTCGGCATTAACGAATAGCCCGACACGACTGACAAATGCCGGTATCGGCAACACAAGTGGCGCCGCTTTTTCCGGGGCAACATACCTTGGGCTGGACGGATAAAACACGAACCCAAGCGCATCGGCACCTGCTGCAATGGCCGTATCACGGTCTTCAGCGCGAGTTATTCCGCAAATCTTGATTCGGGTTCTACTCTTCATCATCACATCAGCAGAGCCAACGCATCCCAAGGGTACTGGCTTTGCGGCGTATCGTCAGCGCCGACTTTTGCATCACTTTTTAGTTGCCAACAGGCATCATAGTCGACACCCACAAAATACAGCCCGCAGGCGGCAAACGTGGGTGCCGCCAACGCGCGATTCTTGGCCGCCAGCAATTCGGCAAGCCAGGCAGGAGAACGGGTTCCCTTGCCAACATAAACTAATACGCCTATCAGATTTCGCACCATGTGATGCAAAAATCCATCCGCCTCAAAATCAAACACGATCAGGTCACCCTGACGCACGATGGAAATTTTACGTAGGGTTTTAACAGGTGATTTGGCCTGGCATTCAGCCGAACGAAAGGCTGAAAAGTCATGTGTGCCAAGCAGGGAAAGACTGGCCGATTGCATAGCGGATAAATCAAGCGGTAAATGAAACCAGCCCACGCGACGCGCCATAAGGCCCGGACGCTCGGCACGGTTAAGCAGCACATAACGATAACGCCTGCCTTGCGCTGAAAAGCGCGCATGAAAATCATCCGGCATTGGCTGCGCCCAGCGCACGGCAATCGTGGGCGGCAAATGGGAATTCACTCCGCGTACCCAAGCCGTCAGCGGGCGCTCAACGGATGCATCAAAATGCACGACCTGTTCAATCGCATGGACTCCCGCGTCGGTGCGGCCAGCACAGATAACACGCACCAATGCTGTATCTGCAATGGCGGATAGCGCAGACTCCAGCGCATCTTGCACAGACCCGCCACCCGCCTGCGACTGCCAGCCACAAAACGTAGACCCTTCATATTCAACGCCCAGGGCAATCCTCATGGCCAGCCTATGGAAAAAACAAGCAACATAGAAACCAGCGCAACGCCAACATCCAAGGGGCTCCATCCATGCCGGGGTAGCGTTAAGATATTCGCAGGCTGCGTTGTGCCAGATTCGTTCATCAAGTGAGGCGGCATGACAGCCCGCTCGACTTCTTCAAGTGTCAGCATCAATCGTACGGCCAAATGCTTTGTCGGCACACCAATCCGGCTTAACGGCGAAAGGAAAAAATACATCCCGGCAACCAGATCAGCTCGCGATAAATATTGCAGAACAAGTGCCAGTGATGCGATCGCAAGCAGCACCCGGGCGCTTTGCATAACAGCAAGATGCAAGCCTTCTAGGGTCGCAAAAGACAAAAAGGACAAAGGCGAGCCAGGAGTCATCCATAAAAATACCGCAAATAACGTCAGCATTAACCAAATGCTGCGGCGTAACAAGCGCTGCAAATGAAGGGTAGCTGAAAAACAGGCCCACATCGTCACGACAAAGCAACTGAGTATCAGTACCACGCCACTACGTACCGAAAAAGCCAAAAGAAAGCTGAACCAGAGCAAAAGTAAACTGGCGGGGTGAAAACGCATCACGGAAAATTGGAAAAGGTATGACAACGGCTGTGGGAAAATCTCCCGGCGCAATCTCATGCCGAGAGATAGTCACCAATCAATTCAGGCTGGTTAGTTTGGCTCGCGCAAATTCCTGCTGCGACTTGCTGCCTTCGACCAAGGCCTCTTGATAGAGCTCACTTGCACCTGAGTGATCACCCATCTCTTCATAGGCTGCCGCCAATTCAAGCTTGGTTGCGACCTCGGGATTATCTGTCCCTTCATTTTCTGCCACGCCAAAAGTCGGCGCTGGCAAGTCGGCGTCCAGATCAAGGTCGATAGTCTCCAGTTTCAAATCTGGCACATTGGTAGCTACTGGAGACGCATCAGCCAAAGGCAGATCAAAATCAAAATCAATACTGTTCCCCGCGTCTTCTTCCAGCGGCATATCCAATGGCGCATCATGCGTAGCCACTATATCAAGAACAGTGGCTGAAGGTGCTTCAGGCAGGCTCAAGTCAAGATCAAAATCCAGAGCCGACATTTCTGGTGATGTCGCCAAAGCGGTCGGTGCAACAGGATCAACTTTAGCTCCAGGTGAAGCTGCGTCATCCAAATCAAAATCGAGATCAAAATCGAGGGTTTCTGTATCGATTGCCCGGAGATCTTGAACCTGCGAAGTACTCTCCACGGCGGCTTCAGGTGCTGCCGCCTGAACAGCAGCTGCGGTTGCCCCGGCCAGTGCAACAACACCCACACTCCCTGTGACATCCTCTGACAACTCATGCTCAGCAGACGGCAACTGATATAGCGCATTTTGAGGGTCAATTGCAGCACCCATTACCCGCACGGTCTCCCAATCCGGGCCATCTTCTAAAGTTTGCTCACGGAAGCGTTTCGCAAGAGATTCATATTCGGCCAGCTTATCTTGCTCCGCATAGATGCCGAGCAGCTTCAGATAAAGCTCGTGCCTGTTTGGTTGCGTCTCCAGTGCCGAGCTCAGAACTTCTTCTGCCTGCTCAGTACGGCCAAATGCAAGGAAGGTATCTGCTTGCGATAAAGCATCGACAGATGGTTCAGCGTCCCCTTGTGCACTGATACTAAATTGGCTGGCGCCCAATCCACCCATAGTGGAAGAAACAGAAGACGAAGCGGTTGGATCTATTGATGGACCAAACGCTGACTGCGTTGAAGAGTTGCTAGTAGAGTGCCGATCATCAAGCTCGCTTAGTGCGCTGCTCTCTTTTTTCCTTTTCCAGGTAGAGAAACCCATCCAGCCGAGCAACAGAGCCAGGATGCCGCCGCCACCAAGCACCAGCATGCTGTTTTCTTCGAGGAAACCAGGCTCTGGTTCAGCTGCAACAGGTGGTACCTTGACTTTTTTTACATCAACCCTGGGTGTTGGCGCGCTAGCCGGTACCTCAGACTTCGGGGTGTCGGTCGATGGCGTCGGCTTTTCGACTACTGTGGTAGAGGCTGCTCCTGGGGATGCCGCAGGAACTGCTGCCGTAGCCTGGGCATTGGGGAGTGATTTTTCCGCTTGCGCCAATTGTTGAAGATCAGCACCCGCTTTATTTTTCAATTCAGCCAGCTGCTTGAGCTTGCTCAAGTTTTGTTCAAGCTCAGCGGTACGGCTCTGGGCTTCTTTTAGCGCTTTATCGCGTGCTAGCGCATCTGCTGCGGCATTGCCTTTGACGTCGCCGGAAGATCCTTTAGTATTTTCTGACTTTGAAACCTCTAATTTATCTGTGCCACTCCGTGCAGGAGCAGTCTCTTCTACTTTGGGTGTTATTTTTCCACTCGCAACTTGTTGCCCACTATCGCGAACTTCTGTTTGCGCACTGGCAGACAGTGCCAGTCTCTTACGGTACACATTAAAATCCGCAGCTTGTGCAATGACTTCTTTTTTCGCCTCGTCAGGTGTGATCTGATTTATCACTTCAGCATCAGGAATCGCAAGAATTTTCCCGGCCTTCAGACGATTCATATTGCCATCATCAAAAGCCGCTTTATTTGCATTGAGTAAAGCCACTAGCATTTGGTCCAGACTGACGCCTTCAGGGCGTGTTTTTGCCGCAATTTTCCCGAGCGTCTCACCAGCACGGACTTTATGATTCTTTACATTGACATCAGTACCTGCCTTTGCAGATACTGATGGTGTTGACCACACCTTAGCGGGCGCCTTGGTGCTTTGACGCGTCACGGCAGGAGGCGTGTTTCCAACCTGAGGGGCCTTTTCTGGCTGCAGCTTATCCGCTGCAAGAGAGACCACCGGGGGAGAAACAGGCGCAGCAGTTGTGGCGGATGCAAGACCAGGAGGATCCAACAAGAATGTGTATTCGCGAACCAATCGGCCAGAGGACCAACCCAACTCGACAAGCATGCTGATAAACGGCTCATTCACTGGCTTATCCGTAGTCACCTGAACATAGCGATGCCCATTACGCTCAATGAACTCACGCGAAAATTTCAGGCTGGAAAGAACGGGGGTATATTCAACATCTGCCTGGCGAAATGCATCAACTGAAGCCAGCTTTGCCTGCAGTGACGATAACTCTTCGCTATTGGCAGAAACTTCAATTTCAGCCTTAAGTGGTTGTCCAAGCAAAGAATAAACAGCAACCTTCCCTAATCCCGCCGCATGCCCTGCCAGCGGGATAATAGCCACTGCCATCGCAATAGCTGTCACTTTTAAAAGATTGGTTTTTTTGTCAGTTTTTAGCACAGTCGCTCCTGCAACACCTTCGATGATTTATCAAAATAACATCATGATCTTAAGTACGCAAGAACATGGTGAGTACCGGCCTTAAACAATGGCTCACAAAAGACCAGGACTTAAGCTTCAAGCAAAATCCGCAACGTCCGGCGTAAAGGCTCTGCAGCCCCCCAAAGAAGCTGGTCGCCAACAGTAAAGGCAGAGAGGTATTCTGGGCCCATGGCGAGTTTCCGTAAACGACCCACGGGCACAGTCAGGGTGCCGGTAACGGCAACGGGGGTCAAGTCTTTCACGGTGACCTCTCGCTGATTGGGGACGACTTTTACCCAATCATTATGTGCAGCCAATAGCCCATGAATATCATCCAAAGGCACATCTCTCTTAAGCTTGATAGTCAAGGCTTGCGAATGGCACCGCATGGCACCGATGCGAACACACAATCCATCGACCGGAATCGGTGTTGCCACACGCCCCAAAATCTTGTTGGTTTCAGCCTGGCCTTTCCATTCTTCTTTGCTTTGGCCATTGCCGAGATCTTTATCAATCCATGGAATCAAAGATCCAGCCAGTGGCACACCAAAATTATCGGTGGGAAAAGTCTCATCGCGAAGAATTCCAGCTACTTCACGATCAATATCCAAGATAGCCGAAGCGGGGTCTGCCAGCAATCCCTTGGCGACGCGATGGGCCTCTCCCATTTGCACCAGCAGTTCGCGCATATTCTGTGCGCCAGCGCCTGAAGCCGCCTGATAGGTCATGGCAGTAACCCACTCGATCAAATCGGCTTTAAACAACCCACCCAGCGCCATGAGCATCAAACTCACAGTGCAGTTACCCCCAATCCAGTTGCGCCCTCCACGAGACAAACTCTGTTTGATTACATCCAAATTGACTGGATCAAGAACAATCACCGTGTCGTCTTGCATACGCAGACTGGATGCGGCATCAATCCAGTGACCAGCCCAACCTGCAACACGCAGCTGAGGGAAGATTTCGGTCGTGTAATCACCTCCTTGGCAAGTGATGATGATATCCATCTTGGCTAAGTCGGAAATATTCTTTGCGTCTTTAAGCAACGAAGTGCCACGCCCCACATCAGGCGCCTGTCCACCGGGATTGGATGTAGTAAAAAATATCGGCTCAATCAGCGAAAAATCACCTTCTTCGCGCATGCGCTGCATGAGCACAGAACCTACCATTCCCCGCCAACCAATAAGACCTACACGTTTCATCGCCTTTTTCTCACTTATGAACTTATAAATTACAGTGCCGCCAAGACAGCGTCACCCATTGCTCTAGTACCCACCATGCTGAGCCCGGTCTCGGCAATATCAGCGGTTCGATAGCCCTGTGCCAGCACTTTTTTCACGGCAGATTCGATGCGTAGCGCCTCATCATTCAGCCCAAAACTAAAACGCAACATCATGGCAGCAGAAAGAATTGTCGCGAGCGGATTTGCCACACCTTTTCCTGCGATATCAGGTGCCGAGCCATGAATTGGCTCGTATAAGCCGAAATTATTTTCGTTCAGAGAAGCCGAAGGCAACAGGCCAATCGAGCCCGTCAACATCGATGCCTCGTCGGAAAGGATATCGCCAAACATATTGCCCGTCACCATGACATCAAACTGTTTGGGGTTTTTCAGCAATTGCATTGCCGCGTTATCCACGTAGATATGACTTAATTCGACATCAGGGTATTCCGCACCCACGGCAATCACGACTTCGCGCCAAAGCTGCATGGTATCCAGCACATTGGCCTTATCCACCGAACACAAACGTTTGCTGCGCTTTCTTGCCGCCTGAAATGCGACATGTGCCACACGCTGAATCTCTGGTTCAGAATAGCGCATCGTGTCAAACCCTTCACGGACACCATTTTCCAAAGTGCGAATACCGCGCGGCTGTCCAAAATAAATGTCGCCTGTGAGCTCCCGAATGATCAGAAGATCCAAACCGGCAACAATCTCTGGGCGCAGCGTTGATGCATGCACTAATTCAGGATAGACCAGGGCAGGACGAAAATTGGCAAATAGATTGAATGCCTTGCGCAAACCCAGAATCGCCTGCTCAGGGCGCAACTCGCGCGGCAAGGTATCCAATGAAAAATCGCCCACCGCACCAAATAAAATGGCATCTGACTGCTGCGCCAGCTTAAGTGTTGCCTCGGGTAGTGGATGCCCCGATGCCCGGTAACCTGCGCCGCCTACCGGCGCTTCTTCTGTCTCAAAGGGCAGATCAAGGGCGCGCAATACGCGCAACGCTTCTGTCGTGATTTCGGGGCCAATCCCGTCCCCGGGGAGAACACAAATCTTCATTACGTTATTCCTCTAGGCGAAAAGCCAGGGTTGTTCGATGCGTCGTTGTGCTTCAAATGCACGGATTTTTTCTGCCTGCCGCAAAGTCAGACCAATATCATCCCAGCCATTGAGCAAGCACTCTTTGCGAAAGGCATCCACGACAAAAGGGATTTTATGGCCATCAGGCCGATTGACTACTTGCGCAGCAAGATCAACTGTTATGCGAAATCCAGGTGTGCTCTGCGTTAAAAGAAAGAGCGCATCGATCTCGGCTTTTGGCAACACAATAGGCAATAGCCCATTCTTAAAGCAATTGTTGAAAAAAATGTCGGCAAACGATTCACCCAAAATGGCGCGGAAACCAAAATCCTGCAATGCCCACGGCGCATGCTCACGCGAAGAACCACAGCCGAAATTACTCCGCACCAGAAGAATCGACGCGCCTTGATAACGTTGCTGGTTGAGGATGAAGTCCGGATTTTTAATACGATTTGCGTTATCCATCCCTGGCTCGCCATGATCCAGATAACGCCATTCATCGAACGCATTCGGGCCAAACCCTGAGCGCTTGATCGATTTCAGGAACTGCTTAGGAATAATGGCGTCGGTATCCACATTGGCACGATCCAGCGGCACAACCAATCCTTCATGAGTAGTAAATTTTTCCATGACATTGATTACTTGGTCGATTTTTGAATTGCCTCACCGCCCCGTTCAATATCCTTGCCAATCCCTTGAACTGTATTACAGGCAGCAAGCAGAGCAATTAAAATAAAGGCTGTCAAAATACGCACCATGAGTTCCTCCTAGTCTTGAGTGGATTGGGATAAAAAATTCAGCTTGAAAAACTAACTTGTCAATTCACGAACATCGGAAAAATGTCCTGCAATCGCAGCGGCCACGGCCATGGCTGGGCTCAGCAAATGCGTACGGCCTCCATTGCCCTGCCGCCCTTCAAAATTTCGATTCGAAGTTGAAGCACAGCGTTCACCAGGTAACAGCCGGTCATCATTCATGGCCAAGCACATTGAGCAACCCGGTTGCCGCCACTCAAAGCCGGCAGCCAGAAAAATCTTGTCCAGCCCTTCCGCTTCGGCCTGATGCTTGACCAAGCCAGAACCTGGCACAACCAATGCAAGTTTGATATTAGCTGCTACATGACGGCCCTTGGCTACAGTCGCCGCCGCACGTAAATCTTCAATGCGTGAATTCGTGCACGAGCCAATGAATACTTTATCAATCATGATCTGATTGATAGGGGTATGTGGCACTAAGCCCATATATTCAAGCGCGCGCGCAACGCCCTCCCGCTTGACAGGATCGTTGAAATCTTCCGGTGCAGGAACGTTCGCATCAATGCCTGCCACCATTTCAGGCGACGTACCCCAGGTCACCTGAGGCGCGATTTCACTCGCATCGAGTTCCACCACCGCATCAAATGGCGCATCCGCATCCGAAACCAAGGTGCGCCAATAGGCAGTTGCTTTCTCCCAATCCCCTGCTTTGGGAGAAAAGGTGCGCCCCTTAAGGTATTCGATTGTTGTCTCATCGACGGCAACAAAACCCACGCGAGCACCGGCTTCGATGGCCATATTGCAAACTGTCATGCGTCCTTCCATTGACAGCGCACGTATCGCAGACCCACCAAATTCAATGGCATAACCCGTACCACCTGCGGTACCGATCTTGCCAATCAAAGCCAGAACAATATCTTTCGCCGTCACGCCAGCGCCGACTTTTCCCTCAATCTTGACCAGCATCGTCTTCGACTTTTTCTGCAACAGGCATTGCGTAGCCAGGACATGCTCGACTTCTGATGTACCGATGCCGTGCGCCAGGCAAGCAAACGCCCCATGGGTTGATGTGTGCGAGTCACCGCATACCACGGTCATGCCGGGTAGCGTGGCACCCTGCTCCGGGCCAATCACATGCACAATCCCTTGGCGTTTATCCTTGAATGGAAAATACGCTAACGCACCCACTTCATGAATGTTGGCATCAAGTGTTTCTACCTGTTGTCGCGAAACCGGGTCTTGAATTCCTTTTTCCCAGTGATCGGTTGGCGTGTTGTGGTCAGCGGTTGCGACAATGGACGAAACGCGCCAAGGCTTGCGACCAGCAAGCTTTAATCCTTCAAATGCTTGCGGGCTCGTGACCTCATGTACCAAATGGCGATCAATATAAAGCAGCGCAGTACCATCCGCTTCCGTGTGGACCACGTGATTTTCCCAGAGTTTGTCGTAAAGCGTTTTAGACATGATTTGAGAGATGATTCAAAGCGGCTGATTATCGCACAACCGGCTTGTCTGAACTAGCCGGAACGCCATACCAGACCAAGCAAAACCCGATGAGGGCCAACAGGGCAGACACGCTAAATGTGATTGCCGACCCAGCACTTTCCCACAACGCTCCAGCAAGCAATCCACCGGTTAATCCACCCACACCATAAGCCACACTGCCATAAATTGCCTGCGCCCTGGCCTGTTGGCCTGAAGAAAACCACCGGTTAAGCGCCGCCATCGTCGCTACATGATGCACACCAAAAGTCGCGCCATGCAGACACTGTGCAAAAAGCAGCCAAATCAAACTATCTACCTGCCAGCCAATAAGCATAAAGCGCAGAACCGCCAAAGCAAAGCAGAGCAGCAGCAGATGCCTTAAAGATATCCGCTGCGCAATGCGTGGCATCAGCAAAAATACAATGATTTCGGCTACCACACCCAGCGTCCAGAGCAAACCCACCATCGTTTTGCCATAGCCATGCGCCACCAGATGAATCGAATAAAAAACATACAAGGCACCGTGTGCCGCAATCATGAATAATCCGGCGACCAGCAAAAACACTACCTTCGGTTGACTCAGCACCATCCGCAAGGAAGACGCAGTGTGGATTGCCCCAGAAACCGCCTCTTTCAGCAGTAAAGCGCTGAAGACAGTGCCTAAAAGTAACGCCCAGCTAACCCATAACAACAGAGTTATCGGCACGATGTCCAGTAGCCACCCCATACCTAGTACAGCAAAAATAAACCCTACCGAACCCCAGAGCCTGATTCGTCCATAACGCTCCGGATGATCGGTCAGATGCGCTAACGTTAGCGCCTCAACCAACGGCAAAGACGCACTCCAGAAAAAATGCAAGATGGTCAAACTCAGTAATAAACCAAGAAAATCCCGGGTCAAAAAGATCGCAGAAAAACTAACCAATGCGGCGCCGAGCGACATGACCACTATTTTCACCCGCTGTCCTGCATGGTCTGCCAGCCAGCCCCAAAACATGGGTGCCACAAGACGGATCATTTGCCCCAAAGACATCAATACCGCAATGCGCCCGGCAGACATCGCGAGAGACTGCAAATACAGGCTGAAATAGGGCTGAAAAACGCCAACAAAGGCAAAGTACCAAAAGTACCATGCTGACAGGCAGCGGGATTGATTCATAGGCGCGCTCGCGGGCCTTTCACCCGCGATGCTTGATCAAGTTTTCGTTGATCGGTGGCCGACCTGCGCCGGAATTTTTGGCGTTGGACAACTCACATCCGCACACTGCGCACGATGATGCAAAGCGGCATTGATCAGCACAAGGGCGAGCATCGCTTCGGCAATGGGGGTCGCGCGAATGCCAACGCACGGGTCGTGACGGCCATAGGTTTCAACCATGACGGGTTGCCCTGCAAGATCAATCGATCGGCGGGGCAAACGCAAGCTGGATGTTGGCTTGACTGCCATATTAACCAGCACATCCTGACCAGTCGAAATGCCCCCTAATACACCACCGGCATGGTTGGTGAGGAAGCCATCAGGCGTTAACTCATCTCCATGCACGCTGCCCTTTTGCGTCACAGCGTCAAAACCTGCGCCTATTTCTACGGCTTTCACCGCGTTGATGCCCATCATGGCATAGGCAATGTCAGCATCCAGACGACCATAAACAGGATCCCCCCAGCCCACGGGCACCCCACGTGCAATGACGGTGATTTTTGCACCCGCCGAATCACCCGACTTACGCAAGGCATCCATGTAACTTTCTAATTGCGGCACGATGGCCGCATTCGGCGCAAAAAATGGATTGTTATCAATCGCGGCTTCGTCTTGCCAGGGGATTTCAATGTCACCTAGTTGCGCCATCCAGCCGCGCACGCTGACGCCATAGCGTTCCAACAACCATTT
Source organism: Rugosibacter sp. (assembly GCA_011620215.1). Lineage (GTDB taxonomy): Bacteria > Pseudomonadota > Gammaproteobacteria > Burkholderiales > Rhodocyclaceae > Rugosibacter. Next base: position 16,555 of record WOZP01000033.1, read on the forward strand.
GCGTGCGACAGCCCCGGCAGCAACCCGCACCGCAGTCTCGCGTGCCGACGAACGACCGCCGCCACGATAGTCACGAATACCGTATTTTTGCCAATAAGTGTAATCCGCATGGCCGGGCCGAAAGGTTGTCGCGATATTGCCGTAATCCTTGCTGCGCTGATCTTCATTGCGAATCAACAAAGCGATCGGCGTTCCCGTGGTGCGCCCTTCGAACACACCGGACAGTATCTCCACCGTATCTGATTCACGACGTTGTGTGACGTAGCGTGACATTCCCGGCTTGCGTCGATCCAATTCCACCTGAATGTCAGCCGCAGTAATTTCAAGGCCTGGCGGGCAACCGTCAATTACACAACCCAGCGCAGGGCCATGCGATTCACCAAAAGAAGTGACACAAAAAAGGGAACCAAAACTATTGCCGGACATGATTTATAAATGGCCTTGAAAGCCCGCAAATGACTGAAAAATAGTGCTGCCAAGTCTACCATGCGCACTGCCGCCGTATCACCAGCGCCGACTTTTAAAACCTGCTAACCCTGAACCCTATGCCTGACTTTTAAATGCTCGACGAAAAATTTTACCCACATTGGATTTTGGTAATTCACTCCGAAACTCAATCTGATGTGGCACCTTGTATGCCACCAATGTTTTGCGGCAATGAGCAACAAGTTCCTCAACCGTCACCCCCGGATCACGTTTAACCACAAATGCTTTAACAGCCTCGCCAGAATGTCCATCCGGCACACCAACGACAGCAACTTCCCTCACCCCGGGGTGAAGCGCAAGCACCTCCTCGACTTCATTCGGAAATACTTTAAAACCAGAGACAACAATCAAATCTTTTTTGCGATCCACAATGCGCACAAAACCTTTGGCATCCACCATTGCAATATCACCGGTGCGTATAAATCCATCCGACATCATGACTTTTGCAGTTTCTTCCGGTTGCCGCCAATAACCTGCCATCACTTGCGGACCGCTGACGCAAAGCTCACCTGCCTCGCCTAATGGCAAATCATTTCCGGCATCGTCACGAATCGCAATATCGGTTGAAGGCAATGGCAAACCGATGGAGCCATTAAATTCGGCAAGATTAAGCGGATTAATGCTTACTGCGGGCGAGGTTTCCGTCAATCCATAGGCTTCAGTCAAGGCAACCTTGGTCGTTGCCTGCCAGCGTATTGCAACGGCTTTTTGTACCGCCATGCCACCGCCTAGTGCTATGCGCAAGTGACTGAAATCGAGCTGGGCAAATTTGGGGGAATCAAGCAAAGCGTTGAACAGCGTATTGACTCCAGTTAACGCAGTGAATTTGTACTTCGCCAAGGTGTTAACAAAACCTGCCATATCACGCGGGTTGGTGATCAGCACATTGGCTGCGCCCAGCGCCACAAATGTCAGGCAATTCGCCGTTAAAGCGAACACGTGATACAGCGGTAAAGCCGTAATGACAATCTGCGGCTCTTCGCCAAGATAGGGCTTGATCCAAGCCTTTGCCTGCAGAAGATTCGCCACCAAATTACGCTGCGTTAGCATCGCGCCTTTGGAAATCCCCGTGGTCCCGCCCGTGTATTGCAGAAAGGCAGTATCGTTATGCGCAAGTGGTACGGGCACAGGCGCTGGCTGAACATCAGCCCCTTTGCGCAACGCGACAGCCAAGTTGACAGCACCCGGCAACGTCCATGCGGGAACCATTTTCTTAATATGCTTGACCACGAAATTGATGGCCCATCCTTTGACAGGGCCTAGAAAATCACCTAACTGCGTCGTCAGGATATGCTTGACTGGTGTACGGGCAACGGCCTCTTGCAGTACATGGGCAAAGTTTTCGAGGATAACAATGGTTTGGGCATCCGCATCCTTGAGCTGATACTCAAGCTCAGCTGCGGTGTACAGCGGGTTGCAATTGACAACCACGCACCCCGCTCGCAGCACCCCGAACAAACACACGGGGTATTGCAGAACATTCGGCATCATCAGAACAATGCGATCGCCTTTTTTGAGGCCCAGAACCCCTTGCAGGTAAGTGGCAAAATCACGTGACATGTGATCCAGCTGAGTATAGCTAATGCCTTTCCCCATACAGATGAACGCTGTGCGCTCACCGTATAGGCGCACACTTTCATCCAAAACATCAATGAGTGATGCGTAGGCATTAACATCAATTTCCGCAGGCACCCCCGCGGGATAGCTTTTAAGCCAGATTCGCTCCATTGCCGTCTCCTCTTTGGCAAAGAGTCTAGGCCAGAATCAGTCAGCTTTTTCTTCAGGCCAGTTTCGAATATAAGCTTTTAGCATCTTGTTTTCGAATCCCTGCTCTTCCAGCACCGCTTTTGCTACATCATGAAATGAGACAACCCCCATCAGCGTATCCGCTTCCATGACAGGAAGATAACGTTGGTGATGCTCCACCATCACGCGGCGTAATTCGTCCATTTCCATTTCAGGGCTGGCGCAAAAAGGCTTGGCAACCATCACTTTGTCAACAGTCACCTCCTGCCACGCTCCACCATGTGCATGCACAGCATTTAATACCTCGCGAAACGTCAGCATGCCCGCCATTTTGCCCTGCGCAAAACACACCAAGGAACCAACATCCTGCTCGGTCATGATGGCAATTGCCTCAACCAGAGTGCGCTCAGGCGAAATGGTGTAGAGCACAGTACCCTTAATCGCAAGAATTTCCTTAACTTGCATGCTTCCCCCTTCCAGAAAACTAGTTCTTAAAGTTACGGCCGATGCACGCCAAATCAATACGAGTAGTCACGCTACTGGACTAGCTTAGCGCTCCAGCTTTGCAAGCTTGCCTGGCACTTTCAACCATTCATCCGCGTCTGCTGGTGGCTCCTTGCGTTGCGTAATAACAGGCCATATTTTTGCCAACTCTGCATTGATTTGTACCAACTTCATCTGATCTGCAGGAACATCATCTTCGGCAAAAATCGCTTCCGCAGGACACTCGGCTACACATAGCGTGCAATCGATGCATTCATCCGGATCGATCACAAGAAAATTGGGCCCCTCATGAAAGCAATCTACCGGGCAAACATCCACGCAATCCGTATATTTACATTTGATACACGCTTCGGTTACTACATAAGTCATAATAAACGCTCCAGTTTGAATGATGAATGTATCACTGGGCAGCCTCTTTGGCACAGAGAGAAAGTTATTCGGGGCAGTTTTTTACTGACATTCCGGTTAACATTGTAATAAGCGTTATTTTCGTAACTCTGTTTTAACTCTTTTGAATTTGCCTAAAAACTGCCGAAGTTTATTTTACCCCCCCCACTTATTTGCGGCTAGCAGACCATTAAGTTATTATTAAACATTTGAGGATTTTTATGAGCGAACACATCATTCACGTCACCGATAGCACCTTTAAAAGCGAAGTGCTTGACTCGGCTGTGCCAACATTAGTTGATTTCTGGGCAGAGTGGTGCGGCCCTTGCAAAATGATTGCACCTATTCTTGAAGATGCAGCAAAAGACTATGCCGGAAAATTGCGCATCGCTAAAATAAACATTGATGACAACCCCAAGACACCCGGCGAATTTGGAATTCGCGGCATTCCTACCCTGTTGTTGTTCAAAGGGGGCTCGATGGAAGCGCAAAAAGTGGGTGCCCTATCCAAGTCGCAATTGACAGCATTCATTGACAACAATCTCTGACCTCGTTACATTGCGCCCTGCGGCTTGTTTTTTTGACCGCTTGTAAATACGCACAGGTAACAAAAAGAACCAATCATTATCGCTGTAACATCCCAGCCATTTCCCCCATGGCGATCGGGCACTAACGCACTCACCCTCCCCCACGTACGCCCCCCTTTGAATCATTTTTTTATCGTAGTGCCTTGTGCTACGACTCTTACGCAATTTACGCAGGTAGTCTATGCATTTATCCGAACTTAAAGCACTTCATGTTAGCCAGTTACTTGAAATGGCTGACGCCAACCAAATTGAAAACGCCAACCGCTTTCGCAAGCAGGAGTTGATCTACGCCCTGCTCAAAAATCAAGCGGGTAAAAGTGAAGCAATCTTCGGGGATGGCGTATTAGAAATCCTGCCGGATGGCTTTGGCTTTTTACGCTCGCCTGAATCTTCCTATCTTGCGACACCAGACGATATCTACATTAGCCCCAGCCAGGTTCGGCGCTTTAATTTACATTCTGGCGACACCATTGAAGGCGAGATTCGAACACCCAAAGAGGGCGAGCGCTACTTTGCCTTGGTCAAGGTTGACCGCGTCAATGGCGAATCCCCCGAGGTCGGCAAGCACAAGATACTGTTCGAGAATCTGACTCCGCTTCACCCAACAGAACACATGCTCCTCGAGCGCGATATTCGCACAGAAGAGAACATTACAAGTCGCATCATTGACATGATTGCACCCATTGGCAAAGGCCAGCGTGGCCTGCTCGTAGCCAGTCCGAAAAGCGGAAAAACTGTGATGATGCAGCATATCGCACGCGCTATTACCGCCAACCATCCTGACGTGACTCTCATTGTTCTGCTGATCGACGAGCGCCCCGAAGAAGTCACCGAAATGACGCGCACCGTGAAAGGCGAGGTCATTGCCTCAACCTTCGACGAACCCGCCACTCGTCACGTGCAAGTGGCCGAAATGGTCATCGAGAAAGCCAAGCGTCTGGTTGAGCACAAGAAAGATGTGGTAATTTTGCTGGATTCCATCACCCGTCTGGCGCGTGCCTACAACACCGTACAACCCGCCTCAGGCAAAGTTCTCACAGGCGGCGTAGATGCTAATGCACTCCAAAAGCCCAAACGTTTTTTTGGTGCCGCCCGCAATATCGAAGAAGGTGGCTCACTCACGATTATCGCCACCGCGCTAATTGAAACTGGCTCACGCATGGACGATGTGATTTATGAAGAATTCAAGGGGACAGGCAATATGGAAATCCACCTTGATCGTCGTATGGCCGAAAAACGGGTTTATCCGGCCATCAATGTCAATCGATCGGGTACCCGGCGTGAAGAACTGCTTTTGAAGCCTGATGTGCTGCAAAAAATGTGGGTCCTGCGCAAGCTTCTATACAACATGGACGACATGGAAGCAATGGAGTTTCTCCTGGATAAGGTCAAGGCCACCAAAAACAATGGCGAATTTTTTGATGCAATGCGCAGAAGCTGATTGCAAACATAGAAAAATTGACCGATAATACGCGCCCCTACCGGTTCGCCAAATTCACGAACCGCACCGAATTAGTTAGCTGCACGAAAGGACTATGCAATGAAAGAAGGCATCCACCCGAGCTACACCGAGATTGAAGTCACGTGTAGCTGTGGAAACAAATTCAACACCCGCTCAACCAGCGGTAAAGCACTGAACATAGAAGTCTGCTCGGTCTGCCATCCGTTCTATACCGGCAAACAGAAGATTGTCGATACCGCTGGTCGTGTGGAGCGCTTCCGTCAGAAATACGCGAGAACAGCAGCCTGATTACGCTACTTCCTGGCTTGTTTAAAATAAATAAAAAAGCAGCCGCCTGGCTGCTTTTTTATTTCCTGTCAGATAAGCTTATCGCATGTCCTTGACCACGTCTCTTGACCTCACGACACCCCCGCCTATCAGTCAATGGGGGGTTATCGTCCTGTGCACGCTTTGGTTGTTAGCCGGTACCCTTGGGCATGATCCATGGAAGCCCGACGATGCAATTAATCTTGGAGCAGCCTTCAGTATGGCGGGAAACGGCTGGCAGACCTGGCTGGTTCCACATGTTGCCGGCGATGCTTGGTTAGTAAACCCGCCGCTCTACTACTGGCTGGCGGCGCTTTGCGGCCAGCTTTTTCAATGGCTGCTGCCTTGGCATGATGCAGCAAGGCTCGCTACAACGCTACTCGGCGCCGGCTTTCTTATCACACTATCAGCCAGCGTTCGCCATTTGGCTGACCTAAGCGCTGCTCTCGTCGCCCCCCTTTTAGCCATTGGCACGCTTGGTCTGCTAGTGCCCATACACGATGCGCAGCCTGCAATAGCTGGCGTTTTCGGATTTTCCTTGGCACTGCTTGGCCTGATTCAAGCGCAAAAAATACCGCTGCGTGGCGGGATGCTTTTCGGTGCAGGTGTAGGCATTACCTTTCTTGGTGTCGGTCTTGATGGCGCTCTGTGTCCCCTCGTGGCTGGCTTGCTCACGCTTTTTCACCCGGCATGGCGCCAGCGTGACAGCCTTATCGCCCTGCTCGCCGCATGCATTATTGCCGCAGTTTTGATCCTGCCATGGCCTTGGTTGCTTAATCAGCAATCCCCCCAGCTATTTGATCTTTGGTGGACATCAGAGAAAGCCAGTCTCGTGCCAAAGAAGATCTTTACCCGCGCCCACTTTAAGCTATTGATGTGGGCCAGCTGGCCGTTGCTTCCATTGGCGATATGGCAGGTGTGGCTGGAGCGTCGCCGTCTGTGGCAGCCACAGACGGCGCTCCCGCTGATGGCCAGCTTCGTGGCGCTGGCAATTTTTTTTCTGGGTAACTCCCGACCAGTCAGCTTATTACCCGCTTTAGTGCCGCTGGGCATGCTCGCCGCGACCGGTGCTGGCCGTTTACGGCGCGGTGCGGCCAATGCATTTGACTGGTTTGGCATGGTCACTTTTTCGTTAATGAGCACACTCATCTGGCTAGGTGCCATTGCCTTATTAACCGGCACCCCTGAAAAAATTGCTAAAAACTTCACAAAACCCGCCCCAGGGTTCATTGCACATACGCCGCTCATCGTGATTATTCTGGCGGTTCTCGTCACCCTTGGCTGGCTGGCATACACACTCGGTCTGCGCCGCTCGCCCTGGCGTGCAGCGACGCGCTGGAGCATAGGCTGGGCAACTATCTGGCTACTCATTGCCATGCTGTGGTTACCATGGATTGACTATGGCAAAAGCTACCGTATCGTCAGCGCCGACTTTTCACAACGCCTTGGCAAAAATCCAGGCTGCATCGCTCGACGCAATTTGGGATTAGCCCAGCGCGCCTCACTCGATTATTTCAACGGGATACGCACAACGAGTGGCGACAGTGCAAAAAACTGCCGCTACCTGATTACCCAAACCCGACCCCGAGCGGAAAAATCGCTAGCCAACTGGACGTTTTTGCTGGAAACCTCGCGTCCCGGCGATAAAACTGAAAGATTGCGTCTCTATCAGCATAACTAAGGTTTCTAGCGTTTTTAGAGCTTCAAAAAATTGTCCCGGTAGTATTTAAGCTCATCAATCGATTCAAGTACATCGGCCAAGGCCTCGTGACGGCCATGCTTTTTCAGGCCTTTTGCCAACTCCGGCTTCCAGCGCTTGCATAACTCTTTAAGCGTTGATACATCAAGATTACGATAGTGAAACCATTCTTCCAGTTTAGGCATATGGCGCGCCATGAAGCGACGATCCTGACAAATCGAATTACCACACATGGGCGAGGTGCGAACCGGCACATGCCGACGAACAAACTCCAGGGCTTGTTGTTCGACATCCGCATCGGTCATGATGGATGCCTTGACCCGATCAGTCAGCCCTGATCGGCTATGCGTATTGCGATTCCATTCATCCATGCCATTGAGCACCTCGTCCGATTGATGCACGACCCATGTTGGTGCTTCGGCAATGACTTCAAGATTTGAGTTGGTAATAACCATCGCCAACTCAATAATTCGATCACCGTCCGGATTCAATCCGGTCATTTCCATATCCAGCCAGACAAGTGCGTTTTGATCCTGCGCCATAAAATTTCCTATAAAAATTGCCAGAGAAAAAGACTAATTACTACCCATGCATACGCAACCAAGCGGCCAGTTGCGGGACATCATCAGCACAGTACAGCGGCGCCTCGGCTTCCAGCATCGGCCGCAGATGCGCGCCATAAGTTACCCCCAGGCCATGAGTTCGGGCATTTTTTGCCATCTGCAAATCGTGCGTCGTATCGCCGATCATCAGTGTAGCCGCAGGGGATACATGGAATGCTTCGATGAGTTCTTCCAACATTTGCGGATGCGGCTTGGAGTAACACTCGTCCGCACAACGAGTGATGCGAAAATACTGGCCCAGGCCACTCACTTCCAGCGCGCGATTCAACCCGTTGCGCGATTTACCCGTAGCCACCGCTAGCTGAAACCCTGCGTCAGCAAGCTCTTTGACCAGTTCACCAGCTCCAGGGAAAAGAAGCAACTCGCGGTCCCGCGCCAAATAATGGTAGCGATACCGCTCAGCAACTTCGTTATAACGTTCAGAAGGCAAGCCCGGCATGGCATAGCGCAGCGCATCAATCAACCCAAGCCCGATAACATGGCGAGCACGTTCATCTGACGGCTCAACAATACCCAGGTCGCGCGCAGCGGCCTGGATAGACGCAGCAATCATCCCCGTCGAATCCAGCAAAGTGCCATCCCAGTCGAACACAATCAATTGAAAATTAGCCATCGTTACGTCCTGTTTGCCTCATTTGTATTCAGTTGTTCAACAAAACTCTGCAACTCTGTTGGCAAAGGTAAGGTCAGCGCCAGCAGATCGCCACTAATGGGATGAGGTAAATCCAGCCGTGCAGCATGCAAAAACATCCGTTTAAGGCCGTTTTTTTGCAAAGCTCGATTCAGCGAAAAGTCACCGTACTTATCATCCCCCGCGATCGGAAAACCCAAATGCGCCAAATGAACACGAATTTGATGTGTCCGCCCCGTCTTGAGTTCCACCTCGACCAGACTAAAGTTTTCCTTTTCCCAGCGCGCCTGCAAGCGAACAATCGAATGAGACACTTTACCCGCCGGATCAACGCTCACACGCCGCTCGCCCTCTGTTGTCAAATACTTGAGCAGCGGTAGGCGTACATGCTGCAATTCATTTCGCCAGGCACCTTTGACCAGCGCCAGATATCGTTTAGCAATCACCCCTTCGCGAAACTGGTCATGCAATCGCGTCAATGCGAGGCGCTTTTTGGCAACAATCAGCAAGCCTGATGTTTCGCGATCCAGGCGATGTGCCAATTCAAGCAACTTCGCTTGCGGGCGGGCACGCCTCAACTGCTCAATCACCCCAAAGCTGACACCGCTTCCCCCGTGAACGGCAACTCCGGCAGGCTTATTCACGATAATCAAGGCTTCATCCTCATACACAATATCAAATTCACGCGCTGGGACCAGCGTCTGATCAGGCATTTTAGCTACCCTAATCGGAGGTATCCGGAGCACATCACCCACCTTAAGACGATATTCAACCTCAATTCGCCCTTTATTTACCCGCACCTCGCCACTACGCAAAATCCGATAAATGTGGCTTTTGGGCACACCCTTGGCAATGTGCAAAAGAAAGTTGTCTATGCGCTGCCCTTCTGCCTCATCCCCTACCTCAAGCCATGTCACCGAATCTTTGCTTAAGTCCTTCATTTGCAATATACTCATCCTTGGTTAGCCATTCTGAAATGGCGTGCCTAACGGCCCGAAGTGGCGTTAGAGGCGCGGTTTCTGGATGCGGTCATTTTGGATGCTTTTACTGTAATCACTGTAACTTAATCAATGATGCGGTGAAAAAGTACCAGTGACATGAGCATGCAGCACCGCCGAAATTATTTTCGGCAGCAGCATCGCCCCAGCCGACTACGGGCATTTCGCTCACCCGACACAAAGAGCGAATATTACTTGATTGCGCGTCACACACGCACAGATGGGCACATATTGCCGGGCGCTGATTACAATCAGCGAACGCTTTTTTTTCAGACAAGTCTTACGAAGTCATACATTTTGTTTGCCAAATTTTTTATAAATCATTTGCCAAATCAACCGAGGCACCATGAACTTGCCACCCCGATTGCAAATCAGACTCACACTTCTGGTGATCTAACGCCAGCAGTAAAGACTTGCCGTGTCCTCCTGCTTGTGTAGCGCGTAGGAGAAAAAAATATGAAACGCATGCTTTTTAATGCGACGCAGGCTGAGGAACTCCGCGTCGCGATTGTGGATGGTCAAAAACTGATTGACCTAGACATTGAATCAGCCTCGAAAGAACAACGTAAAAGTAACATCTACAAAGCCGTTATCACCCGCCTTGAGCCTAGCCTTGAAGCTGCCTTTGTCGAATATGGTGCAGAGCGGCATGGTTTTTTGCCATTCAAGGAAATTTCTCGCAGCTACTTCAAGCCAGGCGTAGACGTTGGTAAAGCACGCATCCAGGACGCGCTCTCTGTTGGGCAAGAACTTATCGTTCAAGTGGAAAAAGATGAGCGTGGTAATAAAGGTGCCGCGCTCACTACCTACATTTCACTCGCCGGTCGTTACCTTGTATTAATGCCCAACAATCCTCGGGGGGGCGGTGTTTCTCGCCGCATTGAGGGAGAAGATCGGCAAGAACTTCGTGAAATCATGGATCAACTGGAAGTTCCCAGCGGAACTAGCTTGATCGCCCGTACCGCAGGCATCGGCCGCTCCCTTGAAGAGCTGCAATGGGATCTGAACTATCTCCTGCAACTTTGGAACGCCATCGATGGTGCCGCTAAAGCACAAAGTGGTGTGTTCCTGATTTATCAGGAATCAAGCCTCGTTATTCGTGCTATTCGGGATTATTTTCATTCCGAAATCGGCGAGATTCTCATCGACACCGACGACGTCTTTGAACAAGCACAACAATTCATGTCGCACGTCATGCCGGGCAATGTCTCCCGCGTAAAACGCTATCAGGACGACGTACCGCTATTCTCGCGATTCCAGATTGAGCATCAAATCGAATCTGCCTATTCACGCCAGGTTACCCTCCCTTCCGGTGGTGCCATCGTGATCGATCACACCGAAGCGCTAGTGTCCGTTGATGTGAACTCGGGCCGATCCACCAAAGGCAGTGACATCGAAGAAACCGCACTGCGTACCAACTGCGAAGCCGCTGACGAAATTGCACGCCAGCTGCGCTTGCGCGATTTAGGTGGGCTGATTGTCATCGACTTCATTGATATGGAAGCCGCAAAAAACCAGCGCGAAGTTGAAAATCGCTTGCGCGATGCGCTGCATCACGATCGCGCCCGCGTGCAAACCGGCAAGATCAGTCGCTTTGGCCTGCTCGAATTGTCCCGCCAGCGCCTGCGTCCCGCCTTGGCAGAAACCAGCTATATCACTTGCCCGCGTTGTACTGGCACAGGGCATATCCGTAGCACCGAATCAGCTGCACTCCACATCTTGCGCATTCTTGAAGAAGAATCCATGAAAGACAACACAGGTGCCTTGCACTGTCAGGTTCCAGTGGATGTAGGCACCTTTTTGCTGAATGAAAAGCGCGTTGATATCTCGCACATTGAATCGCGTCACCGCGTTAATCTGGTTATCGTCCCTAACCGCCATTTAGAAACACCTGCGCATGAAATTGTGCGTGTGCGACATGACCAGCTCAACAGCGAAGGCCCCAGCAATTTGGCCAGCTATCAGATGGCAACACGTCCGCTCGAAGAAGCGTATCAAACACCTTCTGCTCAAGCTGAGGTCAAGCCAGTCAAAATTGAAGCCGCAGTTCGCGGAGTTCCCGCCGGCCAGCCTGCGCCCATTGTAGATTCCTCTCGTCCTGCAAAAGCGGCTACCCCCTCGGTCAGCCTGTTCAGCAAAATAGCGGCTTTCTTTTTTGGTGAGAAAAAAGTAGTAACACCTGCGCCAAAATCAGAAGATGCCAATGCGCAACGCTCACGCAATAACAACCGCAACCGGAATCGCGATGGAAACCGTGATCGCACATCCCGTGCAGAAGGTCAGCCGGCAAATGGCGAACGTAAAGCCCGCCCACAAGGCCAACAAGGCTCGCAAAGCCGTCGTGATGAAGCACCCCCTGCACAGGATGTAAACAACAACCGCAATAAACCCGCTGCGCCTAAGGAAGTCAAGGAGGCGCGCGAACCAAGGGAACCCCGTGAGCCGCGGCAACCACGCCCTCCACGTAGCGCACCCACTGAATCACCTGTTGATATCACCGTATCCCCAGCGCCGACTTTTACTGAAGCTGAAGCCAGTACCGCAGAAGGCACCGCACGCAGTGGGCGCAGAAATCGTGGGCGGGGTCGGGGACGCAATGATCGCGCTGACCGTGGCGATCGAAATGAAGATGGATTATCCCCAGCGATAGATAGCAATAACACCGCAAGTATTGGCTTTGCTGAAACAGGCAACATCACTGCTGCGACAGATATCACGCCAACGCAAACCTTTGCGCCAGCACCGATCATCACTGCGGCACCACAGCCTGCAGCAGCAGAGCTTATACCAGCCCCACCAGCGCCTATCGCACCAGCGACGCCTATCCCTGCCTCTGTGCCAGCAGCAAGCACAGTGTCCGAAGCGCCACCTTTCGCTTCACCTGAAGTCATGCAATCCGCTATCCCTTCTGCAGCGGCTTCCGTGGTGCCTGTTGCAGCGCCACCTCCTGTTGCGCATACACCAACGCCACCGAAAGACTTCTCGGATACATTGCAGCAAGCAGGGTTAATTTTGATCCAAACGGTACAGACCGATAAAGCGCCATCTGCACTGGTGACGCCCACTCAACCTCTCGGACGCAAACCAAAGCCAGCCCAAATTATTGCTGATGAGCCTTTACAGATGATAGAAACCAAGCCTGATTAACCAAAAATCAAGCCATCTTTATGGGGGCGTCAAGCCCCCATTTTTTCGCCTTGCAAGAACAACCAGATGAAATAAGATCTGCCAAAAAATAACAAAAAAACCCGTACTGCCTTTGGCAGTACGGGTTTTTGTTTTATGGCGGAGACGCAGTCCTACAATCCATAGTCCGAGGCAATCCAAGCTGTTCCACAAACACCATTATTTTACAGTCACTTATGCATTGACTTGTCCG
>WOZP01000033.1:29462-32221 GCA_011620215.1 Rugosibacter sp.
AACCTTTTCCTGCGCGTCAGGGGAGGATCACGCGCATGGGTTTTCAGATACAAGGCCGCTGGCAAGCCTGTCGTTATCGGCTTGGGTGCAACCAATGCCCGATCACTGGCACAAGCCCGCGAATTGGCCGCCAAGATGCGCACGGAGATTGCCGACGGCAGAGACCCGGCATTACTGGTGCGCATCAAGAAAGACTTAGAGGGAAAGACATTCAGGGATTGCGCGCTGGCGCTAATCGAGTCCAAGCGGATGGGCTGGCGCAATGCCAAGCATGCCGGGCAATGGGAAACCACTTTGATGCAGTACGTCTACCCCGTCATAGGCGACAAGCTGCCCAAAGAAGTCACGCTGGCCGACGTGAAGTCGATTCTCTTGCCGATATGGGCAACCAAGACCGAAACCGCAACCCGCGTGCGGCAGCGTATCGAGGCCGTGCTGGATTACGCGGCAGTGCATGATGATGACCATGGGCGCAACAACCCGGCGCGCTGGCGTGGCGTTTTGGATAAGGTGCTACCGCTACCAAACAAGGTGGCAACTGTTACCCACTTTGCTGCGGCACCTTATGCCGATGTCCCGGGCATCATGGCTGCACTGAGGCAAAAGGACGTAATGTCCGCCTATTGCCTGAGATTCGCTATTCTGACCGCTGCCCGTTCCGGCGAAGCACGCGGCGCGCTATGGGCTGACATTGATCCAAAAAACGCCGTGTGGGTTATTCCAGCGTCAAGGATGAAGGCAGGCCGTGAACATCGCGTGCCATTGTGCGCGGAAGCATTGGACATACTCGCCAAGATGCAAAGCTGGCGCATGAATGAAGCTGAGCGGGTTTTCCCCGGCGCACGCGGTGGCCTGCTGTCAGACGTGGCGATCAACAAGATGCTGCACGGTATCGCCAAGGATGTCACCGTGCATGGGTTCCGTGCCGCTTTTCGCCAGTGGGGTGCTGAGCAAACCTCATTCCCCGGCGCAACGCTGGAACTTGCCCTGGCGCACGCCAATAAAGACAAGGTTGAGGCCGCATACCAGCGTAGTGATCTGTTTGAACGGCGGGCGGAGTTGATGGCCGCATGGGGCAGGCATTGCGCCAATGCCAGCAATATCGTGCAACTGGCGACTGGCAAGGCTGCCTAAGCGTGAAAGGCATGCTTAAGACTGAATGCAACCCCATTGCAAACCACTTTACGTTTAACGCCATGCGTTATATGATGCATCCATGACTATCCGCTCTTTCCGATGTACCGACACGCTGGCACTTTATGAAGGCCGCAAGCCGAAGCGGTTTCGGAATATCGAAGCTGTTGCCGAACGCAAGCTGCAAATGCTGGATGGCGCTGTTGAATTGCGCGACCTGGCATCGCCACCCGGCAACCGGCTGGAAGCCTTGAGCGGCAACCGGCAGGGGCAACATAGCATCCGCATCAATAACCAATGGCGCGTGTGCTTTGTGTGGACAGACGACGGCGCGGCGGATGTCGAGATTGTCGATTACCACTGAAAGGAAAAATGATGGCAACGAACAAGATGAGAGCAATACACCCCGGCGAAATTATCCGCGAGGAATATCTTGCCCCCTTGAACATGAGTCCGCATGCGCTGGCGATCGAGCTGCGCGTACCCGCAACGCGCCTCAATGACATTGTGCGCGAACGCCGCGCCATAAGCCCGGATACCGCCTTGCGGCTGGCAAGATACTTCGGCACCACGGGACAGTTTTGGCTGAACCTGCAAGGCACGTTTGACCTGAAACAGGCAGAGAGCGAGCTAGGGCAGCGGATCAATCAAGAAGTGAAGCCGTTAGAGGCTGCATAAAGGTTTGCCGCACCTAGCCCGAGGCTGATCCCCAAGGGCGAACACCGGGAAACCCTTGCCCGGCTGGTGCGGCATGTGGTGTGCGGCAGATCATCTGCGGCCAAGGCTTCGCGGGCAAGGCAGAAAGTTCATCGCACCGAGATTAAAAAATAGTCTCACACTCCCCCTGTAAGTGAGACAGCATAATCGATAATGTAGCGAGCCATGACGTTCCAGCAAGGGCTGGGGCGCTTAACCTTCAACAGGAGAAAGCTAATCATGGCCGCAAAAATACAACCCGCGCTAACCATCCTTCGGCGCAAGCAAGTCGAAGCCCGCACCGGGCTTTCCCGTTCCAGCATCTATGCCCGCATGCGGCAAGACCCCAAGAGGCCGGGCGACTATGACCCGACCTTCCCCACGCCTATTTCTGTCGGTACGAAAGCCGTCGGCTGGATCGAGGCGGAAATAAACGCATGGCTGACTGCCCAAGTTGAGAAAAGCCGCAAGGCTTGAAGGGGCGAGCCATGACCAAAAACAACAAGGGCCGCGACCCCAATCAGGCCGCGACCCCAAAGACTACCGATAGTCAAAATTATACCGCAACCGACCCGCTGATAGGCTGGTTCAATCTTGCCAAGCCTGCACGCAATCGCCAGCAAAAGCGCGGATGGCAGAGGGGGCGGCGATGATGACCGACATTGACCGCATCCGCGAAGCGCTGCAATTCATCCCTACCGGCGGACATGATGAGCGCGTGCGCGTAGCCTTCATGCTCAAATCGGAATTGGGCGAGACGGGCCGCGAACCGTGGGACGAATGGCGCGACGGGCGCGGCGACGATGAAGCCGCATCCGTCTGGAAGAGCGCCAGCGAAACCGGGCCGCTGAAAATCGGCACCCTGTTCCATGAAGCCAAGGCGAACGGCTGGCGCGATGATGGCCGCTACCAGAAACCGACACCTGAAG
>WOZP01000066.1 GCA_011620215.1 Rugosibacter sp.
CCACCATCACGTCAGCCCGGGCGGCGCGGATCGGCTCATGCGTGGCGGGGTCTTTTAAGCGATCCGGTTGAAACACCGGCAGATTGTGTATGAGGGCCAGTTGTTTAACGGCCGAAGGCTGTAGCTTCATGCCACGCCCAGCAGGACGATCCGGCTGAGTGAGCACTAACGGCACGTCGTGCCCGGCGGCGAGGATGGCGGCCAGCGCCTGTGCGGCAAAATTCGGCGTGCCGACAAAAATGACGCGCATCAGAGGGTTTCTCGCGCCTGCTTGATGAGCTTTTCCTTGATGCGTTGCTGTTTCAGGCGCGACAGATAATTAACGAATACTTTGCCGTTCAGGTGATCAATTTCATGCTGAATGCACACCGCCAATAAACCGTCTGTGGTGAGTTGGAAGATTTGACCGTCGAGGTCCATTGCCTTGACGGTGACTTCTTCGGCGCGGGTGACCGATTCGTAAATGCCGGGCACGGATAAGCAGCCTTCTTCGCTTTCGCAGTCACCCGATTTGTTGATTATTTCCGGGTTGATAAAAACCTGCAATCTGGATTTGCTGTCGGTGACATCAATGATTATCAGGCGAATATGCTGATCCACTTGTGTGGCCGCAAGACCAATGCCCGGCGCGGCATACATGGTTTCTGCCATGTCGGCGGCCAGCTTGCGAATGCTGGCGTCAATGGTGGTAACAGGCGCCGCTTTTTTATGCAGGCGCGGGTCGGGGTAACGCAAAATGGGTAATAAGGCCATGAAAAAGCTCTTGAAAGAATTGATACCGGAAGAATTGTCGGGCAGAATCAGGCAAATTAAACGGTATTCGAAAAAATATCCTTGTTTCAGACGCCCTGCCGGAGGTCACACCATGCATCGCATTATATCTGCCCTACTCTTTTGTATTTCAACCACTCTGGCGATTGCTCAGCCTACCAAGCCGCTGGTGTTAGCCGACGGGGCGCCGGAGCGGTATACCGTGGTGCAGGGGGATACGTTATGGGGATTGTCAGCCAAGTATCTAAAAGACCCTTACCGCTGGCCGGCGTTATGGAAAATGAATACGCAAGAGATTAAAAATCCGCACTGGATTTACCCCGGCCAGGTTTTGGTGCTGGATAGAAATGGGCGTGAGCCACGCTTGACGTTCGCCACCGAAAAAACCGAAAAACTATCACCACGCGAATATATCGAACCGACAAACAAAGCGATTCCGTCGATTCCGCCGCACGAGATCGAACCATTTTTGTCGCAGCCTTTGGTGGTGGATCAAGCCAGCATGGCAGGTGCGCTACGCGTGGTTGGTTTGCAGGATAACCGCGTCATTGCCGGTGCTGGCGACATGATTTACACCACGTCGGCCGCGAATAACGCAACGGCGCCTGTGTGGCAGGTATTTCGCGCGGGTAAGCCACTGAAGGATCCCGAAACAAAAGAATCGCTGGGTTTTGAGGCGCTGTATGTCGGCACGGCGCGTCTGACAGCGCAAGGCGAGGTGACTTCCTTCCGTTTGCTGACAACAAAAGAAGAAGTGTTGGCCGGCGATCTGTTGTTGCCTGCGCCACGCGTTGATGTGGTGAGCTACATCCCGCATGCGCCTGAGCAAGCAGTTAAAGCGCGGGTGTTGTCGATTTATGGCGGGGTTCAGTACGGTGGGCCGCAAGCGGTGGTGGTCTTGAATCGTGGCAAAAAGGATGGCCTTGAGGCGGGCCATGTGCTGGCAATAGATGCGGCGGGTGTCACGCTGGATGATCGTTTCCAGGGCGAGAAAAAAACCTATACCTTGCCTGATGCGAGAAACGGCCTGGTGTTTGTTTTCCGTGTCTTTGATCGGGTCGCCTATGCCTTGGTGATGAGTGCACAAAAACCTGTGGTTGTAGGCGATGCGGCGCATACGCCTTGATTGGTCGAGTCCCCGAGCCCCCGAAGCACTGAATATCACCCCTGTTTTCTGTGGGCAGCCTGATGAATGAAGCGCAACCAATCAGTCAGGGTGATGCGCTGGCTGATTGGCTGCGCTTGACGCATGTGCCGGGGGTAGGCAATGGCGCGCGACGCAATTTGCTCAAAGCGTTTGGTTTGCCAGAAGCGATTTTCGCGGCCAGCTATGCGTCACTTGCCGCTGTGGTCGGGTCTGCGGTAGCCGAGCGTTTGTTAAGCCTCGGGCCGGAGTTGTCCCAGGCGATTGAAGCCGCGTTGGTATGGGCTGAGCAGCCAGGCAATCATCTGCTCACTTTGGCTGATGCGGAATATCCGCCCGGTTTATTAACGGCGGATGACCCACCATTAATGTTGTATGCCCGCGGGCGCGTGGAGCTGCTTGCACAGCCGATGTTTGCGATAGTCGGCAGCCGCAATGCCACCGCGCAAGGCGAGCGTGATGCCAACGCGTTTGCCGCAGCCTTAGGCCAGGCCGGGCTGACGGTAGTGAGCGGGCTGGCGTTAGGGATAGACGCTGCCGCGCATCGGGGTGGCTTAACGACCTCGGCCGGAACGGTAGCAATTATCGGCACGGGGGCTGATCGCCTGTATCCGGCACGCAATGAAGCGCTAGCCCGCGAAATCGTGGCCAATGGCGTGATATTGAGTGAATTTGCGTTGGGCACGCCTGCGTTGGCAGCCAATTTCCCGCGTCGTAACCGTTTGATCGCCAGCTTGGGGTTGGGCTGTCTGGTGGTTGAAGCCGCGCCTAAAAGCGGCTCGCTCATTACGGCACGTCTGGCAGCAGAAGCGGGACGTGACGTGTTTGCCATTCCGGGTTCGATCCACTCGCCCCTTGCACGAGGGTGTCATCAACTGATTCGTCAAGGCGCAAAGTTGGTTGAATCGGCTCAGGATATTCTGGAAGAATTACGCTGGAGCCATGTTCCTGCTGAAAAAATCGCACCATTTGAAAAAGTCGGCGCTGGTGACACGGCGCTAGCAAGCAGTGCAAATGAAGAGCAAGTGCTCGCTTTATTGGGGCGCACCCCATGCAGTCTGGACACCTTGGCAACGCGAAGTGACTTGACGCCGGGGGCACTTCTTGCCATCCTGCTACCATTGGAACTTGCCGGACGTGTTGCGCAGCTACCCGGCGGCCTCTATCAGCGATTGGATTGACACCATGATGGAAATTCTTGTTTACCTTTTTGAAAATTATCTTCCCGACACCTGCCCTCCGGCGGGCGTGTTGGCGAAAAAGCTCTCGGCAGCGGGCTTTGAGACCGATGACATCAGCGCGGCGCTGTCCTGGATGGATGGTTTGGCGGTGGGACATCAGACGTCTTGCGATCTGCCTGCTGCTGGCTCGATCCGCATTTATGACGAGGAAGAGCAAGACCGCTTGTCGGTCGAATGCCGTGGGTTTATCAGCTTTCTTGAGCAATGTGCCGCGATTGATGCGCCGCTGCGTGAATCTATTATTGAGCGTGCTTTGGCCCTGCCGGACGATGAAATCAGCCTGGACCGCTTCAAGATTGTTGTGCTTGCCATGATTTGGCGTACACGGCATGAAGTCGATGCGTTGATTCTGGAAGAGATTTTGGCCGAAGAGGTTGATGAGGCCGATCTGGACATTGGCGAGCACGTTACCCGCATCCTGCTTAATTAACACCCCTTGTTTGATGCGTATTTGATGTATGGAGCCGCGCCTGATTCAAATTAACATGCGCCGCGCTTGATGCGCCTTGCCTACCTAATCTACCCACTATGACCAAGCAACTCATCATCGCCGAAAAACCTTCCGTCGCCCAGGACATCGCCAAGGCATTGGCTGGCATGGGAGAAAAATTCGAGCGGACAGGAGACTATTTCGAGAGCGAAAATTATGTGCTCTCGTCTGCCATCGGTCACTTGCTGGAGCTGGTGGTGCCCGAAGAATATGAAGTCAAGCGCGGCAAATGGAGTTTTGCGCATTTGCCGGCGATTCCACCCCACTTTGCATTGAATCCGATTGAGCGCACACAGGAACGGTTAAAGCTGCTGACGCGGCTGATCAAGCGCAAGGATGTCACGGGGTTGGTCAATGCGTGTGATGCCGGGCGTGAAGGCGAATTGATTTTTCGTTACGTTGCGCAACATGCGCTAGGCGAAAAACAAAAGCCCATGCGCCGCTTGTGGCTGCAATCCATGACTGCTAACGCTATCCGCGATGGTTTCGCGCATCTGCGCACGGCAGCAGAAATGCAGCCGCTGGCCGATGCGGCCCGGTGCCGCTCGGAAGCCGATTGGCTCATCGGCATCAATGGCACGCGTGCCATGACGGCTTTCAACTCGAAAGAAGGCGGCTTTTACAAGACCCCCGTGGGGCGTGTGCAAACGCCCACGCTGGCCATCATGGTCGAGCGCGAGCGCCGCATTAAAAGTTTTATTTCACGCGACTACTGGGAGGTGGAAGCCGAATTTCAATGTGTGGCCGGCGTTTATCGCGGCCGCTGGATCGATGAGAAATTCAAGAAAGAAGACGATGAGCACGCCCGTGCCGAGCGTTTGTGGGAACAATCGCGGGCGGATGCCATTCGTACCAAATGCCTGGGCCAGCATGGCATGGCTGAGGACGAAAGCAAACCCAAGACCGAAGCTTGCCCAATGCTTTACGATTTAACCTCGCTGCAGAGGGAAGCCAACAGCCGGTTTGGTATCTCGGCAAAAAACACCTTGGGCCTGGCGCAAGCGTTGTACGAAAAACACAAGGCGCTGACTTACCCGCGAACCGACAGCCGCCATCTGCCGGAAGATTATTTGAACACCGTTAAAGAGACGTTGGGTTCGATGAGCGAAACAGCCTACGCGCCTTTTGCCGCGACGATCTTGAAGAGTGGCTGGGTTCATCCAAACAAGCGTATTTTCAACAATGCGAAAGTATCCGATCACTTTGCCATTATTCCTACGGGCATCATGCCCAAAACGCTGTCGGAACCCGAGCAGAAAATTTACGATCTGGTGACCAAGCGTTTTCTCGGTATTTTTTATCCGGCTGCCGAATACAACATCACCACGCGCATTACTCGTGTTGAAAACGAGGCTTTCAAGACCGACGGCAAAGTGCTGGTAACGCCGGGCTGGCTTACCGTGTATGGCAGAGAGTCGCAAGAGGATGACGAGAACCCCAACCTGCCGCCGCTGGAAAAGAATGAGCGCGTATGGGCCAAGGATATTGAAGTCAAGGCCAAAACCACCCAGCCGCCACCGCGTTTTTCAGAAGCCACGCTGCTCACGGCGATGGAGGGCGCTGGCAAGCTGATCGAAGACGAAGAACTGCGCGAAGCCATGGCCGAGCGCGGTCTGGGCACACCGGCCACGCGCGCGGCGACGATTGAAGGCCTGATCGCCGAGGAATACATTCACCGCAATGGCCGCGAATTGCAGCCGACAGCCAAGGCCACTTCGTTATTATTCGCGTTGGAAAATCTTGGCGTGGATGACATTCGCCTGCCTGAACTGACCGGCGAATGGGAATACAAGCTGAAGGAAATGGAACACGGGCGCTTAAAGCGTGACGAGTTCATGAATCAAATCATGGACAGGACACGCACCATGGTCGAGCGCATCAAGACCGGCGAACTGCCAGATGCCGCGTTCTCGACGCTGAAAACACCCTGCCCTAGATGCGGCGGCGTGATTCAGGAGAACTACAAAAAATTCCAGTGCAAGTCATGCGATTACAGTCTGTGGAAAGTTGTCGCCAGCCGCCAGTGGGAACCGGAAGAAATGGACGAGCTATTGGAAAAACGCGTCATCGGCCCACTGCAAGGCTTTCGCAGCAAGATGGGGCGGGCTTTTGCGGCAATAATCAAGCTTAAGGAAGACCACACGCCTGAATTCGATTTTGGCCAGTCGGATGCGGATGCCAACGAACCTGTCGATTTCTCCGGCCAGGAGCCGCTGGGCGCTTGCCCGAAATGCGCGGCGCGCGTTTTTGAGCACGGCATGATGTATGTCTGCGAAAAAGCCGTGGGTGCAGAAAAAAGTTGCGATTTTCGTTCCGGCAAGGTGATCCTGCAACAGGAAATTTCGCGCGAAGAAATGCAGAAGTTGCTGGAAACCGGCAAGACCAGCTTGCTCAGGGGATTTGTTTCCAACAAGACGCGGCGCAAGTTCTCCGCCTTTTTGACGCGCGATGCGGCCACGGGCAAGGTGAGTTTCGAGTTCGAACCGCGCGTCGCAAAAGCAGGTGCCAAGCCGGCGGCAAAACCCAGCGCCAAGGGAACCAAATCAGCGGCAGCCGAAGATTCAGGGGATGGTTCTACTAAGAATTTGGTTGCAGGTTCAGTTGAATCTTCAGTTGAA
>WOZP01000186.1 GCA_011620215.1 Rugosibacter sp.
TTTATTTAGTGATCGTGCGTTTCATGCCCCGGTGCCATCGTAGCTTGTTTCAGCCACGCCATGGATTCCTTGGTTTCCATGTCGCCCAGATCAGCAAAGTCAACCAGCGCGTAGTTGGATAATTGATCCTCAGACGTTGCCACGACATCATCCTGCCTGGTCAGGAATGATTTGAGTTCGGTTGTCACTTGCCGATCCGGGTAAGTATTCATGACCTTCGCAGTCAGTTGCAGATCCGGTATCCACACCACCTCGACGGTGCGATTATCGATTTTTCCGCTATACCGTTTTGCTTTGTGGCCCATAATTTCTGTTTCATCCACCAGGCTCAGTTTTTCTATCTCGGCCGGCGAGACGATACTTGCCAGCCGATCCCAGGAACGTTTGTGGTTAATCATGCGTAAATCAGTGTCGTTATATTCAATACCCCGCTTATGCGCAGGTTCAACATAGACAAAGCTGAGCCGTTTTTTGCCATCACGCCGCCAGATTTCGCCGACATCCTGAGTGGCATTTCTTATTTCCACACGATTTTCATCACGCCAGAAATACCAGTCGCTGGCTTGTGGTTTTTCGCATGGTATCGCGCAGCTCGTGGTTGAATAGCGCGCAGCTACATTGGTATATTGAGGCGTAGCACTCGCTGAATTTGAGAAGATCAGTGAAGATAAAGCAAACCACCTCGTGATTTTAAAAATGGACTTGGCTGTCATAAATACATTCTCCAGAATCAAAAGGAGAAGCCATACGGCCTCCCCTTTCTGACAATACGTTGCAAGATGGTTAAAGAGCAATTAAAGGCCTAAGGCATCTTTCATTACATGGAAAATGTAGTTCTGCTCCCTCACACCATGCAGCAGATGTGCTTTGGGGCCACCCGCAAAAACGCCCACGTCTTCACCTGCATGAGTTTCCGAAGACAAAGGCACAAGTGCTTCCTGGTGAAAGCCCTGATCTTCGGTATCCACCGTTGCCAGATTAACTACGCGCCCTGCCTGAATGGGTTCGCTGTATGAGGTATCGCCGCCCACTGGCAAAAAGTGATAACCGGTACCGTTTGCATACGACACCGTGGTGTAGGGCATACCGTCAGCTGCAAGTGCGGGCGTGGTTTGACCTGGATTAACCACCGTTCCCAAAATCGGGTTAGCCCGCTTGGGGTAGCCTGCAATGGTAAACACATGGCTGTGATCGGCGGTTACGATAATCAGGGTATCTTCCAGATCAGTTTTCTCCATGGCCTTCTTGACGGCATCATCCATGGCGATGGTATCGGTCAGCGCACGATAGGCATTACCAGCATGATGTGCGTGGTCGATACGCCCACCTTCAACCATGAGGAAGAAACCTTTTTGGTTTTTCTTCAGGATGTCGATTGCCTTATCAGTCATCTCCGCAATGGATGGTTCTCCGGCACCGTCACGCGCAACACGGTCAGCTTCGTACTGCACATGCGAGGGCTCGAACAGGGCGAGAAGACTCTTTGTATTGGCAGGATCAATCGCATCGAACTGCGCCTTGTTCCAAACATATTTACCATTGAACTTGGTCTGCCATTCGGCAGTCAGGTCGCGGCCATCTTTACGGCGGCCTTTGACAGTGGGGTATTCCGGATCAAACTTCGTGTTGGGCATGAAGTAGGTACGGCCACCGCCCATTAACACGTCCATGCCTTTGTTGGCAGCAAAGCTATCAACGGACTGAGCAGCGATGTCCTTGACGGTTGCACCTGCAGGCAGATTGCTGTCGGCTTCCCAGTCGCGCTCTGCAGTATGTGCATACAGCGCAGCAGGTGTCGCGTGAGTCACGCGTGCGGTCGTGACCACACCCGTGGCCATGCCGCGTGCCTTGGCCAACTCAAGAATGGTGGTTAGCTTATGTGCCTGAATGACTGCATTATCTTTTTCATCTCGGGCAACGGCTTGATCGACACCCAATTCGCCATCATTGGTTTTTACACCGGTGACAATAGCGGTCATGGTCGGCGCAGAGTCAGATGTTTGCTGATTGGTCGAGTAGGTTTTAGAGAGTGCGACATAGGGCAGCTTTTCAAAAGTCAGCGAGTTTTTTTCGCCATCCCGACCCTGCATCTGACCTTGCATAATGCGTGAGGCAGTTACTGTTGAGATACCCATACCATCGCCAAGGAACAGAATCACATTTTTGGCACGACGCTCATTGGCGTGCAGATGTTTAGCTTCTTTCAACGCTTCTTGACCAGCCCTGTACCAGGTTGCAGCATTCTCAACCCCAACAGCAGCCTCTTCATTTTCCGGTTTACCATGCTCGGGTTCCGCAGCAACCAGCATGCTGTACGAGCATAACGTGAAAGAAATCGCCGCAACCATAGGCTTTAATTTAAATATCATTTTCAACCCCTTTAAAAGTTAATTTGACTTCAGACTATTCTTACCAGACAGACCCACAATACTGCTCACAGGCCGGACAAAAAAACGCCCATTCGCTTCAACTGACTACCTGTTTGAGAAGCTTAATTAACAAACATGTCAGGAATATGAAGTTTCCAGCTCCGGGATATAGTCCGAACAATTGGCTTATGCTTGCATCTGTTGATTGACGCATGCAGCCATGTGCACAACTGCACTGGAAACAGGGCTGGATGAAGTTTCAAACAATAGTGGATGAAGCTGGCATATCGCGATAATCAAATAGCCAGTCCAAAAAACTATCTGCTGGCAATGGCCGCAAGTAGTGATATCCTTGCGCTTGCTGGCAATGGCAGGTTTTCAGCACCGCCAGTTCAGCCGTCGTCTCAATGCCCTCGGCAACAATCTCAAGTGACAAGCTTTGCGCCAGCGCAATGATCGCGCGGACAATCGCTTCGTTTACTGGCATTTTCTCAATGTCTCGGATAAACGACTGATCAATTTTCAGGCAGTCAATAGGAAATCGCCGCAAATAATTCAGGCTTGAAAAGCCGGTGCCAAAATCATCAATCGCCAGCATCACGCCGATCTGCTTTAATTCTCTGAGCGTATCCAAAACCAGGGTGCCATGGTGCATGACGATGCTTTCTGTCAGCTCGAGCTCGATACAATCGGGATCCACCCCGGACTCATCAATGATCGCCTTCACCGTGCTGCAGAAATTAACCTGCTGAAACTGAAGCGAAGAGACATTGACGGCCATGCGTAACGGCGGCAGGCCGGCATCGATCCACGCCCTGACTTGTTGGCAAGCCTTGCGCAGAACCCAATTGCCGATGGGAACAATCAGCCCGCTCTCCTCAGCGAGTGCAATGAACTGCGCTGGCGAGAGTAAGCCGCGTTGCGGATGCTGCCAGCGGATCAGTGCCTCGACACCAACGACCTGCCCCGTGGCAAGGTTGATCTGCGGCTGATAAAACAGCACAAACTCATCATTTTCTACAGCACTTCTCAAATCCGTCTCGAGCGACAGGTGGTCAAGCGAGTATATGGATAAGCCTGCCGTATATGTCCTGTAGGCATTTCTGCCATTTCTTTTTGCTTCGTACATTGCCGTATCTGCCTTGGTCAACAACCTCCCGATATCGCTATCATCCTGCGGGTAGACCGCAATACCAAGACTTGCCGTAATGAACAGCTCATGCCCCATGATCGTGAAAGGATATTGTAGTGAAGCAATAACACGGCGAGCGGCGATCTCGGCATCAGCAACATCTTTCAATTCATCCATCAGGATGGCGAATTCGTCACCACCCAGCCGGGCGACCGTATCACAATCCCTGACACTGTCTTTCAGCCGGTCCACCACCGCGCACAGTAAAAGATCACCAACGCTATGCCCCAGGGAATCATTCACCTGCTTGAAGCGGTCCAGATCAACGAACATCAGTCCGACCATTGCATTTTTACGTGCCGCTTCGCGGCATGCCTGGGTTAGCCGGTCGGAGAACAGCATCCGGTTCGGCACACCAGTCAATTGATCATAATGAGCAAGATAGTAGAGCTCAACCTGCTTGCGCCGGGTAATTTCATCGAGCAGGTTATTCCCATTGGCTACACCAATATAGCGGCCATCTTCTGTCACAATGAAACCGCTAACCATGTGCTGCATACCCTTGTCGAGGATAATCTGGGCTACATCGTCAGTGCTTGTCGAAACATCGACTATGATCGGCGTACTACCCATGATCAGCTCATTGGCAAGAAATTCCAGGATGGGTTTTTTGCCATGCACTTCCCGGGTAAATGGTTGGCCAAAGAACTCAATAAAAGATTGGCGCTCAACCAGCGCAACCGGCATACCCGCTGCATCCGTCACCGGCAGAGCATAGAGCTCATGATTACTAAAAAATGTCTCAAGAACTGTCAGACAAGAATCATCTTTAGCCACCGGATTAATATATCGATGAACCTTCACCACAGAAGAACTCTCCGGTTTTGCCCCATTACCCAGGTAGAGAAATTTGCTCATTAATCTATTGCCTCCCGATATGCCTGATCGAAGAATTACCAAAACTTCCAGTGACTGGTCTGCACTACCCATACGCCAAGTAATAAATTGGTCAATGCATGCGCCATGATGGGCACCCAGAGACTACCGCTACGGACATATAGCCAAGTATAGGCTAGCCCGGCGAGCAGACCGGCGAACCAGAGATCGTGCTCTACGCCAAACAGCAGCGAACTGATAAGGAGTGCACGCAAGCTGACCATTGCCGGTGCCAGTTGCAGAAAATCACTGCGGTCAATCCAGCGCAAAATAAAGGACCGCCAGAAAAGTTCTTCCATGATCGGTACAACGGCGGCGGCACCAAAGATGCGCACCGCGACCAGCACCCAATCGAGCGTGCCATCAGCACGCGTGGGTTCAAAACCCCGCGTTTCGCCCAGCGTGGCCCAAGAAAGATCAAGGTTGATCCAGGCAATGAAAACAACGATGCCGATACCCGCCGCCAACACCCAGTCACGCACTCGAACCGTAGCCACCGCAAACAATTCGCTATAACTACGCGCAAAAAATGTCAATGCGATCACCACCGCACCGATCTGCACCGCATAGAACCAGCGCGCATTCCAACCAGGAAACAGCTTCTGCACTTGCGGTGTCAAGACAAGAAAAACAATGTAAAGCGCAAAAGGAACAGTACGAGAGATAACCGGGTCGTGCCTCAGCCCACCCACTAGAATGTCTTCACACTTAAGCGTCATATCAATTGAGGCGAATCAGTATCCTTGAAGCTGAATACAGGGGAATATTTGAACTCGCTGCTGGACAAGGCCATCCTTGGACTGTGGGACGACACAGGGACGACACAGGCGATAAGCATCACCTGCTGCTTAACGTGATGCTTGATCCATTTTTTTCTCATCCAGCTTTTGCTCATCCAGTTTTTCACGGTAGTCTTCCATAAGGTTCTCGATTTCGACGCGCTTCAATTGCGTGAAGGGATCAGCCTGGAGCAGCGCATCGCCGCAACCCTTCTTTTCATACCTATCCAGTAAATCTACGCCATAACCATGCAGCTTGGCGTTTTTGGCTTGGCAGGCGTTTAGCGATTCATTTTTCTGCTTCAAATCGGCATCCAGTTGCCGTCCTGCCAGCACCGACTTATTTAAAGTCTCTTGCGTTTCAGCCAGCTTAATTTCCGTCTCTGCCAGCTTGGCAACCAGTGCCTCCTTCTCTGTCTTGATCCCCCTCAATTCCTTACCCAGGGCAGCCGCACGGTTGGCGGCTATCTGCGCTTTGCTGCTGGTCTCATCCAGGCTTGATTGCACCGCCTTGAGCTGGCCATCAAGTGTTGCCTTTTCCTGAGCAAGTTGCGTATTCTCCTGCTGCAACTTACGCTGTGATTGTTGCAAACGTTTTACTTGCATCTGCTCACGGCTGGCCTTGCCATCTGCGGCTGAAACAGACGACGCGGCAAACAGTAGCGCAGCGGCAAACAGCCACGACAGTTGACGATGAGTACGCATGATCAAAACTTCACGCTCACGTCAGCCTGGAACAGATCGACCGAAAATTTGTGCGCCGGATTAAGCGTGAAAGAATCGATCGAATCCGCCGACAACCAACGCAGATTCAGCACCGCATTGCGATCCAGGCCGTATTGCGC
Organism: Rugosibacter sp.; assembly: GCA_011620215.1. GTDB lineage: Bacteria > Pseudomonadota > Gammaproteobacteria > Burkholderiales > Rhodocyclaceae > Rugosibacter. Next base: position 6,062 of record WOZP01000186.1, read on the forward strand.
ACCCAATATATAGCCCTTGAGATTCGTGCCACCCAAGCCAAAATCCGAGTCGGTGAAAGCATCCACCACGGCATCGGAACCCAGGTAGCGGTAGGCGGCGGAAACCTGCCAGTCGCGCGGACTTTTCACTGTCGGCATGCCGACAGTCAGTTTGTATTGATACCCACGGTCGCTACC
>WOZP01000007.1 GCA_011620215.1 Rugosibacter sp.
CCAGAAAATGTCTCGGCTTCGAAACCCCTCACGAGGTCTTCATGAAGCAGCTACACTCGCGTCATAACGTCGTTGCACTTCAGACTTGAATCCGCCGATATTGATAGTGGGCTATCTTGTAACAACAGTAAAGCCATGAAAATCTTGCCTTCGTGATGCAGGAGTCGGAGGTTCGAATCCTCTCACCCCGACCATCACCTTCACATATAGATAGATGATCTTGTGGCAAAACTCTTTCTTTTAATAGCGTTCGTTGTTTTCGTTTATCTTCATTTTGCCAGGAAGAAGCGACAACCACCCCGTGTTCAGTCACCCCATGCACCGCTCCCGGAGGGAATGATCCCTTGCGCTCATTGTGGAATTTACATCCCGCAATCCGAGGCGATTGTTGACCATCATGCGTCTGGCACCCAGGCATTTTATTGTTGTCCAGCCCATCGTCAGCTAGGGATGAGGAAATGATCAGGCGCAATCTGGCGGCCGAGTTTAATCAAACGCCTGCTTCCTTTTGGCGCTCTTTGCTGTTTTTCTCCATCTACCGAGTGAGCCTTGCCCTGTTTTTTCTGGGGGCGGTAGTTATTTTTGGCGACACAGTGAGCTTGGGCGCTCAAAATTCTCATTTATTCCGCAACGTTGCCAGCGTCTATTTGTTGCTTTCCATGGCTTTTTTGGGGGTACAGTTATGGCAGAAACGTCACTTTGATATGCAGCTGACCGTCCATGTGGCAATTGATATTCTTGCCTTGACGCTCATGATGTTTGCCAGTGGCGGTCAAAAAAGCGGAATCGCAACGCTGTTGCTGGTTGTCGTTTCAGGTGCTGGACTGGTGGGTCAAGGGCACATGGTTTTGTTTTATGCGGCGCTAGCCTCAGTTGCCGTATTGCTCGAAGAAGGTTGGTGGGCGTTGATGATGGACAGCGAGCCCGCCGATTTTTTCAGTGCGGGTATTACCTGCGTGGCTTTTTTTGCTGCAGCAATGGCCGCCCGAATGCTGGCAAAACGCGTCGTGGCCAATGAATTCTTGGCGCTTGAGCGAGGCCAGCAACTCGATGCGCAATTGCGGATTAGCGAGCAAATTATTCGCGATATGGAAGGCGGTGTGTTGGTCGTTGATAACGCAGGACAGGTGCATATGAGCAATCCGCAAGCGCAAATTTTGCTGGACATGCCGCTGCAAGATGGCCCGCAACCGCTGAGAGGGTTGCTAGCGGAACGCTTTTTGGTTTGGCAAGCGCACAGCGTTGAAATAACCGAGATCCTTTTTTTTCAAGAAACAAATCGCCAGTTGCGGATACGCTACTTACCGCCTTCGAGCATGTTGGGAGATTCTTTACTTTATCTGGAAGACATGGCGCAGGTGCATTTCCAGTCGCAACAGCTAAAGCTCGCAGCACTTGGCCGGTTGACGGCAAATATGGCGCACGAAATTCGTAATCCACTGGCGGCGATTAGTCATGCGGCAGAGTTCTTGGCCGAGGATGACGCGGATATTGTTCGGCAACGACTTGCACACATTATTCACGACAATACGTTGCGCCTTAATCGCTTGGTAACTGAAGTACTCGAGGTTGGTCGCCGCGACCAGACCACACCTGAACTGATAGATTGGCCGAGATTTATTCATGGCTTTATGGAGGAAATATTCCTGCATGCTGCCTCAGCAGCAAGCCGTATTCAAGTGGCAGAGGCGGATGGTCTGAAGGTGTGGTTTGATCGTGGGCATCTGCATCGCGTGCTATGGAATCTTCTGGTGAATGCATTGCGGCATGCCAGTGGTGCCGAAGGTGCGATTCGAGTGTACGCAAAGGTAATCAGGGCGAATTGCATTGAATTGCACATCAGTGATGATGGGAGCGGAATAGAAGAATCATTACGCGCACAAGTATTTGAACCTTTTTTTACGACACATGGTGCCGGAACGGGGCTTGGGCTCTATATTGCGCGAGAGCTATGCGAGGCAAATAAGGCGCGCCTGGAGTTATTGCCAAAATTATTGCCAAATAGTCCTGGGGCACATTTTCGAATGACGGTTGAGGGAGAAGTATGTCTTTAAAGATGCAGCGTCGGCGGCGCGAAGATGCTAACCGCATTTTGATCGTGGATGACGAGGCGGACATTCGTGAACTCCTTGATCTAACACTCGTGCGCATGGGGCTTGAGGTGGATTGCGCGGGAACTCTAGCGGAAGCCCGCACCATGCTGGCAAGTCGTCGGTACCAACTTTGTTTGACTGATATGCGCTTACCCGATGGCACAGGGCTGGATCTGGTGCGCCATGTTAATGAGGCTATGGCTGACTTGCCAGTAGCCGTGGTAACTGCATATGGCAGCACCGAAAATGCAGTCGCTGCATTAAAGGAGGGCGCATTTGATTACGTTACCAAGCCAGTTTCACTTGAGCAACTAAGGAGCTTGGTCAAGCTGGCACTAGGATTATCAGGGACAGAGCCAGCGCATGGGGTAGGCGCTGAGGCGCGGCTGCTTGGCGATTCACCCACGATGCAGCAAGTACGTGCGCTCATTGAGCGCGTTGCGCGTAGTCAGGCCCCCGTCCATATTACGGGTGAATCTGGTAGCGGCAAAGAATTAGCTGCGCAATTAATTCATCAGTTAGGTGCGCGGCGTGATCGTGTATTTGTGCCAGTCAATTGTGGTGCCATTCCGGAAAATCTGATGGAGAGCGAGTTCTTCGGTTACCGCCGGGGCGCATTTACCGGGGCGAATGAAGATCGGGATGGCTTTTTTCAGGCAGCCAACGGGGGAACCTTGTTTCTCGACGAAGTGGCTGATTTGTCTTTAGCCATGCAAGTAAAACTGCTACGAGTGATTCAGGAAAAGCGGGTGCGCAAAATAGGCGCACCAACCGAAGATGATGTGGATGTGCGCGTAATCTGCGCGACGCACCAAAACATCAAGGTTCTGGTGGAGCAAGGGCGGTTTCGTCAAGATCTGTTTTACAGACTCAATGTGATTGAATTACGCATGCCCGCGTTGCGCGAGTGTCATGAAGACATTCCATTGCTGGCAACCCACATTCTTGATCGGTTAGCTCATGCAGCCGGTATCAGGCCCCCTTTGCTTTCTTCAGCGGCTGTCAATGCATTATGCATACACCCGTTCCCCGGGAATGTGCGTGAGCTTGAAAACACTCTTGAGAGAGCATTGGCATTGATGGAGGGCAGCTATATTGAAGTCGCAGATCTTGGTTTGTCATCGTCGCGATCTGAACATGTATCGACGGCAGCCATCACATTGCAGGACAAGCTGGACCAGGTTGAGCGCCAAATGATTTTGCATGCGCTTAACGACGCGCATAACAATCGTACAGCGGCGGCCCGTTTACTCGGCGTTACTTTCCGTTCGCTACGCTATCGGATGGCGCGTCTGGGCATGAACGAATGATTGCGTCAGCTGGCCCTGCAGCAGATGATGGGTGGTTGCCCGAAGCACGGCATATTGTTTCACCTAACTTTGATGAGCGCCCAGTAGCGAACGATATTTGTCTTGTCGTCGTTCATGCCATCAGTTTGCCACCAGGGCTGTTTGGCGGGCAGGGCATTATTGATCTATTTACTAACCAGTTAAATCCGGAAGACCATCCTTATTACAGCGAAATATCGCATCTGCGGGTTTCTGCGCATTTTCTCATCCGGCGCAATGGGGAGTTAATTCAATTTGTATCGTTATTGAAACGCGCATGGCATGCAGGAGTTTCTGAATGGGCAGGCCGTGAGCGTTGCAATGATTTTTCAATCGGCATTGAACTTGAAGGTTGCGATGACCGCCCTTTTGAAAAAATCCAATATACAACCCTGAACGCCGTATTGGCAGATTTGCAAACGCACCATTCTTTACAGGCCGTTGTTGCGCATAGTGAAATAGCTCCAGGACGAAAAACAGACCCCGGTCCTCTGTTTGACTGGGATAGCGTCATTTTTCCTGCTGCGTCATTCAGATAAAAATTGACGATATTTCGAGTTTCATCCGTACGATTCATGCTTTTCAAATCACACGGGTTAAGTGCCACTTATGCCAAAGACATTTAGTCGTCGATGCTAATGCGTAAACTAAAACAAATTGATAGGCGGATAAACGAGCGGAATTCATTGTTTTCAAATGCATTAAAGGCATGGATAATCCACATCAACCCATTTGGGTTGGATTAGATAAAGAAGCGGCTCTTCCCTGTTAACTTGTTAAGGAGAATCACCATGGTTGTAAAGAAAAAAATAGCCACGGCACCGGCAGCGAAGAAGCCCGCTGCCAAACCAGCGGCGAAAAAAGTTGCTGCTAAAAAGCCGGTCGTAAAAAAAGTAACTGCTGCCAAACCAGCGGAGAAAAAAGCTGCCAAATCAGCGGAGAAAAAAGTTGTTGCTAAAAAGCCAGTCGTAAAAAAAGCAACTGCCAAACCCGCAGTCAAAAAAGTAGCCGCCAAACCCGCAGCGAAAAAAGTAGCTGTCAAACCAGCAGCGAAAAAAGTAGCTGCTAAAAAAACCGTAGTGAAAAAAGCCGCTGTTAAAAAGCCGGTTGTCAAAAAAGTCGCTGCCAAAAAAGAAGCAGTTGCTAAAAAACCGGTAGCCAAGAAGGTTGCTGCCAAAAAACCAGCTACTGTTTTAGCAGCTGCTAAAAAACCAGCCGCAAAGCCAGCTGCAAAGAAGGTTGTTGCTAAGAAGCCAGCAGCCAAAAAACCAGTTGTAAAAGCCGCCACAAAGCCATCCACCGCTGCAACACCCGGGATTAAGTCTTCACTTAACCCTGCAGCTGCCTGGCCTTTCCCTACAGGCTCACGCCCATAAGGAAAACGTCGGGAAAACGTCGGCAGGCGGTTACTGTATTTAAAAGTAGCCGCGTGTTGGGTTGAAATGCAAGCGCGCACTGTTAATCAGTGCGCGCTTTTTCTTTTGCGGAAGACCTGGTTAAGACCGATGATTGCTCAGTAGATTTTTAGCATCTCATGGCCCGCTGCGAGATTCTGGATGCACTTAAGCTAAAAGTCGGCGCTGATGATACGGAGGATATTGATTGTGACGGTACGGTTTTAACGTAAAAAACTAATGTAAGCCCTTCTTCTGGGCGTAATTAATTCCCCGATCGTTGCCGCAGTGGCTGCAAAATATCTGTCAGCCCGTTGTGGTCGATCTCATGCATCAAGGCGAGGAGCCGTCCAATCTCTCCTGGGGGGAAACCTTCACGGGCGAACCAGTTGAGGTAGTTCCCCGGTAGATCAACAATGAGACGCCCCTTGTGCTTGCCAAAAGGCATCTCTCGCGTGAGCAGTAGCTCTAAGTCCTCGGGTTTCATCCTGGTCCGGTACCGATTACTTCACCTCGGTAACAAATTCCGCGCGGGGTTTCTTGAATTTTCCAAGTGGCTACTGCTGAGGCGGTTCGTCAGGGAGTACCTTTTTCATGTCCACTCGATACTCCTCCACAACGATGGCTTCGCCATCGATTATCTGACCGTCTGGTTCTTGTCTTGGCACATTCGCCTGCATTGCCCGGCGCAACGCTCGTGTCTTCCACCAAAAATAGATCCAAACCCCCAAGCCAATCACGGCGATGACGGAAAGAATTGCCACCGAAAACATGAATCCCAGAAGCAGCAGGATCGCACCAGTAAGAAGGCCAAGAAGGTTTTTAAGCATGGTGGGTTTAGTGTATTTGGTTTCTACTGTTCGGCGTTTACACTTTCTTCACAAACTCCGATTTAAGCTGCATCGCGCCGATGCCATCGATCTTGCAGTCGATATCATGATCACCGTCGACTAGGCGGATATTTCTTACCTTCGTCCCAACCTTGACCACGGATGAGGAGCCCTTGATCTTCAGGTCCTTGATCACTGACACGGTGTCGCCGTCCTGAAGCACGGTTCCATGGGCATCGCAGACAACGCGCCGGTCATTGGTGTTTTCTGTGGCCTCCTCGGGCTCTTGGGTCCATTCGTGGGCGCATTCCGGACAGACGTACGTGTTTGCGTCTTCGTAGGTGAATTTAGAACTACATTTTGGACACTGGGGCAAAGTGTTCATGGGCTGTTTCCTTTATTGACGAGTCTGTATCGACCGTTGGTGTTTGATGCCGACTTCCGGACTACTTCATACAGCGTTATACAGCGGACTTGGAAAACGGACTTGGAAAACACAAAGGCCACTCCGAAGAGTGGCCTTTGTGTCAAATTTTTATGGCTCCTCGACCTGGGCTCGAACCAGGGACCTACGGATTAACAGTCCGGCGCT
>WOZP01000015.1 GCA_011620215.1 Rugosibacter sp.
GCGAGGGGTGAAAAAAACTTGAGCTGTGCACCGAGTCGCTCAAGCAGTTCAAGATTCGCCGGGTAGAGAAAACAGAACGCGGCATCGCGGGCAATGGCGATGGTTTGGTTTTTTAGCAGGGGCTGCATGGTGGGAAAATTCGGCGCTGGTGATACGGCGGCATGTGGTGAAATTTTGCTCAACAGCTCTGCCAATGGCGTTTTTGCCAGATGGTCGGCCATGCAGTCGAGGCGCGCCATCAAGTCTTCGATTTCGGCGGCCTGATGCAACCCCAGGTGCCGCTCGGGCAGGCTGGCTGCTTCATCGCGCGGTACGCTGCCGCACCAGCGAATGGTGGCGGGGATACTCTCTTCGAGCATCTCCGCGTGCCCGGTGCTGGCAACGCGATTGGCCAGCACGCCGTAAAACGGCAAATCGGGTTGGTAGTGGGCAAGACCATGCGCCAACGCGCCAAAAGTTTGCGCCATCGCCGAGGCATCGATCACTGCCAGCACGGGCAATTTGAAACGACGCGCGATGTCGGCGGCGGAGGGCGTGCCGTCGAACAGGCCCATCACGCCTTCCACCAGAATCACATCCGCATCTTGCGCTGCGCGGGCCAGGCGCCAAGCGGCATCCTCTTCGCCGCACATCCACAGGTCGATGTTTTCGCAGGGTGCGCCGGAGGCCACGGCATGGATCATCGGATCGAGGAAGTCCGGCCCGCATTTGAAGACGCGCACGCGATTGCCTTGTCGCGCATAAAGTCTGGCGAGGCCGGCAACAATGCTGGTTTTTCCCTGGCCGGAAGCCGGTGCTGCAATAAGCAAAGCAGGGCAGGCGGCCATGTTAAAACTCGACGCCGGGCATGGCTTTAACGCCCGCCTTGAACGCATGCTTGATAAGGTTCATGTCGGTCACCGTATCGGCAGCCTCGATGAGTTTTTCGGGCGCGGCGCGGCCGGTGATAATGACGTGCTGCATGGAGGGGCGTGCTGCAAGATCGGCTAGCACGGCATCGAGATCAAGCCAGCCATATTTGAAGGCATAGGTGAGCTCGTCCAGAATCACCAGATCGATTGTTGCATCGGTGAGAAAAAGTCGGCTCTGGCGCCACGCCGCCTGGGCGGCTTTTGCGTCCTTTTCCTTGTCTTGCGTCTCCCAGGTGAAGCCATCGCCCATCACGTGCCATTCAACATTCGGCTGGCGGCGAAAGAAACCTTCCTCGCCTGTGTCGGTGCGACTTTTGACGAACTGCACGACGCCAGCCTTGAAGCCATGCCCCAGCGCGCGGGCAAGCACGCCAAACGCGGCGGAGGATTTGCCCTTGCCGATACCGGTGTTGACCAGCAGCAGGCCTCTTTCAATACTGGCTTCGGCGATTTTTTCGTCAATGATTTGTTTTTTGCGCTGCATGCGCTCGGTATGCTGGGGTGTGTTTTGTGGTGTGTCTGGGGTGGATGTCATGGTTATCTCAAGATGTTTAACAGGGAATAAACCAACGGTCGTTATCACTACCAATTTCGCGTAGTGGATGGCCGTAAAGGCGGGTCAGATTTTCTGCGGTGATGATGGTACGGGCAGGCCCGGCGAGCCATTCGCCATGGCCAAACAAAAGCAGGGCATGCTCGCAATAGCGCACGGCAAAGCCGGGGTCGTGCAACACGGCAACCAGCGCCGAAGTCATGCTGAATTCGCCTTGCGTCTTGCGTTTGAAGAGTTCCATGATGGCGACTTGATGCGAGAGATCAAGATGCGTGAGTGGCTCATCAAGCAAAAACAGTTGCGGCTGCTGGGTGAGCAATTGGGCTACGGCCAACCGTTGCCGCTCGCCGCCAGACAGGGTTTGCACTTCGCGTTCAGCGAAGCCGACAAGGTCAGCTTCGGCCAAGGCAGTGCGGGTAATTTCATGGTCAGCGGTTGATTCCCAATCCCAGCGCCCGAGGTGCGGGTGACGGCCGATCAAGGCGGTTTCCATCACCGTGGAAGGAAAAGGGTCGTTATGATGTTGGGTGAGATAGCCGCGTCGTTTTGCTAGCGTGCGTTGTGACTCCCGCGAAAAAGTCGGCACCCCGAGGGTACCTCCTGCGGTGCGTGCTGGCGGGACGGCGATTGGTGCACCGCATACGATCAATTCGCCTGTCTCGGCAAGGCGCAGACCTGCAAGCGTCTTCAGCAAGGTTGATTTGCCGACGCCATTCTTGCCAAGAATCGCCCAGCGTTCGCCGGGGTTTACCTGCCAGTTCAGTGCCCGGCAAACATCGTGGCTACCGATGCGCACCGATAAGTCGCGGGTGAAAATCAATGGCGCCATGCGTACGATGTCATGCATGTTTTTCGCGGCCAAGTAGAAACAAAAATGCGGGCACGCCGATTAGCGCGGTGAGTACGCCGACGGGCAATTGCTGCGGGGCGATGACGGTGCGCGCCAGCGTATCGGCGAGGAGCAAGAGGCTGCCACCCACAAGCGTGGCAGCAGGTAACAGCAGTCGCTGATCATTTCCCCAGCCCAATTTCATTAGCCCCAGGCGCGTCAGATGCGGCACGATGAGACCGATGAAACCAATGCTGCCCGCCGTGGTGACAGCGGTGGCAGTTGTCAGCGCTGCGAGAAAATACACTCCGCGCTTGACGTGATTGACTGAGACGCCCAGCGTTTGTGCAAGCACATCGCCCCGTGCCAGAAGGTTGAGTTCGCGGGCAAAGGGTAGCGCCAGCGCCAACCCTGCGGCCAGCACCACCAGCGCCGGGCGCGGTTCGCTGATTTGCCCGGCATCACCCATTAGCCAGAAGAGCATGCCGCGCAACTGCGCTTCCGGTGCAATTGACAGCATCAAGGCAACTGCCGCGCCACAACCAGCGGCGACGATAACGCCGGTAAGCAGCAGCCGCGTGCGCGTCCAGCTGCTGTCGCCATGCGCCAGGCCAAATACAATCAGCATGGCGGCAAAGGCACCGATAAATGCGGCCAGGTCGATGAGCCAGAGCACCAGCCCGGCGAGCATCGCCAGGAGCGCGCCCACTGCCGCGCCGCCGGAAATGCCCAATACATAGGGGTCGGCCAGTGGGTTGCGTAACAACACTTGCATTAACGCGCCAGCCAACGCGAGCAAGCCACCACAGGCGAATGCGCCGAGCGCGCGGGGTAGACGCAGGCCGCGAACGACTTCTATGGCGAGGGAAGTTTCACCCATGCCAGCCCATTTTTCACTAAACATTTCGCCAAATAGCGCGGTGAAAAGATCATGAGTTGTCACTGGAATGCTTCCCGCCGCTAATGCCACGACGAAACTCGCTACCACCAACGCGAAGAGAAGAGCAAGAACGGTAAGGGCGCGGCGGCGGGAGGGCATGGGTTAGCGTTTAGCCCATTCTTGGCGTTTAGCCTTGAGTTGCTTTAGCCCGTCGATCAATATGGGAGCCGGATGCAGAAACTTTTCACCATCGAGCGCGACCAGCGGTGTGCCCGGCGGCAGAGGCACAGTGCCGCAGCTTGCTGCGAGCTGACGATTGAAAATGAATACGACATCCGGTTTCATTTCTGCAATCAGGGTTGCCACCGCTTCTTCTGTTGCTTCCCGGCGTAGATGGCGCACGCCTTCGGTTGGGTCTGCCACGATAAAGCCCGCCATGGTAAATAAGTTGGCGAGCCAAGTGTTGCGACCAAACGAGTAAGGCTGGCCAGTACAGCTAGAGAGAAGCAGAACACGCTGACCACCTCCATTGACGGTAGACGCCATTTCGCGCCATGCCTTGCCAAAATCTTTGGCACGGGCATTCGCCGTTTTGAGGCCTGCGGCAAGGCCAATCTGCCGTAGATTTTCTTCGACTTGCGTCATCGACTGAAAACTTGCCAGGCGCAAGGTGCGTGCGCCTGATGGTGTTGCCGCAGCAAGTTTTTCCGGCGGAGTCCATATCGAGGTGATGACAAGATCTGGTTTCACTGCGGCAATGGCTTCGGCGTCCGGGTCAAGCACGCCACCGGTATTTGCTGCCTTGGCGTTATGCTCATAGCGGCTCACTCCGACGATGCAGTCTTTCAATCCCAGCCAGTCAAGCTGATGCGTGATGTAGGGTGATTGGCTGACGATGCGCGGGCAGGCCATCGCCGTTGTGCCTGCAAAAGAAGCAAGCAACAGGCAAATTGCCGTAAACAAGGTTTTATTTCGGCGCATAGCGTACCCCGATGAAAATATTGGCTCGTGGTTGCGCATAGCCCCAGGCAGTTTCATAAACCTTGTCGAACAGATTATTCACTCGTCCTTCGAGTGACCAGTCCTGACCCAGCTTGTAACTGCCGTAGAGGTTGGCGATCTCATAGTGCTCCAGCGGCCGTGTTTGGGTGGTTGTATCAAAACTATCACCTACCGCATTAAGTTCTGCGCCCAGTGTCCATGGGCCTGGCGCGTAGCTTACGGAGAGTTTGCCCATTTGTGCTGCACGCCGTTGTAAACGGTAGCCATTATCCTGGTTAACCGGTTTCATGAAATCTGCCGAAGCGTCCGCATTCCATGCGCCATAGGTTAGCCCGTAATTGAGGCTGGTGCCGGTGATGCGGGCACGGCCGACATTGCTTACAGGGAAGCCCGCGATGAGATTTTCGATACGATTATCAAAGTAGGTGATACCGGCATGTTGATCAGCGTGATTCCAGTTCAGGCCTATTTCACGGTTTTTGGCAAACTCGGGTTTGAGGTTGATGTTACCGAAATCAGGGAAATAAAGCTGGTTGAAGCTTGGCGCTTTGAATGCCGTACCGTAAGCGGCACGCGCCTGCCATTGCGCGTTGATGCGATAACCATAAGCGAGGTTGCCGGTGGTCTTGCCGCCGAACTGCGAATTGTCGTCATAACGTTGCGAGAGCTGCCAACTGTGGTTGCCCCAGTTGCCGTTGTAACCGGCAATCAGCGAGCGCACCGTGCGTTCCTTGACCGTGTAGCTTGTGGTGCTGTTTACGTTCTGGCGCAGATGCTCGGCGGCGAGCATCAGATTGCCCAGCGGTAGCTTGACATCATTCTGCCAAGTCCATTGCTTTTGCTCAGTGGCAAACAGGCTTCTGTCAGGTGCGAAGCTTTCCGAATCGTCTTTCGATTCGCCATAGCGCAGGGTTGAGGTCCAGATTTGAGCGAGTTGATTTCGGCTATAAGCTGTCCAGGCGCGGGTGGTGTCGTTGCTGTAGGCATCAATGATCGGTCCGCCACCATCGTAATGGTTTTTGCTGTCAGCTGTGAGCAGGGTGGCACCGAGTTCATGACCTGCGGCGGGACGAAAGGCGACGCGGCCCGACCAGGAGGTGTTGCGATAGGGATCGTTATCCGGATTGGGTAATGAGAAATTGGTTTGCTGGTAGCGAACGGGATCGGAGGCAACGTTGATGCCATCGGTTTTGAGGTGTGAGGCGCGCAGGCTGTAAGACCACCTATCCGTGCCACCCGACAAGCCTGCTTGTGTTTCCCAGGTGCCGTAGCTGCCCGCGCCGACAAAGGCTTCCGGACGCAGTGGGCCTGCGCCCTGTTTGGTGAAAATCTGGATCACGCCGCCGATGGCATCCGATCCATAAAGGCTGGAAGCAGGGCCGCGCAAAATTTCGATGCGTTCGATTTGCGAGAGCGGCAGGTTGGTGAGCGACGGGCTGCCCAGCGTGGCCGAGCCTAACGGTATGCCATCGACCAGCAACAAGGTGTGCCCGGCATTGGTACCCCGCATGAAAATACTTGATGCCTTGCCCAAGCCGCCGTTGCTTACGATCTGCATGCCTGCCTGACGCGAAAGCAGTTCGGGCAGTGTGGTGGCACCGGCTTGTTCGATCGCTTCGCGTTCGATGACGGTGACATCGGTCAATTGCTCATTGATGCGTGTTGGCTGTCGGGTGGCAGTGACAACAACGGCACCGAGATCGGCCTCTTCGCTGGCGTGGACGGAGAAAGTGGCAAAGACAGCCGCACTGAGGGCGGCGATACGGAATGGATGATTCATGAAAGGACTCCCTGTTTCCGGCGTGCGTCCCCGCAAGCCGGTGGCTCAAAAAATCAGAGGCAATGGGAAGAGTCGGAAGAGTCGAACGGGTCGGTGATGTTTGTTGCGGTCAGCTTTGGATAAAACTCGGGCAAACGCGCAGGGGACAGCACACGTCCGACGCCACCTCCCGCGGCACCTGATACGGATGTTCCTGGCCGGTCTCCGGGCTTGGAAGTCTTGCTGTCTCGCCTTCCCGGAATC
>WOZP01000030.1:0-2847 GCA_011620215.1 Rugosibacter sp.
TCGTCATGTTCAGATTCACGCGATTCGGCGCGAGATACACATAATCGCCAGCGCCATCGAGCGCCACATTGACGCCGGATTTTTCGGCGAGTTGCTGAATCATTGTGGCGTCGCCCCGTAGCCAGCGCGCGGTGGAGACGTTGTAGGGCTCGAAGAAACAATCGACGCCATATTCAAATTCCAGCCGGTGGGCAACCACATCGAATTGCAGCGTGCCGACCGCGCCGAGAATCAGGTCATTGCTGTGAATCGGGCGGAAAAGCTGGGTTGCACCTTCTTCGGCCAGTTGCTGCAAGCCTTTTTGCAACTGTTTCATTTTCATCGGGTTGCGTATCTGCGCGCGGCGGAAATGTTCCGGCGCAAAGCAGGGGATGCCGGTGAATTGCAGGTCTTCACCTTCGCTGAAGGCGTCGCCCAGCACCACGGTGCCGTGGTTCGGGATGCCCAGGATATCGCCGGGCCAGGCTTCGTCGGTCGTGTTACGGTCCTGCGCCATGAAGGTGATGGCGTTGTTGATGGCCAGCGTCTTGCCGGTGGCGCGCTGCTTGAGTTTGATGCCGCGCTCGAACTTGCCCGAACACACGCGCAAAAAGGCGATGCGGTCGCGGTGTTTGGGGTCCATGTTGGCCTGTATCTTGAACACGAAACCGGAGAATTTTTCTTCATCTGGCTGCACGAGACGTTCCACCTTGTCGGCGGCAGGGGTAGCGGCGCCGCCAACAATCGCCATGCGCGGTTGCGGCGGCGGCGAGAGATCGACCACGGCGTCGAGCAGGGATTGCACGCCGAAGTTATTCACCGCCGAGCCAAAAAATACGGGGGTTTGCTTGCCTGCCAGATAGGCGGCGCGATCAAAGGTGTGCGAAGCGCCACGCACGAGTTCGACTTCGCTGCGCATTTCATCCACTTGATCGGGGATGAGTTCATCCAGGCGCGGGTTGTCCAGTCCCTGGATGATTTCCGAGGTGCCTTTTTCTGCTTGCGGGTCGAAGAAGGCGATGCTGTCGTTATACAGGTGATACACACCGCGAAAACGCTTGCCCATGCTGATCGGCCAGGTCATTGGTGCGCACTGGATTTTGAGCACGTCTTCGATCTCATCGAGCAGTTCAATCGGCGGGCGGCCTTCGCGGTCAAGCTTGTTGATGAAGGTGAGGATCGGCGTGTCGCGCAGGCGGCATACCCCCAGCAGCTTGATGGTCTGCGCTTCGACGCCATTCACCGAGTCGATCACCATCACGGCGGAGTCCACGGCGGTCAGCGTGCGGTAGGTGTCTTCGGAAAAGTCCTCGTGGCCGGGGGTGTCGAGCAGGTTGACCATGCACTCGCGGTAGGGGAACTGCATCACCGAGCTGGTCACCGAAATGCCGCGCTGCTTTTCCAGCTCCATCCAGTCCGAGGTGGCATGCCGTGCGGCCTTGCGTGCGCGGACTTCACCGGCTACCTGAATGGCGCCGCCGAACCAGAGCAGTTTTTCGGTCAGCGTGGTCTTGCCGGCATCGGGGTGGGAAATGATGGCGAAGGTGCGGCGGCGGGCGATTTGTTCTTTGAGTTCTTGGATTGAGCGGGACACGGTGACGGGTGATGGGGCAAAGGGCGCGATTATCCCGCAAAAACCAGTGCAGGAACCAAAAGTCGGCGCTGGTGATACGGCAAACGAAACGAATTATTGCACCAGCGTGCCTAGTGATTTTGCCAGGGCCACCAGTTCTTGGCTGTTTTCCAGCCCTTCGATAAATCTTTGTGGAATGCCGGATAACCCAACCTGCGCACCCACCAAGGCACCCGTGAGCATCGCGCGCGACATGTTTTGTCCGCCGCCATTGATGGCTGCCAGCACTGCGCTTTCAAAATCATCGGCAAACCGGGTAGCGAGGTAATACGCGGCGGGCAGCAAATGATAAATCGCGCACGGCAGGCCATAAACGGTAGCGACTTTTGACGCGGGCTCAATGCAAATAGCCGGGTCGAGCGCAGCCTGGGCAGCATAGGTTGGTGTGAGTAGCGCATCAGGCGAAGAGAAATTGCCTGCCTGTGGAATGTCAGCTTGCCCAGGTAGGGGAGCGCCATAATTTTTTTGCGTTACTGAATGAAAAGGCAGCTCGCCCGTTTTGACAAGGTTCATGAGCGTCATTGAAATCCCGGGGTTCATTTTCTCGCCCTTGATGAGCTGACCGAGAACGGCAGCATAGGCAAGCGACATGGCCATGATGGCCGGATCATTTTGTGTGAGCCGGCAATTGGCTACGACGCTGTGCGCCAGCTTGCCTGGTGCATTAGCGTAGAGCGCGGCCAGAACAATCGCTCGCTCGGCGGATTCGGACGTGTCCGCCGTGCCGCCGGTCTGCGACCAGGGCAGTTTTTGTTCCACGCGGCAGCGCCAGGCTTCACGCAGGGATTGGTTGGTGTAGCCGCCGGGGCCATTCATCGGTGTGCCGTCAAGCCGGGGAAAAAGGTCTTCATCAAGGCGGCGTGTAAAGTCGCCTTCAACATAATCACCGTGGGCAAGGATGGACTGCATCAGCATGATTTGAATCAAACCGGCTTGGGAGAGTTGGCCTGCCTGCATACCCGAGTGATAGCGGCCCTCCTTGGGTGTGGTGTAGCTGGTGACGTGTCCGTAGTTACGGCGCAGCTCGTCAAGGTCGTAATACCAGTGGCAACCGAGTCCTAAGGCATCGCCGATGAGGGCGCCGATCAGGGCGCCGGCTGCGCGATCTTGATTCATGCTGTTTCCTTTGTGTTTAAGTGATGATATGGCCTGGGCGCACAGATTAAAAGTCGGCGTTGGTGAGACGCCGAGAACTTTTCAATCGGATGGCGAACAGACGACAGAGAGCAGAGAGC
>WOZP01000030.1:2947-6179 GCA_011620215.1 Rugosibacter sp.
CAGAGAGCAGAGAGCGTCGGCGGCGGCTTTTATGCGTCACTTTTTGCTCGCACGAAAGCCTTGAATTCATCAGCGGGTAGCGGCTTGCTGAAATAGTAGCCCTGCACTTCGTGACAACCATGGTCGCGCAAAAATGCCAGTTGTTCGGCAGTCTCCACACCTTCGGCGATGGTGGTGAGGCCCAGGCTGTGCGCCATGGTGATAATGGCATCGACGATGGCGCGATCATTCGGGTCGCTGGCAATGTCGCGCACAAAAGACTGGTCAATCTTGAGTTTGGAGATACGAAAGCGCTTTAAGTAGGCGAGGGATGAATAGCCCGTGCCAAAATCATCAATGGAAAGCGCAATGCCGACGGCATGCAGTGCATCGATGACTTCAATGGCGGTTTGCGGATCTTCCATCGCCATACTTTCAGTCAGTTCGAGCTCCAGATAACGCGCATCGAGCCCGACTTCGTCGAGCATGACTTTTATTTGTTGCACCAGATGGTTCTGGCGAAATTGTGCGGGGGATAGATTAATGGCAATACTCATCATGGGCAACCCTTCATCCTGCCATGCCTTGGCTTGACGAATCGCCTCTTTCATCACCCAGGCACCGAGCTGGAGAATCTGCCCGCTCAGTTCGGCGATAGAAATAAACTCAGCGGGTGCAATCAGCCCCAGCGTCGGATGCTGCCAGCGCACCAAGGCTTCGGCACCGCTCAGGTGGCCATCCTCAACGGCGAACTTCGGCTGATAATGAAGAAAGAATTCGTCGCGTTTCAGCGCGGTGCGCAAGGCGTTTTCCAGTTCAAGAAAGCGTTGCGAACGGATTTGCATCGCGCTGGTAAAGAAACGAAACGTGTTGCGTCCTTCGTGTTTGGCACGATACATCGCCGCATCGGCGGCCTTGGCCAAAGATTCAAAATCGTCGCCATCCGCTGGGTAGAGTGCAATGCCGATCGAAGGCGTGGTGTTCAATTCATGTTGTGCAACCTGATAGGGCATAGCAAATGCCAACAATAGTTTTTCGGCGACGTGGGCAGCGCCTTCGGCCGTGCAATCGGGCAAGATCAGGATGAATTCATCACCGCCCCAGCGTGATACGGTGTCCTGATCACGAACTTCCTCAAGCAAACGTGCTGCTACACCGCGCAGCAGATCGTCACCGATGTTGTGGCCGAGCGAATCATTGATGTTCTTGAAATGATCGAGATCAAGAAACATCAGCGTCAAGGATTGTCCGGCGCGGCTGGCAGTGGCGATGGCCTGGTGGACGCGGTCGCGCAACAGCGCGCGGTTCGGTAGTTCAGTCAGTGGATCGTAGTTTGCCATATGCTCGATCAGCGCGGCAGATTCCTGCCGTGACTTCTCATCCGCGAAGCGTTGCAGCGCAAAGCTGATGTCCATCGCCATTTCGAGCAGCAGATTTTGCGCGGCCTCATCGAAGGCATGAGCTTTTTCGCTATAAAGCATAAACACACCGACGACATGGCCATCGCAGGTCAACGGTAGTGAGGCGGAAGCACCCCAGCCGAAATGTGCACCACGTTCGTGCCAAGGGGCGGTTCTTGGGTCATGCTGAAAATCCTGGCACCAGACAGGTTCCCCACTGCGCAAGGCTGTACCTGTGGGTCCCCGGCCAGCAGGATCATCGGCACGTGTGGAAATGACAACATCCGCCAGATATTCTTGTCCGTCGCCGTAGCTTGCCACGGGTATTACGCGTTCGCGTGTGGCATCTACCCGGCCGATCCAGGCCATTTTGAATCCACCGAAGGTGATGGCATCGCGGCAGATGATCGAAAACAGCTCTTCTTCATTCTGGCAACGGACAATCGCCTGATTGCATTGGCTCAGCGCGGCATACAGTTGTGTCATGCGTGCCAGCTGCTGCTCGCTGACTTTTCTTGCCGTGATATCGCGGATAAGCGCAATGAAATGCGGTGCTTGACCAGCGATGGGTTTTTTGGCCATCGAAAGTCCAAACCAGAGTTCGCCCTGCGGTAGGTCCAGAGCGTATTCCTTCCCTGTTGAATAGCCGCGAATATCGGCTTCCTGAATAGCCTCCAGCGCAATATGGGCGACTGTGGCAGGTAATACATCGTGTACGGTTTTGCCGAGAAAGACCTCGGGTGGTGCAGCCAGCAAATCCGTGCGGGGCGAATGGTAGTCGTGGAAGCGACCTTCGCCATCCAGTTCAAAAAGCAGATCGGGCAAGGCATTTAGCGTGGCTTGCAGATGCGACTGAGAGGCAGCCAATTGTGCTGTACGCTCCCGCACCAGACGCTGTAGCAGAAGCAGAAAGAGTGCAAGCACGAGAATGGTGATGATGGCAAGGGCGAATCCATAAAGCATGGTGCGCTCCACGACATAAGGGATCGATTTGCCCATCCATTTATCGCGGAGCGCTTCATGCTCGGTCGAGCTGATGGCGGCAAAGCCTTGTGAAATGCGTTTCAGCGTGACGGCATCCCCTTTGTGCACGGCACGGTGAAGCTTACCGGTGTAGAGCGTGAATGCCTGGCGGAAGCTTTCCTCAGCATTTGCTCGATGCAGCAAATAACTGGCCGGCGGTTCGTCCATGCAGAAGATGCGCACCTGACCGGCCAGCGCCGCATCAATGACAGCCTGATAGCTGGCATATGTTTTCAGCGTGGTAATGCCGAAGCGGGCCAGCTCGTCTATGCAGGCGTCTTTGGCCTTGACGCCAACCTGGAAGCCGCGCAGGCTGGCTGGGTTGTGGATGCCACCGATGCTGGCATGGGTGTAAATCCCCACGGGCAAATCGGCATATGCGGCACTGAAATCGTAGAGCGCCTCGCGCGCCGGTGTGTGGAAGATGGTGTCAATCACATCGGCGCTGCCGGCCTGCATGAGCTGCTGTGCTTTTGCCCAATCAGTGGCGGTGATATCGACCTTGATTCCTGTCTTTTCTTCCCATAGTCGCCATTCATCGATGAGCAAACCTTCCACCGAGCCATTGGTATCGCGCATGACATAAGGCGGATAATTGTCGTCCATTACCACGCGCAGAATCGCGTTCGAGACAGCCGGGGTAGCCAAAGCTGTCGGAATAATAGCAGCACAGCATATGAGTAATATGCCCGTCACGGCAAAGGTCGCAAAACGCCGAAGAGGAAAAAAATGTACGGATGTCATAGGAGTTATGCGTGACTCATATGCATCAAGATTAGCGTACTTTGTGTAATGACGAAAGAAAAAGTTGGTGTTGGGAGACCGGCGTG
>WOZP01000049.1 GCA_011620215.1 Rugosibacter sp.
TCTTCAACATGGCCAGACCATGCAGCGGAATATCGGGACGGCTCCAGGCGTCGGGCGCGGGCGAGAGATCATCGGTATTGGTTTCGCCCGTGACTTTGAATACCGTGACGCTGATTTTTTTCGGTACTTCCGGGCGTTGCGTAAACCATTCGCCATCGGCCCAGGATTGCATGACCGCTTTGGCATTGGGGCTACCGGCCTTGGCTTTCTCAGAGACATCGTGGAAGGCATCGAACATCAGTAACGTGGATTTAAGTGCAGTCGCGGCGGTGGTGCCGACTTCGGCGTCGTCAAGCGCGTCGATCAGCGGTTTGACGTTGTAACCACCGACCATGGTGCCGAGTAGTTCGGTAGCTTTTGTGCGTGAAATGAGTGTACATGCCGTCTCACCAGCGCCGACTTTTGCAAGAAACTCCGCCTTGACTTTAGCTGCTTCATCAACGCCTGCCGGGACGCGGTGCGTGATCAAATCAAGCAACGTGGCTTCTTCGCCTTGAGGTGGGTTGAGTAACAGATCAACCAAGGCTTCGGTCTGCTGCTTGGTGAGCGGTAGCGGGGGAATGCCAAGTGCGGCGCGCTCGGCAACATGTTGGCGGTAGGCTTCAAGCATGGTGGTTTCCTTTTGTGCGATGGTGAGATGGATGAAAGGTGAATGCGTGAAAAATGGACTGTTGTTTTTAATGGGAAGGCTCGAAAAAATGCTGGGCAGTTTCTGCTGTCATGGGTACACCCGTCGCGCGAGCGCGTTGCAGCAACTCCCAGTAATATCGGTAAGACGCACGGTCGTGTAGTGTGCCTTTCCATGAGATCGGCCCCCAGGCAGCGGCTTGAGCTGCCAGCAAAAGTTCTGCTGCTTCACTGACCGCAGCAAAGTCGGGGCGCATGGCTTCGATGATGGGTTGAATTTGCGCCGGGTGAATGCTCCACATGCGCAAAAAACCAAAGTCGTTGCGTGCGCGTCGCGCATCCTCGAGTACGACGCTAGTGTTACGCAACTCGGTGGTGACGTTGTGCGCGGGCACAATGCCGTTGGCTAATGCGGCTGCGGCAATTTCACACTTGGCGCGAACGATCAGCGGATGCGCAAACTGGCCGGGTGCACGCATCGCGGTATCGGGAATCGCCCCGTGGTGTGCGCTGACGAAGTCCATGAGGCCGAAGTCGATGGACTCCACATGGGGAAGGCTGGCAATTTGCCAGACCTCGTGCAATGCCCCAGGTGTCTCGATAAGAACATGCACGGGAATTTCGCGGGTCACTGCGTGGCGCTGACGCGTCTGGTCAATGGCTGCAATTTGCTGGGCAGCATCATTCGCGCAGTTTGGCTTGGGCAGCACGATGTAGGCTACCTGCCGCCCTGCGCGCTGGATGATGATATCCAGATCATCCCGCCAATGCGGGTGGGTGATGTCATGGATGCGCACCCCCAGTCGCCCGTGGCGGTTGGCCGGGCCCAGCAGCAGCGCACTGACCATCTCCGCATGTTCCCGTTCGTGACCCGCTGCGGCACCATCTTCACAATCAGCCGTGATGTCAAAAACCGGCCCGAGTTCAGTTTGGAGTTGCAGTGCCTTGCGGATCATTTTTTCTGATCCGGCATAGTGTTCGCAAGCGGCAAGCACAGGGAAGGGGCGACTTCCCTGATATAGAACTGCTACGGGATGAAGGCGCTGGCTCACGGGCACGGGCACGGGATTTTTTTCTGCTTCATCCCGTGCATTGGCGGCAAATGGCAACGCGTGTGCAAGGCGCGCAATCAGCCCAGCAAGCTCGCAACACCGGCTTGCTCTTCTTGCAATTCGGCCAGCGTTTTATCCATCATGCTGCGTGAATAGTCGTCGATAGCAAGACCTTCCACACGTTTGTACTGACCGTTTTCGCAGGTGACTGGCACGCCATAAATGATGTCTTGCGGAATGCCGTAGGAGCCATCGGATGGAATACCCATGGTGACCCACTTGCCGTTGGTTCCCAAGGCCCAATCGTGCATGTGGTCAATGGCGGCATTCGCTGCAGAGGCGGCAGATGATGCGCCGCGTGCGGCAATGATCGCTGCACCGCGTTTGCCCACGGTGGGGATGTACTCGTTTTTGTACCAGGCCTCATCATTGATGGCCGCCAATGCAGGCTGACCAGCGACGGTAGTAAACCGCAGATCAGGATACATGGTAGGTGAGTGATTGCCCCACACGAGCATTTTTTCCACATCCACAACCGCTTTGCCTGTGCGTGTGGCCAATTGCGAAATGGCACGGTTATGATCCAGGCGCAGCATGGCGGTGAAGTTTTGCTTTGGCAGGCTGGGGGCGGACTTCATCGCGATGTAAGCATTGGTGTTCGCCGGGTTACCCACGACCAGCACTTTCACATTGCGTGAGGCGACGTCATTGAGTGCTTTGCCTTGTTCGGTGAAGATCTTGGCGTTTTCCATCAGCAGGTCTTTGCGTTCCATGCCGGGGCCACGCGGTTTGGCGCCGACCAATAAAGCGTAATCCGCATCTTTAAATGCCACTTTGGGGTCATCCGTGCCGACCATGCCCACCAGGGTGGGGAAGGCGCAATCATCGAGCTCCATCATCACGCCTTTGAGTGCTGCCTGGGCTTTTTCCATGGGCAGTTCTAGCATTTGCAGAATGACTGGCTGATCTTTGCCCAGCATCTCGCCTGCAGCAATGCGAAAGATCAGCGCGTAACCGATTTGTCCGGCAGCACCGGTAACAGCAATACGAACGGGGGGTTTGGTCATGATGAGAACTCCAGGAGGTAATAGAAAGAAAAAAGAAAAAACAGGGAAGGAACAGCGTTGAATAAAATGAATATCAGTTGAATTTAAGTCTTGGTCTCTAAGTCAGGGTAATGGCGACCATGTACCATTTGCTTAGCGGTGGCATTTACAAACATGCGCGAAAAAGCGCAAAAAGTGCTTTATCCCAATGTGCACTCCCAATGCTTTCCAAGCGTGAAATAGTAATTTGGATATGACACCTTGTCAATATTTGTCATATGTCTTATATATGATACAAGGTTAAGTCTGGACGTCGCTTGGAAAATATGTTCAAATCCATTTCATGAATAAAAGCGCCGTCCTGCCATCGCCGACTTTTAGCCCGCTTTATCGCCAGATAAAAGCGCTACTGGTGCAGCAGCTTCAGTCAGGTGAGTGGCACCCGGGCGAGGTGATTCCCAGCGAAAATGAGCTTGCAGTTCGTTTCTCGGTAAGCCAGGGCACCGTGCGCAAAGCCGTTGATGAATTAGCTGCGGAACATTTGCTGGTGCGTCGCCAAGGCAAGGGGACGTTTGTTGCTAGCCACGATGACCCGCGCGCGTTTTTTCGTTTTTTGCGCTTGATGCCAATCAATGGGGAGATGCAGCAAGCCACGAGCATTCCGCTGGAATGCTGGCGTGCGAAAGCAGGCCCGGAAGCCTCGCGCATGTTGGCGATCAAGGTGGGTGACCCCATTACCGTCTTGCGTCGCGTGCTGCAGTTTGCGGAAAAGCCCATTGTGGTTGATGAAATTTATTTACCGGGTGCCATGTTTGGGGCTATAACCTTGGATATGTTGCGTGATTACCAGGGTTCGCTATACAGTTTTTTTGAGGATCGTTTTGGCGTGCGCATGGTGCGCGCTGAGGAGCGTCTGCGTGCCGTGGCTGCTGATCGGTCGAGTGCCGAGTTGCTCCATGTGGCAGAAGGCAGCCCGTTGTTATCGGTCGAACGTCTGAGTTTTTCTTATGCTGACAAACCGATGGAATGGCGGCGCGGGTTGTATTCCACACAAGAGCATTGTTATTTCAATGAGCTTGGGTAGGCTAACGTAGTCAGGTAATTTGTTACCGGCAACAATGTTCGTATTTAGAAAGGGGATAGCATCACATGTCAGCGTTAAATGAACAGAAAAAACAACGTCCAAAGTTTTTGGATCTGACCGTCATACGTCTGCCACTGGCTGGCTATGCATCGATTCTTCATCGCGTGAGTGGTGCCGGGTTATTCTTGATGCTGCCACTGCTCATATGGCTGCTTGATTTATCCCTGAGTTCAACACCAGAACATCTGGCGCTGTTTGAAAGCATCACGAGGAATGTTTTAGTCAAGCTTGTTCTGTTGGGCTTGATCTGGGCCTTTTTGCATCACTTCTGCATGGGTTTGCGCATTTTGCTGATTGATGTGCATGTCGGAGTAGAGAAGCAGCAAGCGCGGTCTTCCGCAATGGCTGTCATGGTGGTCAGCTTGTCATTGACGCTGGCATTTGGCCTCAAACTTTTTGGAGTTTATTGAGATGAGTCGTCTGGTCGTAGGGGCCCATTACGGGGTAAAAGACTGGCTGGCACAGCGTATCACCGCTGTGCTGATGGCAATTTATACCTTGGTTATTTTTGCAGCGGTTTTAGCGGGTGCGACTAGTTCGCATGATGCGTGGCGAGGTTTCATGGCACATGGTGTGGTGCGATTTGTCACCTTTTTGTTCATCATCAGCCTGGGCTACCATGCGTGGGTTGGCGTGCGTGATATCTGGATGGACTATATCAAGCCCACAAGTATTCGCATTCTGTTGCATGTTTTGACATTGCTGGTTCTGATTGGTTATGCCGGCTGGGCAATTCAGATTATCTGGAGGTTGTAAGAGTGACTTATACCGTACGCAAATTTGATGCTGTGGTGGTGGGTGCAGGTGGTGCTGGTCTGCGTGCTGCGCTGCAACTTTCTGAATCCGGCTTGAAAACAGCCGTGCTAACCAAAGTGTTTCCCACGCGCTCGCACACAGTGGCTGCGCAAGGTGGGGTGGCGGCTTCTTTGGGGAATTCTGAAGAGGATAACTGGCACTGGCACATGTATGACACCGTCAAAGGCTCTGATTGGCTGGGGGACCAGGATGCGATCGAGTTCATGTGTCGGCAGGCCAACCAGGCAGTGGTTGAGTTGGAGCACTACGGGATGCCATTTGATCGGGTCGATAACGGCAAAATTTATCAACGCCCGTTTGGTGGGCACATGTCCAACTTTGGTGAAAAACCAGTGCGTCGATCATGTGCGGCTGCAGATCGTACGGGGCACGCGATGCTACATGCCCTGTATCAGCGGAATGTCAAAGTAAATACGCAGTTTTTTGTCGAGTGGCAAGCGTTGGATCTGATCCGCGATGCGGATGGCGAAGTGTTAGGTGTTGTTGCGATGGATATGGAAACCAGTGAGGTGGTGGCCTTTCATGCGAAAGCAACTATTTTTGCCACGGGTGGCGCGGGTCGCGTTTACTATTCATCTACCAATGCTTTCATCAATACCGGCGATGGTTTGGGCATGGCGGCGCGGGCGGGTATTCCGCTGGAGGATATGGAATTCTGGCAATTTCATCCAACGGGAGTAGCCGGTGCGGGTGTGCTGATCACCGAAGGGGTGCGCGGCGAAGGCGGCATATTGCGTAATGCAGATGGTGAGCGATTTATGGAGCGCTACGCACCGAATGCTAAAGATCTGGCATCGCGCGATGTGGTTTCCCGCTCAATGCTGACTGAGATCAATGAAGGTCGCGGCGCGGGTCCGTACAAGGATTATGTGTACCTTGACCTGACTCATCTGGACCCCCAGGTTATTCTGAAGCGCTTGCCCAGCATCCATGAAATTGGTATTCAGTTTGCTGGCGTAGACTGCCTGAAAGAATATATTCCAGTTGTGCCCACGTGCCATTACCAGATGGGCGGCATTCCGACAAACCGCTTTGGTCAGGTTGTTGTGACAAAGGGCGATGATTTATCGTCTCCTGTGCCAGGCTTTTATGCGGCAGGCGAGTGCGCCTGTGCCTCGGTGCATGGCGCTAACCGATTAGGGACTAATTCATTGCTCGATTTACTGGTGTTCGGTAAATCATCAGGTGAAGCCGCAGTTGCTTCGATTCGAGAAAATGTTAAAGCGCACAAGCCGTTACCTGTTGATGCGATTGAAAAGTCATTGGCGCGTCTGGATCGGTTGAATACGCAAAAAGACGGTTCTAATGTGCATGAAACGCGGGTGTTAATGCAGCGGACGATGCAAAAACATGCCGGGGTATTCCGCTTTAGCCAGTTGCTCAAAGAGGGTGTCGATAAAATTCTCGAAGTAGCTCAAGCGGTTGCACGCACAGAAATTCAGGATAAGTCCAAGGTGTTCAACACGGCACGCATTGAAGCACTCGAGCTGGATAACCTGATTGAAGTAGCCAAGGCCACCATGATTTCAGCGGAAGCGCGCAAGGAGTCGCGCGGGGCTCATGTGCGTGACGATGCCCACGATACGCCTGAAACACCCGATGGCCGCGATGATAAAAACTGGTTGAAACATACCCTGTGGCATCGTGATGGTAATCGTCTTGATTACAAACCGGTACAAATGAAACCGCTTTCAGTCGCTACCATCGACCTGAAAAAGCGTACCTACTGAGAAGGATATAAGGATGACAACGCCCCTCGCAATGCGGACTTTCCATTTTAAAATCTATCGTTACGATCCGGATAAAGACGCCAAGCCCTACATGCAGGATATCTCCGTCGTGTGTGATCCAATGGACAAAAAATTGCTTGATGCAATGGTCAAGCTAAAAGCCAAGGATGATTCATTGTCATTTCGCCGTTCCTGTCGTGAAGGCGTTTGTGGGTCGGACGCCATGAATATCAATGGCAAAAATGGTCTGGCCTGCCTGACTGATCTGGCGGCTTTCCCCGAGGGAAAACCCATTGTGTTGCGCCCGTTGCCAGGCTTGCCTGTAGTACGTGATTTAATCGTCGATATGACGCAATTTTTTAAGCAATATCTTTCGATCAAGCCGTACCTTGTCAATGATGACAACTTGCCTGAGCGTGAACGGTTGCAGTCGCCTGAAGACAGAGAAGAGCTTAACGGTCTTTACGAATGCATCATGTGCGCATGTTGCACAACCGCATGCCCTTCGTTTTGGTGGAATCCGGACAAGTTTGTCGGCCCGGCGGGTTTGCTTGCTGCTTATCGCTTCATTGCTGATACGCGAGACCAAGCGACGAATGAGCGGCTGGATAATCTGGAAGACCCTTATCGTTTGTTCAGGTGCCATACGATCATGAACTGCGTGGATGTTTGCCCTAAAGGATTGAATCCAACCAAGGCGATCGGCAAGATCAAAGAAATGCTGGTTCAACGAGCCGTCTGATTATTTAATCATGCCTGGAGATCGTCATGTTCGCTTGGGAAGGCTGCGCTGGCAATGTCGGCGAGCCTTGTTGGAGCTGGATTTGCTGTTCGAGAGATTTTGGCAGCGGTATGGCGACACGATTGATCTGCAAGATGAAGCAGCACTGGGGCATCTGTTAGCGCTGGACGATTATGACTTGTGGGCATTGGTAAGCGGAACGCAAAAAATTGATGATCCGCAACTAATACAGATGATTGAGCGCATACGCAACGAGTTTGTACCACTTGATCATGAACGGACGAGTGACAATTTTTATTTCAACGCTACCACATAGGGGAACGAGTATGAGTACAAACCGCATCGCAAATTTTTCTGTCGATAGCAAGAACGTTGAATTTCCAGTGATGTCTGGGACACATGGCAATGATGTCATCGACATTCGGACTCTGGGAGCTAAAACAGGCTTGTTTACTTATGATCCCGGCTTTCTTTCCACCGCGAGTTGCCAATCGAAAGTGACTTACATTGATGGTGATAAAGGCGAGTTGCTTTACCGGGGTTATCCGATCGAGCAATTAGCCGACGAGTGTAATTTTCTTGAGGTAGCTTATCTGCTGAAAAATGGCGAATTGCCAAATTTAGAGCAAAAAACAAAATTTGAAGGAACCATCAAAAATCACACGATGGTGCATGAACAGTTAGTTAAGTTTTATCAAGGCTTTCGGCGTGATGCTCATCCGATGGCCGTCATGGTTGGTGTAGTCGGTGCCTTGTCGGCTTTTTACCATGATGCACATGATTTTTCTGATGCAGAACATCGCAGTATTTCGTTTAACCGGCTAGTCGCCAAGATGCCAACGATCGTTGCCATGACTTACAAATACACTATCGGTCAGCCATTCATGCACCCGCGCAATGATCTCGACTACACCTCTAATTTCATGCAAATGATGTTCGGCACACCCGCCGAGGAGTACAAGCCTAACCCGGTGTTAGTGCGCGCACTGGATGTTATTTTTACGTTGCATGCTGATCACGAACAAAATGCCTCTACCTCAACCGTGCGCTTGGCTGGCTCGTCGGGGGCGAATCCGTTTGCCTGTATTTCTGCCGGAATCGCTTGTCTTTGGGGCCCTGCACACGGGGGTGCCAATGAGGCTTGCCTGCAAATGCTGGAAGAAATTGGTGATGTTTCCCGTGTTGGTGAATATATTAAACGTGCCAAAGATAAATCAGATGGCTTTAAGCTGATGGGCTTTGGTCATCGCGTCTATAAGAACTTTGACCCACGTGCCAAGCTGATGAGTAAAGTATGTGCTGATGTTTTGAGCGAATTGGGCCTGGAGAACGACCGCTTGTTCAAGCTGGCTAAAGAGCTTGAAAGAATTGCGTTGGAAGACGACTATTTCATTGAAAAGAAACTTTATCCGAATGTTGATTTTTACTCAGGTATTGTGCAAAAAGCGCTGGGTATACCAACGTCCATGTTCACCTGCATTTTTGCCTTGGCGCGGACCGTTGGCTGGATGACTCAATGGGAGGAAATGATCACTGATCCTGAGTACAAAATCGGTCGTCCACGTCAGCTTTACACCGGAGCTGCTCGCCGTGATGTTATTGAGATCAGCAAGCGTTGAACCATTGGATTAAAAAACAGTAATTCAAAGTAGCCCAATTTTTTACATAGCCCAACGAATGATAAAGGTGATGCCATGATGAAGCAGATGCTGTCTAATTCTTATTTATTTGGCGCTAACACGCCTTATATCGAAGAGTTGTACGACGCTTACCTTGCCAACCCCGCATCGGTTGATCCTGTATGGCGAGACTACTTCGACAAGCTGTCCATTCTGCCGGGTGCTGGCAACTATACTGGGCCGGATGTGGCGCATTATCCGGTCATTGCTTCGTTTGCCCAGCGCGCTAAAGAAGGCACATTGCATTCACCAACGCGCACAATTGCAACGGATGACAAGCAAGTAAAGGTGTTGCAATTGATCAATGCCTATCGTTTTCTGGGAAATCGATGGGCGCAAATTGATCCATTAAAACGAAGCGAACGCCCAGTCATTGCTGAGTTAGAACCTTCGCATTACGGCTTTACTGAGGCTGATTTAGGACAAAGCTTTCAAACAGGCTCATTCGCTGCTTTGCCAGACACCGCGACTTTGCGTGAGATTCTTGAGGCATTGCGTGAGACTTATTGTGGCACCATTGGCTCTGAATACATGTATATGGCGGATATCCAGCAAAAACGCTGGATACAGGCCAAGCTAGAACCGAGCCGTGCAACGCCTTCGCATACAGCAGAAGAAAAGAAGCGATTTCTTGAGCGGATAACGGCGGCTGAGACGCTTGAGCGTTATTTACATACTCGCTATGTGGGACAAAAACGCTTTTCGCTCGAAGGTGGAGAATCGACCATTTTGGCAATGGATGAGTTGATTCGTGTGGGTGGCAGCCACGGTATTCAGGAAATTGTGATCGGCATGGCGCATCGTGGTCGCTTGAATGTCCTGGTGAATACTTTAGGCAAGTCGCCAAAAATGCTGTTTGATGAGTTTGAGGGCAAGAAAGCGTCTGACCTTTCAGCAGGTGATGTTAAATACCACATGGGTTTTTCATCAGATCTTGCTACGCCGGGTGGCCCGGTTCACCTCACGCTCGCTTTTAATCCCTCCCATCTTGAAATTGTGAATCCCGTGGTTGAAGGTTCGGTGTACGCTCGTCAGCGGCATCGTGGCGATAGAACGGGATCGCAAGTCTTAGCGGTGCTGCTTCACGGTGATGCGGCTGTGGCCGGTCAAGGCGTGAATCAGGAGATATTGAATTTTTCTGCCACGCGCGGTTATGGTACGGGTGGCACCGTGCATATTGTGATCAATAACCAGATTGGGTTTACCACATCTGATATTCGTGATTATCGTTCCTCGCTGTACTGCACCGATATTTTCAAAATGATCGAGGCGCCCATTTTTCATGTCAACGGAGACGACCCAGAGGCTGTTGCCTTCGTCACCAAACTGGCCATGGAATATCGGCAAGAATTCAAGCGCGATGTCGTGATTGATCTGGTGTGTTTTCGCAAGCTTGGCCACAACGAGCAAGATGAGCCTATGGTCACGCAACCGCTGATGTACAAAAAAATCCTCCAGCACCCAGGGACGCGCCAGTTATATGCAGACAAACTGGTAGCACAAGGTATCTGTGCAGTCGGCGAGCCTGAGCAAGTCATTGCGGATTACCGCGCAGCCCTTGACCGGGGTGAGCTGCTTTACAACCCAGTGTTGGAAAATTACGCACACAAGTTTTTAATTGACTGGACGCCATTCATTGGCCAGCCCTATACCGATAAATGTAATACCGCTGTGCCGATAGCTGACTTGAAGAGTCTGGCCAAACAAATCTCGACCGTCCCCGATAACTTCACGCTTCATTCACGCGTGCAAAAAATTATTGATGATCGCCGCTCGATGAGTGAAGGCAAGCTCCCGCTGGATTGGGGGATGGCTGAAAACCTGGCTTACGCTACGCTACTGGTACAAGGTTTTGGCGTGCGCGTGTCTGGTGAAGATACCGGACGCGGTACTTTTTTCCATCGTCATGCCGTTTTGCACGACCAGAACCGTGAAAAATGGAATGATGGTAACTATGTGCCATTGCAAAACCTGGGCAATAATCAAGCGCCGTTTGTAGTGATTGATTCGGTGTTATCAGAAGAAGGTGTCATGGCGTTTGATTACGGTTATTCGACCGCAGCGCCTAATGAACTGGTTGTCTGGGAAGGTCAATTTGGTGACTTTGCCAATGGTGCGCAGGTCGTCATTGATCAGTTCATCTCCTCTGGCGAGGCCAAATGGGGGCGCTTGTCCGGGCTTACCCTGATGTTGCCTCACGGCTATGAAGGGCAAGGTCCGGAACACTCTTCTGCGCGGATCGAGCGATTCATGAGTTTGTCAGCAGAAAATAACTGGCAGGTATGTATCCCTACTACGCCCGCACAGATTTTCCATTTACTTCGCCGACAGATGTTACGCAAACTGCGGAAACCATTAGTCATCATTACACCCAAATCGCTGCTGCGGCATAAGGATGCCGTGTCATCGCTGAGTGAGCTTTCCAAGGGAAAATTTCAGACAGTGATTGGCGAAACCGATGAGCTGGACGCTAAAAAAGTGACGCGTGTTGTCATGTGTTCTGGCAAGATTTATTATGAACTGGTGGCGCACCGTCGCGAACAGAAAATCACGAACACCGCGATTATTCGGCTGGAGCAGCCCTATCCGTTTCCGGAAGCCGAGCTTGATGCCGAGTTGGCGAAGTGGCCAAAAGCCAAAGAGGTGGTGTGGTGCCAGGAAGAGCCGCGCAACCAAGGCTGCTGGTACTGGCTGGCTTCGCGCCAGCATCTGGTAAATGCCATAGATCAGGCGGCCTTGTTTCTGGTGAGCCGTCCGGCTTCGGCTTCACCTGCGGCTGGCTACTACTCCAAGCACAACGCACAACAAAAAGCAGTTATTGAGGGCGCATTCGGCGTGCTCAAAGCGCCGCAGTAATTCGTAATTCATTGGAACGAGTGAGGAATATATGCTGATCGAAGTTAAAGTCCCGCAGTTGTCTGAATCAGTCGCTGAGGCGACACTTTCTGCATGGCATGTCAAAGAAGGCGATGCGGTTGGCCGCGATCAAAATCTGATCGATATAGAAACCGATAAAGTCGTGCTGGAGCTGCCGGCACCTGCAGCCGGCGTCATCGTTAAAATCATCAAAACCAATGGCGCTACGGTTGTTGCTGGCGAGGTGATTGCTCATCTCGATACGGAGGCCACAGCGAGCACATCTGCTGCTCAAGCAACTTCAGTACCCGTTGTTGCACAAGCCATCGCTACTCCGGTAGCCATGCCTGCTGCACGCAAGATCATGGAGGAAAAAGGGTTGGCAGCAGCCGATGTCCAGGGCAGCGGGCGCGGTGGCCGCATTCTTAAAGAAGATGTCTCTGGTGCGCCCAAAGCCGCAGTAACCGTGGCTACCGCAGGTGTTGCTGCCGTCCCGCCAGCGCCGACTTTTTCGGTACAGTCTTCCCTGCCTCAGCCCACTGCAGTCAATACGGATGCGATCACTGCGAATCGCTCCGAGCAACGTGTGCCGATGTCGCGCTTACGCGTGCGGGTGGCTGAGCGGCTGCTTCAATCGCAAGCCACCAATGCCATTTTGACGACTTTTAATGAAGTCAACATGGCACCTGTGATGGAGCTGCGCAAAAAGTATCAGGAGAAATTTGAAAAAGAACATGGTGTCAAATTGGGCTTCATGTCATTTTTCGTTAAGGCGGCTGTCGCTGCACTGAAAAAATATCCTGTGATTAATGCCTCAGTCGATGGCAATGACATTGTCTATCACGGCTATTTTGACATCGGTATTGCTGTCGGTTCCCCTCGCGGTTTGGTTGTGCCAATTTTGCGCGATGCCGATCAAATGAGCTTGGCGCAAATTGAAAAGAAAATTGCTGAATTTGGCCAGAAAGCCAAAGAGGGCAAGCTTTCACTCGAAGAACTGACGGGTGGCACGTTTACCATTTCCAATGGCGGCACTTTCGGATCGATGCTTTCCACGCCCATCATCAATCCGCCGCAATCCGCCATTCTGGGGATTCATGCGACCAAAGACCGTGCAGTGGTTGAAAATGGCCAGGTTGTTGTTCGCCCGATGAATTATTTTGCCATGTCGTACGATCACCGCATCATTGATGGCCGTGAGGCCGTGCTCGGTTTGGTGACCATCAAGGAAGCACTGGAAGACCCTGCGCGTCTACTGCTCGATATATAACGTTTAGCGCGAGTTGGCATTAAAGATTAGCGTTGAAAATTACTGATTCTGAAAGGTTGTCTCATGTTCAAACAATTTGATGTTGTCGTTATTGGGGGTGGGCCGGGTGGCTACGTGGCTGCTATTCGCGCTGCCCAGTTAGGGTTGTCTACGGCATGCATTGAATCCGAATCCTATGCCGACCCGAAAGGTGCAGTTCGGTTGGGCGGAACGTGCCTGAATGTGGGCTGCATTCCTTCCAAAGCACTATTGCAATCATCTGAATTGTTCGAGCAAGCAACCCATTCTTTCATCATGCATGGCATCTCTGCGAGCGATGTGAAAATGGATGTGGCCACCATGGTCAAGCGCAAAGATAACATTGTTGATCAGCTCACGAGTGGCATTAAGAGTTTGTTCAAGAAAAACAAAGTCACCTTGCTAGCGGGGCACGGAAAATTTGTCGGCCGCGAAAATGACCGCTGGCAAATCGATGTCAGCGGCGAGACAGTTGAAGCAACGCATGTCATTGTGGCGACTGGATCTCAGGCGCGCCATTTGCCAAATATTCCCGTGGATAACAAAATTGTTTGCGACAATGTGGGGGCGCTATCTTTTGAAACTGCGCCCAAACGACTAGGCGTTATCGGGGCAGGCGTCATTGGCTTGGAGTTGGGTTCTGTTTGGAAAAGACTTGGTTCTGAGGTCACCATTCTTGAAGCGATGCCGGATTTTCTCGTGTCAGCTGATGCGGCAGTTGCAAAAGAAGCATGGAAAACATTCACGCAAAAGCAGGGCTTGGCGATTCACTTGGGCGCGAAAATCACGAAAGTGGATGTCACCAAAAAAGGCGTCACTGTGGCTTATGAGCTAGGTGATGAGTCAAAAGTGCTGGAATGTGATCGGCTCATTGTGTCTGTGGGGCGTATTCCGACAACTCACAGTATCGGTGCTGAAACTGTTGGTTTGGTGATGACAGAGCGTGGTTTTATTGCGGTTGATGCGCAGTGCCGCACCAATTTACCCAATGTTTGGGCGGTAGGGGATGTCGTGCCAGGCCCCATGCTTGCCCATAAAAGCATGGAAGAGGGTGTGATGGTTGCTGAATGTATCGCTGGGCAAAAAGGTCATGTCAATTATGACGCTATCCCGTGGGTGATCTATACCCATCCGGAAATCGCCTGGGTTGGTAAAACAGAACAACAATTGAAAAATGAAGGCACTGAATACCGTGTCGGACAGATTCCTTTTGCTGCCAATGGTCGCGCATTAGGGCAGGGAGACACCACCGGTTTTGTCAAAATGCTGGCATGCGCCCAAACGGATCGTATTCTCGGCGTGCATGTTATCGGTAACAATGCCTCAGAATTGATTGCAGAGGCCGTAGTGGCGATGGAATTTAACGCCTCTTCGGAAGATATTGCCCGCATTTGCCACGCACATCCCACCTTATCCGAAGCAATGCATGAGTCTGCATTGGCGGTTGACAAACGCGCACTGCATTTTTAGTCTTTGTCATTGCAGCACTTTGTTATGGTGTTTTGCGGCGGCTGGGTAGTGCTTCATTTTGGTAGCAAGGCATGGGTTCGCCAGTGGCCAAGGCGCTTTTTATCGATGTTGTAATCGATGTTGTAATAACTCACCCCATGTCCTATCGAACTCTTAACGTTGTTAAAGACGGTGTGCGCCGAGCGTTCAGTGCAACGCTTGCCGAGCGCAATATTGTTGCCGATGCTGAACAACTCATTGCCGTGGAACGGCTGCAAGTGTTCTATGACGAATTGCTTGCTCTGAAAGCTGCGCGGCGTAATCGATTGCGCAAGTTCTTCATTCACCCTGAGCTACCCCGAGGGGTTTGGCTTTGGGGCGGAGTCGGTCGTGGTAAAAGTTTTCTCATGGATTGTTTTTTTGAAGCTGTCCCTTATCAGAGAAAACGGCGTGTGCATTTTCATGCCTTCATGCGCGAGGTGCATCAAGCACTCAAAGCGTATCACTTCGAAACAGATCCTCTGGCCAAAGTAGCCGCCGACATTGCACGAGATACTCGGTTGATGTGTTTTGATGAATTTCATGTGTCAGATATTGCCGATGCCATGATTCTTGGCCGCTTGATGAAAGCCTTGTTTGATGGTGGCGTTATTTTTTGTATTACTTCCAATTACCCACCCGATGGCCTTTATCCGAATGGGTTGCAAAGACAAAATTTTTTACCAACGATACAGCTATTGAACCAGACGCTGGATGTGTTGAAAATTGATGCCGGCATAGATTACCGCCTGCGTACCTTAGAGCAAGCAGATATATTTTTAGTCGAGGATTTCGTATTTGCCACTAAAGCGTTGCAGCAGATGTTCCGTCAGCTGGCGGGTGGTGAAGGATCCACGCAGGCCATCACCCTGGTGAATCGCGATTTACCTGTGGTGCGACGTGCCCAAGGCATCATCTGGTTTGATTTTGCGACACTCTGTGCAGGCCCGCGTTCGCAAAATGATTACCTGGCGTTAGCTGAGGAATATCACACGGTGATGTTATCTAACGTGCCTAAAATGACCCTTGATGATTCAAGTGCAGCGCGACGGTTTACCTGGCTGGTTGACGTGCTTTACGATCACCGGGTGAAGTTGATTATCAGCGCAGCATGCCCTGCCGAAGCGCTGTATGTGCAAGGCCCACAAGCGATTGAATTTGCCCGCACGGTTAGCCGTTTGATTGAAATGCGCTCACACGAGTATTTGGCTAGTGCCCATAAATCAGCCGTCGCATTAACTCCGGATGAAAAAAGAACGACGTAAAAATAGTGCTTGATTTACTTGGCGAATGCTCGGTTAGAATAAGTCATCCTTACCCGGAGGCAAACCGAATGCTGCATGCTGGAGAAGCCGCGCCTGATTTCTTGTTGCCCGATGCGGACATGGCGTGGGTCGATTCCCGTTCGGTATATGGTCAGTACCATGCCGTGTTGTTTTTCTATCCTCGTGACAACACGCCTAACTGCATTATTGAAGCCGCTGATTTTTCAGATCACGAAAGTGAGTTTGCCAAGCTGGACTGTAAAATATTCGGTGTTTCACGTGATGATTGCTATTCACACGCAAATTTTCGTGATCTGCATGGCTTGTCTGTGCCTTTGCTTTCTGATGAAAAAGGCGAGGTATGCCGACAATTTGGTGTTAGCCAATACCGTGAGCATGACGGCCACAAAAAACTTTGTATCATTCGCTCTACGTTTATTATCGACAAAAACGGCATTGTTCAGCATGCGCTTTACGATGTGCAGCCCAAAGGGCACGCCGCTATGGTTTATCAACTTGTTCAACGTTTAAATGGCAAAGGAAAGCATCATGCAAATCGCTAGAAACAGCGTCGTCACTCTTAAATATACGGTTAAAGATCCGGATGGCAATCTGATTGATGCGGGTAATGCGCCACTCGTCTATTTGCATGGTGGTTATGGCGGTATTTTTGATCGCATTGAAGAAGAAATTCAAGGCAAAGTCGCTGGTGACAGCATTGAAGTCAAGCTGCAACCTGAAGACGCTTTTGGCGAATATGACGCTGAATTGATCATTATCGAGCCGCGCAACCTGTTTCCGGAAAACATCGAAATGGGTACCCAGTTTGAACGTGGTGACGAAGACGATCGGTTATATACAATTACCGATATTACGGAAGATAAAGTTGTTGTCGACGGGAATCATCCACTGGCCGGCATAGCGTTGATTTTTTCTTGCACGGTGACGGAGGTTCGTGCTGCAACAGCGGAAGAAATCACCCATGGCCACGTTCATGGGGCGCACGGTCACCACCATTAATCCCCAAATACGATGCAGGGCATATTTCCTAAACGGAGATATGCCCGTTTTAGAGCCGTGATAGCCGTGATGACTGAACTGAACTGGTCTGGTCAGCTGTTTTTCCCACTGCCGATTTCATCTGCAGGAGCATCTCCGCCGAGTGCTTTATAGAGTTGGGCCGCAGCAGTGAGCATTGCACTGCGCACCTGAATGACGTTTTGTTGCGCTGTGAATGCATCGCGTTGCGCATCCAGCAACTCAAGGTAACTGGAAACCCCCGCGCGGTAGCGAGCATCGACAAGTTTTAAGCGTTCGGTTTGAGATTTTTCAGTAGCGTTCAGGGCGCTAAGTTGCTCACTCAGCTGATCACGAGCAGCCAAGGCATCGGCCACTTCGCGGAAGGCTTGCTGTATGGTTTTTTCATACTCGGCAACAGCGATGACTTTGCGCGCTTCTGTCAGGCTAACGTTGGCTTGCGTACGGCCGGAATCAAACAGGGGCTGTACCAAGGACGGGGCAAAGCTCCATGCGCCAGTGCCAGCGTCAAACAAGCCGGAGAGCGTTCGACTGGCCGTACCGAAGGCCAGGCTCAGCCCGATGCGTGGAAAAAATGCGGCGCGGGCGGCACCGATATTGGCGTTCGCCGCGAGCAAACGTTGCTCGGCTGAACGGACATCCGGACGACGCAGCAACACCTCACTAGGCACTGATACCGGCAACGCAGGTAATTCGCCTTGGTCAATTAGTTGGCGACTTGGTGGCAAATCCTGAGTTACCGTGCCGACGAATAAAGCTAGCGTATTGCTGGCAAGGCGCTGGTTACGCTCGAGATTGGCGAGCTCTGCGCGTGCTGACTCATAGGCGGCGTCTGCTGCCAGAAAGTCAAGATCACCGGCGAGACCGACATCACGCCGCTTGCCGATGAGCCGACGACTGTCTGCACGACTATCCAGTGTGGCCTGCGCTAGAAGGCGCCGCTCATCGAACTCTTGTAATGAGTAGTACGCGTTGGCTACGTCAGCGATCAAACTCAAGCGAAAGGTTTCGCGGGCTTGGGCTGTTGCAAGATAGTTTGCGCGGGCAGCGGCATCAAGATTTTTAACTCGACCCCAAAAGTCGAGCTCAAAGGCTGTCATGCCTAAATTGACATCGTATCGACGGTTGGTTTGAGCCTGTAGCGTGGGGGATAATTGTGCAGGAGTCCGCGCAGCTGACTGTGCAGCACCAAGATTTACGGTGGGCAAACGATCCGCATGGGTGATGCCATATAGTGCTTGAGCTTCTTCTACACGAGCAATGGCAATGCGCATGTCACGATTGTGATCAAGTGCTGCTTCAATCAAGCGCTGCAAGCGAGGATCCGTAAAGAAGCTGCGCCAACTCATCGGCTGTACTACCGTGACGCTCGGGGACTCATGAGGTACCGTGTCACCAGCACCGACTTTTGCATAAGAGGGCCATTGCGCAGGCACAGGGAGCTCTGGCCGTTGATAGACGGGAGCAAAAGAGCAACCTGCAAGCGTGAGGGTCGCCGCCCAAGTGCATAACTTATGCATCGTGTGACTCCTTATGTGGTAGTGGCTTTCCAGGGAAAATACGACGCACGACCACAAAGAAAATCGGCACAAAGAACACTGTCAGGAGGGTGGCCGTAAACATGCCACCGATCACACCCGTTCCAATGGCATGGCGGCTTTCAGCACCTGCGCCGGTTGAAATTGCGAGTGGAAAAACTCCCGCGATAAATGCAATGGAGGTCATCAAGATAGGCCGGAAGCGCAAGCGGCAGGCTTCGAGCGTAGCGTCAATCAAGCTCATGCCATCATCTTGGAGTTTACGTGCAAATTCGATAATAAGAATCGCATTTTTGGACGAAAGACCAATAATCGCAATGAGCCCAACTTTAAAATAAACATCGTTAGGCAAGCCCCTCAGGGTGACGGCAAGTAACGAGCCAAATATTCCGAGCGGTACTGCAAGCATGACTGCAAACGGGATCGACCAGCTTTCATACAGAGCCGCAAGACATAAAAAAACTGCGATAAGGGAAACGGCAAAAAGCAACGGCGCTTGGGCACCTGCCAGTTTTTCTTCGAAAGCAATGCCCGACCATTCAAAGCCAATACCCAAGGGAAGTTTGGCTGCGATACCCTCCATGGTGGATATCGCTTCACCGCTGCTTTGACCAGGGGCAGGGCCGCCAGAGAGCTTCATTGAAGGCAAGCCATTAAAGCGGTCAAGCCTGGGTGGCGCAACAATCCAATGGGGTGTGACTAGCTCACTGAGCATGACCATTTCACCTTTATTGTTGCGCACCGGTAAGCGCAGGATCGTATCAACGGTCTTGCGCGTATTGGCTTCGGCTTGCATTTGCACGCGCAAGACGCGACCCTGCATGACAAAGTCGTTGATATAGGCCACACCCAAGGCTGATTGCATGGTCTCGTTCAGGTTTGTCATGCTGACGCCCAAGGTTTCTGTTTTTGTGCGATCTACATCCAGGAATAGTTGTGGCGCGGGCTCTTGGCCTTCAGGTCTTACACCTGTCAGGTGGGGATTTTGTGACGCCATGCCAAGCGCAATATTCCTGGCTTCAAGGAGCTTTTCACGGCCAATACCCCCACGATCTTGTAAGCGGAAGTCAAACCCGCCGGCGGCAGCCAACTCAGGGATAGGTGGTGGATTGATGGTGAAAATCAGCGCTTGCTTGATGTTGAAAAACGCCATGTTAGCTTTGCGTATCAGCACTTGGGCGGAACTATCGTGCGCACTGCGCTGATCCCAGTCTTTTAGTGTGACAAAAGCCAGTGCAGAGTTTTGACCGCTACCAGCAAATGAAAAACCCACGACACCAACCACATGTGCAACTTCAGGTTGTTTCATGAAATACTGTTCGACGTTGTCCAGTATCTTGATGGTTCGACTCGTGGTAGCACCGGGAGGTAATTGGATCATGGTGACAAAATATCCTTGATCTTCTTCAGGAAGGAAGCTGTCCGGCAAGCGACTAAACAGCCACACCGCTGCAACAATGAAGAGCAAATACAGAACAAGGTAACGTGCACTATTTTTAACGAGACGTGACACACTCGATACGTAACGCGTGGTGGTTCGATTGAAGAAACGATTGAATCGCCCGAGCAAGCCGTTTTCCATTACTTCCACTTGATTGGGATGCGCCTTGAGTAGGGTCGCACATAACGCGGGTGTCAGCGTTAAGGCCATCATGGCAGAAAAACCCATTGTCAGGACAAGGGTGACTGCAAATTGTCGATAGATGGCACCGGTTGACCCACCAAAAAAAGTCATCGGCAGAAATACAGCAGAAAGCACCACGGTAATAGCAATCACCGCGCTGGTAATTTGCCCCATGGCCTTTTTTGTGGCATCTCGTGGCGATAGATTTTCTGTAGTCATCAGCCGCTCAACATTTTCAACGACCACAATTGCGTCATCAACGACGATACCAATAGCCAGTACCATGGCGAAAAG
The DNA here is from genome assembly GCA_011620215.1 of Rugosibacter sp. Taxonomy (GTDB): domain Bacteria; phylum Pseudomonadota; class Gammaproteobacteria; order Burkholderiales; family Rhodocyclaceae; genus Rugosibacter. The sequence goes on from WOZP01000049.1 coordinate 20,228, forward strand.
GGTTAATACATTGATTGAGTACCCTAAGGCATACAGTCCCAACACGCCACCCATAAGCGCAATAGGCACAACGATTGTTGGAATGAGTGTGGCGCGCAAGTTACCCATGAATAAATACATCACCAGGAATACGAGAAAAATAGCCTCGAACAAAGTGGTGATTACTTCACGTATCGATATGGCAACGAATCGGGAGGTATCGTAAGGATTCATCCAGTCGATCTTTCCCTTCGGAAAAAAGCGGGCGAGCTCTGTCATTTTCGCTCTCGTTGCTTGCACCGTATTCAATGCATTGGCGCCCGGGGATAAGCGTATGGCAATATTGGCACTATTTTTCCCATCAACTCTTGATGAGCGCGTATAGGTTTGTGCGGCCAGCTCAACTCGTGCAACGTCTGCCAAACGTAGCGTTGAGCCATCAGGATTGGTTCGGATAATGATTTTTTCAAATTCCCCAGGCGAAGTCAGGCGACCCCTGACCGTGATCACAGCATTTATTTCTTGTCCTGGTACTGCTGGTAATTGACCTAATTCACCTGTAGCAACTTGTATGTTTTGTGCGCGAACTGCATTTGTAATGTCGCCAGGGGTTAGATGATAAGAAAAAAGCTTGTCGGGGTTCAGCCAAATCCGCATGGAATATTCGCTACCAAATAGCAAGGCTTCACCTACACCAGTTACGCGTCGCAGGGGCTCGAGCAAATTGGCTGTCCCGTAATTACCCAAATCTGTCGAATCAAGGCTGTTGTCAGGTGAAAATAATGCCAAAAACATGACAAAGTTACGCGCTGATTTAGTCACGGTTACGCCTAGACGACGCACATCATCAGGTAGCCGCGCTTCTACCCGTTTGATGCGATTTTGCGCTTCTACGGAAGCATAGTTGAGATCAGTTCCAGGCGAGAAGGTTAACGTGACAGAGCCTGAGCCAACCTCAGAAGAGGATTCCATGTACAGCAGGTTTTCAATACCGTTCATTTCCTGCTCAATTAGTGCTACAGCTGCTTCTTCGACAATTTGCGCAGACGCACCGGGATAATTGAGTGAGATAGTCAAGCCTGGAGGGGCTACGGCAGGATATTGCGCGACGGGCAAGTTTTGCAGGGCGAGGGCGCCGCCCAAGCAGATGATGATGGCGATTACCCAGGCAAATATAGGGCGATCGATGAAGAAATTAGGTAGCATGGATCAGCCTGCTTTCTTGCCGTTGGGCATTTTAGATGCTGCTGCTGGTTTGACTGTACCCGGTGCTTGCCATGGAATCGCTTTGAAAGGCGCACCGGGACGCATTTTTTGAAACCCGCTGACGATAATTTTTTCACCGCCCTTTAGACCTTCTGTGACAATGAAATCACCATCGGCCATGCTGCCGGTTTTAATGGGTTGCGGCTTCGTTTTATTCTCACCAACGATAAGCAGGACAAATTGCCCTTGCGGTCCTGTTTGCACCGCAGATTGTGGGATGCGAACAACATTCTCGGCAATGGCGGAAGGGAAGCGAACGCGGGCAAACATGCCTGGAAGGAGCATGCGTTCAGGATTAGGGAATTGTGCTCGGACCGAGACTGCGCCAGTACTTGGATTAACGGCCAAGTCTGAGAAAAGAATCTTGCCCGACAAAGGGTATTTGCTACCATCTTCCAAGAGGAGCTCTACTTTTGTGGATACAGCGTGTTTTAACGTACCGGCTTTCAGCGCGGCTTGCAAACGAAGCAATTCGCTACCGGGTTGTGTGAAATTGACATAAATAGGATCAATCTGTTCGATAGTGGCTAAGGGCGTCGTCTCACCACGGCCGACTAATGCGCCCTCTGTGACAGAAGCGCGGCCAATACGACCTGAAATCGGTGCTGGTACCCGCGTGTTTTCCATGTCAAGGGAGGCGTGTGCCAGAGTTGCTTGGGTTTGCTTATAACGCGCATCTGCTGTGTCGTATTCTTGCTGGCTAACTGCTTTTATCTCCAGCAAGGGTTTGTAGCGAGAAACCACCAAACGAGCTGCTTCGACATCGGCTTTTGCTGCTTGATAAGCAGCTGCATACGTGCGGGGATCAATGCTAAACAATGTTGCTCCGGCTTTAACATCCGAGCCTTCAGTAAATAAACGCTTTTCAACAATGCCTTCAACGCGGGCCCGTACCTGGGCTGTGCGCCAGGCTTCGATGCGAGCAGGTAAATCTTGGGTCAGGGTTGCAGATCCAGTAGTCGCCGTGATGAATTCAACCTCTGCCGGGGGCATGCCACCACCTGGCCCACCTGCGGATGGAGGGCCGCCATTGCCAGGCTTCTGGCCACAGCCAGTGAGTCCGCTGCTGATTAAACCAATCAGCAGCATAGTGGTGACGGAAATGTGAGAAATTTTCATGACGACTTATCCTTGAATACTGAGCAATAGTAATTTGGTTAGCGACTAAGACTAAAAGTGGTTATTCTTTAACGGCTTCTACCGTGATCGTTAGCGTGACTTCATCGCCAACAAAGGGTGTATGTTTCCCCATGGCAAAATCAGAGTGTTTGATTTTTGTCGTGGCATTGGCGTCGCAGGCATCTTTTTTTAGCAGGGGATGTGGCATGCAGTGAAATTAGGTGGCATCCAGTTTTACCTTCTGGGTAATCCCTTTGGTTGTGAGGTCTCCTGACACCGAGGTTAGTTTGTCGCCTTCAAACGTGAGCTGATCAGATTTGAAAGTGATGGTTGGGAATGTGGCTGTATCAAAAAATCTGTGCCTTGAATGTGGGTGTCGAACAGTGCGTAGCCGGTATCTACTGATTTAGCAGCGATGATCACATCAACACTGCCGGTTCCTGCGGCGCGATCCAGGGTAATTTTCCCTGTGGTTTTATTAAAACGTTGCATCTGGTTTGAATAACCCAGATGGCTGTATTCAAAGCGAGGAAAGGTATGTGAGCTTTCAATTACATAAGTTTCTGGTGCTGCGAGCAAGGAAGAGGCAAAGCAGGCAGCAAGTGCGATAAAAGCAATTTTCTTAATCACGAGAGTTCTTCTGAGTGGGTTGAGAAAATAGACTATCTGGGGCGCGTTGATAGCATGCGCATGAAAATTCCATCGCGGTTAATAAAGTGATGTTTTAGCGCGGCCAAAATATGTAAAGAGACGAGGCCGAGTAGTGTGAAGTTCAACACCTCATGAATTTCCTGAAGCAAATCTCCCAGTGCTTTGTCTTTGGCAATTAGGTCAGGTAGCGGAAAAACGCCGAACCAGACTGTTTGAAACCCCTTGGCAGAACTCATGAGCCAGCCTGAAAGGGGGATGAGCAGCAGGAGTAAATACAAGGAGTAATGCACAGCATGTGTGGTGATTTGCTGCCAACGAGGCAAAGAGGCGGGTAGTGCCGGTGGGCGGTGCGAGGCACGCCATAGCACGCGCAAGATGGCAAGCATTAACACGGTAATGCCAAGCCACTTATGGTAACTGTACAGCTGAAGTTTAGTGGGTGATAAAGGTAGCTCATGCATATATACGCCGAGAGGAAAGGCGGCCAGGATCAATAGTGCAGTAAGCCAGTGGAAGGCAATGGCAGTCCTTGTGTAGGTTGTTGAATTGGACCGACTCATAGAGTTTTTCCTTTGATTTTTTGGCTTTCAAACGCATGGCGCAAGTTGCTCAGAACTTCTTCAATATGGCTGATTTCTTTTGTTTGAAGATGCGCGAAAGCTTGACCCATATACGCTAAGTGTCCAGGAAATACCTTCTCAAACAGAGTTTGCCCTTTTTTGGTTAGCGTGATGATCTGACTGCGTCCGTCGAGGGTGCTGCGCGTTCTGTTAACCAGCCCTTTGATCTGCAAACGATCAACGACGCCAGTCAGTGTGCCTTTGGTAATTAAAGTTTTCTCGACCAGTTCTTTAGGCGTCATGCCTTGACCATTTCCCAATGTGACAAGAATGTCAAACTGAGAAATCGTCAGTCCTTGCTGGCAGATGTCTGCACTAGCATACCCTTCAAATGCTTGATAACAGTGGACAAGCTCCCTTAAGGTGGAGCGTAAGATTGCCTGTGGCATACGCAAGAATTAAGTAGATAATTAGTTCTAACAGGAACCAATATAGCAAGATGCTTAGTCTGCGTCAATAAAAATTGCCTATTCGCAAAGCATAGCCAAGTCAGAGGCAGAGATGTTACTCAGTAAATAGTTCAAACAATAAGTTGCGCAGCCATTGGCATGCCGGATCACGGTGTGATCGGGCATGCCATAGCAGGTTGATATCTGTTGGGGGAAGCATGATTGGGTGGGGCACGTACACCAATCCAAATGGTTCGCAAAGAATTTCTGCCAATTTGTTTGGGATCGTCGCGACAAGGTTGGTGTCCCGCAGTAAATAACCAGTGCTTAGAAAATGCGATACGCGCAGCCTTATTTTCCGCTGCGTGGCTTGGCCTGCCATGATTTTGTCGAGCAACTCGTAGTCGCTACCTTCGGTGACAATAGTTAAGTGATCAGCCTCCTGAAATTCATTTATCCCGAAAGTGCTGCCTGCCATGGGGTGTCCACGTCGGAAAGCGCAAACATAATGTTGCAGAAAAAGTCGACGTTGATAAAATCCAGCCTGCAGGTGTGGCAGATGGCCGAGGGCAAAGTCAACTTCGCCGGACTCTAAAGCGAGCTTCAGTGAATCTCCGACACCGGCACGGGTTGTCTGCAGCGTAACCCCGGGCGCTTCTTTAGCGAGTCGATCCATTAACCTCGGCATCAAATAACTTTCACCAATATCGAAGGCTGAGATCACAAATTTCCGCGTGCTTTTGGCCGGGTTAAAACTCGTCAGGTGGCTAAGAGTTTCCTGAATAGTCGCTAATGCTTGTGCCAACGGCGCGGCTAATTCTTCTGCACAGAGCGTGGGGGCCATCCCTGCGGATGTGCGGACAAAAAGCTCGTCGCCCGTCAGCTGTCGTAAGCGTTTAAGGGTGTTGCTCATCGCGGGTTGCGAGAGGCCTAGATTATCCGCTGCCCGCGAGACATTCCTGTCGATATACAGGCGGTGGAAGGCTACCAAAAGGTTAAGGTCGATCGAACGAAGCTTCATATTCTTTAGGGTCGCACCAATGGCTTACATGTATTTGTTATGTGAATGGAAACTATTATATAGACAAGTTTTTGGGATGCCTTTAATATTGTATGCTTCGTTCCCAGTCTGTCTGAGCGTGGTTCAATCGGTCGGGGGTGTCAATGTTTAATTAAACCATCAGGAATTGATGTATGAATACTCGTGTAAAAATTTGTAAGCTTGGAGATATTGCCCCAGGTGAAATGAAACCTATTGATGTGGCTGGCCTAAAGCCCATTGCCCTCTTTAATCTTGATGGAACGCACTATGCAACAAGTAATATTTGTACGCACAATATTGCCATGATGACCGATGGTTATTTCGAAGGTGAAGTTGTTGAGTGTCCGTTGCATGGTGGAAGTTTTGATATAAAGACGGGTGAGCCACTGTCTTTCCCTTGCGAAATTGCGCTACAAACCTACCCTGTTATTGTTGAAGGCGATGAGATTTATATCGAGGCGGAAGTGGAGGCGTAATCTGTTGCTGTTGCTGTTGTTGTGTTTTTAGTGTTTTTTTAATCGCGTTATCGTTATAAAAAAACAAAAAAAGCGTGATTTTTTTTGACCCATTTCTGGAGATTATTTATGAAGGTACTCGCATTTGAGCAGCTGGCTTACCGCCATTTCGCGTCGGATTACGCAAGCAAGTACGATTCGGTAACCACCATGCCGTATCACGCGCTGGTAGATCGCAAGTTGATGCATCAGGATCACATGCACTTTCTGGATGAAATGATGCATGCCGCGCGTTCTGGATTTGATGGCGTGGCAACAACCGAGCACGAACAGGCGAGCTATGACATCCTGCCGAATCCCAATCTTCAAATGTCGGCGCTAGCCTATGCTACGCAAAGCGAAGGTTTGAATGTGGGTCTTGCTTGTGTGGGCCGCTCATTGGCCAAGACGCGCGAGCCCCTCAGGATTGCCGCTGAATACGCAGTTTTGGATCAAATCAGTGCGGGGCGCCTGGTTGCAGGTTTTCCGATTGGCCTGAGTTACGACGTTAATCGTAACAACGGCATCCCGCCAATTGAGACCCGTGCGCGGTTCTATGAAAATCTCGAATTGATCAAAAAAGCATGGCGTTCTGAAGAGGTTTTCGCGTGGAACGGCAAATACAACAAATATGCGGAAGTGAATGTGTGGCCGCGGCCGTTTCAGGATAAGCCCCCGGTGTGGGCGCCAGCGATTGGTAACCCCGTCACGCTGGGAGGCATCATCGATAATGATGATAATTTCCTGTACCTCAGCTGGTTTGGTCCCAAGCTTACCGGCAAGCGGGTTTTTGATCGGTACTGGGATATGGCTGAAGAGCGCGGGAAAGATCGTAACCCCTATCGTCTGTCGTTTGTCCAGGCGGTATTTGTGGGTGAAACCGATGCAGAAGCTCATCGTGAATATGGTCCGTATATTGAGCAAGGTTACCGTACAGGTCTTGGCGCTATCCCCATGCAATCAATGGGGCTGCCGGGTTATGTTGATATCAAGGGGCTGGAATTCATTATCAGAGACCCGGGCGATTTTGGCATTGTTCCGAAGATGCGCACGATTGACTATAAAGAGCTGGTCGACAATCAATGCGCGATTGTTGGCGGGCCAGAAACTGTCGCCCAGCAGCTGATTGAAATAGTCAAAAATTTCCGTATCGGTCACTTGGTCATCATGGTTCATATCGGTCCCATGCCGCATGAGTTGGTCATGAAGAATATTGATATGCTTTCCAAGCATATTCTGCCTAAGCTAAAGGGAATCTGGGAGGATGAAAACTGGGAAAACCGCTGGTGGCCAAGTGGTGCTCGTTAACCCCTAGTCGGGGGTTATGTAGCTTTCCTATATTTATTTATATTCATCTGTTACAGAGTTCCGATGAACAGTCCCGTTGTGCTGATTAAGTGATTCACGCAGCACACACAAAAGACCAGGAGAAAATTTATGTCTGCACAAGTTGTTATCAAAGGCCCGGAGCGTACAGAAGTTGTCAAGGCGTGGAATGATCAGATTGATGTTCAAGTAAAAGTTGCTGGAAGCGGCCCCGCATTGGTTTACCTTCACCCTGCCGCTGGTTTGTACTGGGACCAGTTTCTCGACAAGCTGGCTGAAACGCATACGGTTTACGCACCGGAAATGCCGGGGACAAGCTTTGGCGACCCGTACGCTATTCATAAGGTAGATACCTTTCTTGATCTCGTTTTGATCTACGAAGAGGTTCTGCGCAAGCTGGGCCTCAAACGTCCCGTAGCGATCGGCCAGTCTTTTGGCGGTATGCTGATGTGTGATCTGGCAGCCCATTTCCCAGATATTTTCAGCAAGATCATCCCGCTCGATCCTGCAGGGTTGTGGCGTGATGATGTTCCGGTGCTGACCAATCAACTGTACCTTGATAAACCGGAAAATCTGCCAGGCTATTTGTTTCTTGATCCATCCATTCCTGCCGCGCAGGCCATGTTCACCCCGCCTGCTGATCCTGAAATGAGGGTCAAGCATATTGCACATGCGGTTTGGTCGCTCGGCTGCGTAGCCAAGTTCATCTGGCCCTTCCCAGATCAGGGTTTGGCGAAGCGAATTCACCGTATCAGCGTGCCTGCGCTAATTATCTGGGGCAAGCAAGACAAGCTCATTCCTGTGGCTTACGCTGAAGAATTTCAAAAGCGCATTGCGAATTCTCGCGTTGAGATCATCGATCAATCAGGCCATATTCCGCAGATGGAGCAGTTGGATAAAACACTGGCCTTGGTCAAGGCGTTTATTGCCAGTTAGGCTTTGATTTATGGAGAATAGTTTTTCGATCAAGGTTGATGGCACTGGCGAAGAGTTTTCTGTTGCCAATAACGCTGCGGACACTCTGCTTGGCGCAGCCTTGCGCCAAGGCTTGGGTTTTCCTTATGAATGCAACTCAGGCGGATGCGGCAGTTGCATGTTTGAAGTGGTTTCCGGTGAAGTTAAAGAACTATGGCCTGAGGCGCCGGGGCTATCTGCCAAAGCGCGTGAACGCGGTCGACGTTTGGCTTGTCAATGCGAGCCAACCAGCGACTGCGTCATTAAAGTGCGCCTCAAGAGTGATTATGTGCCATTGCATCGTCCGACACGGGTGGCTGCTACTTTGGTTGAGGTACGCAAACTCACGCATGATTTAACCGAGTTTTGTTTTAAAACGCCTGAACCGGCAGCTTTTCTGCCGGGGCAATTTGCTTTGCTGCATCTGCCGGGTGTTGAGGGCGCGCGTGCATATTCGATGTCCAATCTGCCTACTGATGGTGGCACTTGGAATTTTATTATTCGGCACGTACCCAAAGGTAGAGGCACCACTGTATTGTTTACTCAGCTTAAAACAGGCGATCAAATCGATATTGATGGTCCGTACGGCTTGGCTTACCTTCGGCCTGAAAGTCCGCGCGACATTGTTTGCATTGGCGGCGGCTCCGGTCTTTCGCCGATGGTGTCGATCGTGCGTGCCGCTGTGCGTGATCCTCGGTTAGCTGGTAGAAAAATTACCTTTTTCTATGGTGCACGTACCCCCAATGATTTGTGCATCAAAGAGTTGCTGGCTCGTGATCCGCTTATGGCTGAGCGCGCAACCATCATTCCGGCAATATCCACGCCTACTGAAGGCTGGCAGGGCGAGCAAGGCTTTATCCATGAAGTCATGCAGCAAAAACTGGCTACGGGTTTTGAGAATTACGAGTTTTACTGCTGCGGCCCACCACCCATGACAGAAGCGCTCCAGAAATTATTGTTGCTGGATAAGCGCGTCCCTGCGCAGCAATTGCATTTCGACCGGTTTTATTAAAATTCTTAAGGAGATTTACAAATGAGTAACACCTCTCGTGTGTTGTCTGTTAACGATATCAATGGTGCCTGGGCAATTATGCCAACCCCTGCCAAGCCTGGCGCTGAAGACTGGCGCATGACGGATACTGTTGATCTGGATGAGGTGGCGCGTGTTGCCGAAGAGCTGGTGAAGTCGGGTGTCAATGGCATTCTTTCGTTAGGTACGTTTGGTGAAGGCGCTTCACTCACGTGGGAAGAGAAACGTCGGGTGATTGGCACGATGGTTGAAACCGTGCGTGGGCGAGTGCCTTATTTTTGCGGCACCACCTCGCTGAACACGCGCGACACGATTCAGCAAACCAAAGAGGCCTACGACATTGGCGCTGATGGCACCATGCTGGGTTTGCCCATGTGGCAGATTTGCGATACCAAAAGTGCCGTAAATTTCTACCGTGATGTTGCAGAAGCTGTACCGGATATGTCGATCGCGGTGTATGCCAATCCCGAAGCCTTTAAATTTGATTTCCCGCGGCCTTTCTGGGCGCAGGTTGCCGATATTCCACAAGTAGTTACCTGCAAATACATTGGTGTTGCAACCCTTTATCTTGACCTGATGCTAACCAAAGGAAAGATTCGCTTTTTGCCGATTGATATGGACTACGTTCCGGCTGCCAAGATTGATCCAGAAAATATTACTGCCTTCTGGACCAGTGGCACTAACTGTGGCCCGCTGCCCGCGTTGCACCTGCGCGACGAGGTAATCAAGGCGAAAAAAACTGGTGACTGGACAAAAGCGACCGAGCTGCAAAATGCCATTCTTCATACAGCGCAGTCCCTGTTCCCGAATGGGTCATTTAAAGATTTTTCCCTGTACAACGTGCAACTTGAAAAAGCACGTTTTAATGCCGGTGGCTGGATGAATGCAGGGCCTGCACGGCCTCCTTATCGTTTCGATACCGTGCCCGAAGCTTATCTCGCCGGTGCGCGACTGTCTGGCGAGCGTTGGGCAGAGCTGCATAAAAAGCTCAGTCAGCAAGCCAGCTAATCAGACCAGTCCTTCAGTCCTTTTGACAGCCCTTATTTTCAGTTCTTAAAGAAAGCGATTTCATGAAAAAACAGCTTGAATTCTTTTTTGATTTTATGAGTCCGTTTGCCTACTTGGCCGAGACTCAACTGAGTGCATTAGCCGATCGCTTTGGGCTGGAAATAAGGTACGTTCCGCTTGATTTACCGGTGGCAAAATTAGCTGCAGGCAACAACGGGCCATCCAATCGTCAAGTGCCAGCCAAGCTGCGTTACCTGACGGCTGATATGCAACGCTGGGCCAAACGCTACAATTTGCCGCCGCTTGTATTTCCATCAAATTTTGCTTCTGAGCGAGCCAATCGTGGTTTGTTTTTTGCGATTGATAAAGGCCAGCAGCGTGATTACGTACACCAAATGTTCCAGGCTGTTTGGGGGCGGGGCGAAGATATGACTGATGAAGCGGTATTGCGTCGTGTTGCAGAAGGCCTGGGCTGGTCGGGTGATGAGTTTCTGGCCTATACGGTAGGGGAAGACTCTGCCCGGCGTTTTGCCGAGGCAAATAAAGAGACACATGACAGAGGCGTATTTGGCGTGCCGACCATGTTTGTTGACGGAGAAATGTGGTGGGGCAATGATCGATTGCAGTTTGTCGAAGAATATCTGGCATCGCAATCCAGCTAATCATTCCTGGCATTGCGCAGATATTTTATTCAAATAAGCCCATAGATGAAGGGCTGAAAAATTGAGGAGTTTTTATCATGATTGATGTAGCCGGTTTGGTTGATGTCAAAAACGGTACCCAGGCCAAGAGCATATTCTGGGACGAACAAATTTATCAACTTGAGCTGGAGCGTATTTTTGATCGCTGCTGGCTATTTCTCACTCACGATAGTTTGATCCCCAATCCAGGTGATTTCACCACAGCCATCATGGGTGAAGACGAAGTTATCATCGCTCGTCAGAAAGATGGTTCGGTCAAAGCCTTTTTGAATTACTGTCAGCATCGTGGTACGCGCGTAACATCAGTTGAAGCAGGGAATACGCGATCATTCACTTGTACTTATCATGGCTGGTCTTACGGGATTGACGGCTCATTACAAGCGGTGCCATTTGAAAACGAGTTTTACAAAGGTGTGCTGGATAAATCCACGCATGGCTTGACGGAAGTTCGTTGCGAAAGCTACATGGGTTTTTGGTATGGCAACTTTGATAAAACTGCCCCTAGTTTGTATGACTACCTAGGCGATTATCGCTTTTACCTGGATGTCTGGATGGATTCCACGGGCGGTGCTGAACTCATTGGCCCCCCCACGCGCACTTTGCTCAACTGCAACTGGAAAACACCCGCTGAAAATTTTGTGGGCGATGCTTACCACGTGGGCTGGACCCATGCGGCTTCGCTCAGTGTGCTCGGTGGTGAGTT